>JBCDIQ010000006.1:0-38341 GCA_039024295.1 Bacteroidota bacterium | reverse complement strand
TACTCTACCCGACGGTTATGTATCAATTGGATAGGCTCGACTTAAAATTACTCCCCAGAGTCTCTCAATGATCCTCATATCCCCATTTCTGCAAGCTTCTCTGATTAAGTTGAGCCCTCTTCTAAAAATACTATACTGCGGGTACCCATGGTTTTTGGGCTTAACCGGCTTAAGTTTTCCGTGTTCAACTCCTAATGCCCAGCAGAGGGTGTAAGCTAGTGCTACGACTGCAAAGAGTTTACGAAGTTTTTCATCCGACCTGAGGCCTGTCTTTTCGATGTCAAAGCCTCGTCCTTTGATGGCTTGAAAAAACACCTCAATTGTCCATCGTTTTTTGTATTGCTTTTTGAGTGTTTTAGCAGGAATTGTTCCAATAAAATAGAGTAAGTCTCCATCCTTGGTTCGGCTAATTGATACTTCAACCACGACACCGTCTACCACCAAATCACTGCCGATAAAATAGCCGTCGTTCTCAGCTAGTAGTTCTTCGGCCGAAAGAGCTCTACCATCAGAAAAGGTGATTTTATGATTTTTGGGGACACGAACACAAAATGGTATATGTGCCTTTTTGAGCCACGAGAGCCATTTTTGACCAATAAACTCGCGATCCATAACCACTAGCTCAATACGATCCTTTCCTACTTGTTTGAGTAAGGATGTGAAGAGTTGAATACGATTTTGATGATTTGAGTTGCCACTATTGTTGTCGAGTAATTCAAAATAAAGCGGTACGCCCATCTTGCCAATGCTGGCAATAACACATAAAATATTGTATTGATGCTGGCCTCGGTCCCATTCGGTTCGGTCAATGCTCAGGGTGAGCTTTCTACCAGCAGGAATAAAGACCAGTAATACTTGTAGAAGGTGTTGATAGTCAAAACTAACTTTCAAGAAGAAGTCTTGGATCTTGCGTTCTATAGAAATAGGTTGGGCTGGTCGATCCATTTTGTCTGCAAGTTCGCTGAAAACAACACTCCGACAGACAATCATCGAACGAACTAAGTCAACCAAAAAACGCTGGCGGTCTAAATGCCAAACCACTTGGAAACTGCGTACTAACTCTACTATCTTTGTGAATGGATTTACTTCCATGGGGAAAAGCCGTTTTGTTGTGTAGGAACCACAAAATTGTGCTTTTCCTCGATCTTTTTACCTATAACTCAAAACCGTCGGGTAGAGTAGCCTGCGGCCCATTGGCTTATATCAACTGGTAATGAGAATTCTGTCCCGTCCAGGGAAATTTGTTCATTCATCATCACCACTCCGTTCATATTGGTGATCCTTACTTCTGCCAGCTCGTTTACAGGTGCTGTGATCCTCAGATTTACCCCGGTATTTGTGGGGTTGGGATACACTTTTATGTCTGCTTGCTCCCTCTTGCTGGTAACGATTTCTACCTGCTTGCTGTAGCTGTATTTTCCATCTTGGTCTATTTGCTTTAGCCTGTACTGCAAAACTGTACCACCTGGCACAATAGGCTGGTCTGACCAGGAATATTCCTGGCTGGAGCTGCTGTTGCCTGCCGCAGCTACTTGACCAACCGCTTCAAATGCTGATCCATCTAACGCACGTTCTATTTCAAAATAATCCGTATTCATCTCTTTCAAGGTCCCCCATGTAAGGGCAACTTCTTCTTGAGCCATTTTAGCGTCGAAATAAGACCATTCAACTGGCAAAGAGCTGTTGTTACATACACATCCACTTCCGGGCACCGAAATATTTTGCCCTGGAATAGAAATATCATCCAGCCATCCTCTGCCAATTCCTCCTGAACCAATCCAACGCCATTCGATTTTGTAGTCTCCATTTAGGGTAATTGGGACTGAAACATTGACCAGGCTGGTGCTTGTGTATGTGTGGGCATATAGCGTGACTTCATCCAGGGTAGACTGATCAATGGCAACAACATCCAACTGCTTAAGCGAGCTACCTGAAAGAGAGTGCACATAATGGGTAAATTCCAGGCTCCCGGTCCCTGTAAACCTGGAACAAGGAGTGCCCACCTTTTGGGGATTAGACATATTGGTAAGCTGTCCTGTCCGTGCGCTGGGACCATTGATCAGGTTTCCGTTTCCATTAGCAGTTCTCACAGCAACGGAGGAAAACGTCCAGCAGTTTGCCATATCTACGTTGCGGTCTCCAGCATCAAAGCCTTGTGGATACGATTCTGAAGTGCCAACTATCAAGTATGCCAATATGAGCAATACGCCAGCGCAGGAGGAAATCCCAATGGCTACAATGAGTCGGTTGAGCAAGGATTGTTTTTGGAAAGTCGAAAGCCTTATCATGTCAAATGTCTGGTAAATATTTTTACCTGCAACTACACGAAAGGGCGATTTTGAAAAAATTCGAAAAGCCCGATGCTATAACGGTTGTAAGGTATTGTCATTAATTCGTAAAGCACCCATTGTTTGTTTATGGCTTAAAAGGATAAATGACATAGAAACCTTGAAAGCCAATTATCCAGATAATTCTTTTGTTGTTTTCCTCATATAGATATCTTCAAAAATGAAACCTCTCCTCTCCCGCATACGAGCCTGTACCATCTGCGAAGCTCACTTACCGCTCGGCTCTCGTCCAGTACTTAAAGCCGACCCAACCAGTAAAATTGTCATCATTGGCCAGGCCCCGGGAACCGTGGTACATGAAACAGGGATCCCATGGAACGACAAAAGTGGAGAGCGGCTGCGGGAATGGCTGGAAGTAGATTTAACGACTTTTTATGATCCTGAGCAATTTGCCATCATTCCCATGGGATTTTGTTATCCGGGGAAAGGCCTTTCAGGAGATTTGCCTCCCAGGAAAGAGTGTGCGCCTACATGGCATGACCTGCTGTGGCAGGAACTCAAGGAGGTTCAGTTAACGCTGCTGGTTGGAGCGTATGCGCAATCCTATTATCTGCACAAGAGAAGGGGCCGTACACTGACGGAAACTGTAAAAAATTTTAGCCGATATCTTCCAGATTTCTTTCCGCTGCCTCATCCCTCACCAAGGAATAATATTTGGCTCAAAAAGAATAAATGGTTTGAAGCAGAAGTAATTCCTGAATTAAGGCACCGAGTCAAAAGGGCCATAAGAAACTGAATGGCTAGGAGAAATCAGGCCACAGGCTCAGCAAATCGCGACTCAATGACACCAGCAACTTGTTCCATGAGCCACATGGGCGTAGAGGTTGCCCCACAAATGCCTACTCGCTCATTGCCTGCAAACCAGGCCCAATCGATTTCCTCTGCGTCGGAGACAAAATAGCTCCGTGGGTTAACAGATTTACACGTTCCGTACAAGGCGCGACCGTTGGAGCTTTTCTTCCCGGAAACAAAGACGATCACATCGTGCTTGGCCGCAAACTTTTTCAGCTCTGGCTCCCGGTTGCTTACCTGACGGCAGATGGTATCATTGAACTTGAGGTCGTCCGTATGATCTGCCATCCGGTCGCGAATGTTGTAGAGCAGGTTAGTGCTTTTGGTGGTCTGGCTGAAAAGAGAAATAGGCTTCTCAAAGCTGAGGCCTTCTACCTCTTCCTCTGAGCTAATCACAATTGCTTCCTGGTCGGTTTGGCCTACAAGGCCGTTCACCTCAGCATGACCACGCTTTCCCAAAATGACGATTTGACGGTCTTCATCATGGGCATGGCGGACCCGGTTCTGGAGTTTCAACACCACCGGGCAGGAAGCATCAATCAGTTCCAGTCCATTTTCTATGGCAATCTGATAGGTCTCGGGAGGTTCTCCATGCGCCCGAATCAAAACGGTTGCATCCGTGAGTTCACGTAGCTCTTCATGAGAAATGATCTTCAATCCTTTTGCCTCTAATCGCTGTACCTCCCGGTCGTTGTGCACAATGTCCCCCAAGCAGTACAATTGGCCGTTTTCTTCCAGGTAGTCTTCTGCCATTTCGATGGCATATACCACGCCAAAACAAAATCCGGAATGTTGATCGATTTCTACGTGAATCATGTTTATTTCCTTTAACTAGGGGGCCTGGGCCTCCTGACTATTTGCTGTGAATACGCTCAATGGCCAGTTCTGTTACCTTATTGACTTGCTCCTGGACACTTAGGTCACTCGTGTCAACCACCAGGGCATCCGAAGCCTGCGTAAGAGGTGCTACCTCACGGGTTGAATCAATGCGGTCACGCTCTTCTAAATTGTTTACTACATCTTCCAACGAGGTGTTCGCATCCTTTCTCTTCATCTCGTCCAGTCGCCTGGTAGCACGCTTTTCCATAGAGGCAGTCATAAAAACTTTCAATTCTGCGTCTGGAAATACCACCGTTCCAATGTCACGCCCATCCATCACTACGCCTTTCTTACGGCCAATCTCCTGTTGCTGTTGTACCATTTTTTCCCGAACCCTTGCATGCACAGCAACCTGGCTGACATGTCCCGATACTTTGGGCGAACGGATTTCTTCCTCAACCTCTTCCCCATTCAATATCACATAATTGCCAAACCCGAGTCCATTTGGTTTAAACGTGATGTGAATATTTTCCAAAGCAGCGATCATTTCCTCATTTTCCTGGTCAAATGGTACATTTTCACGAAGAAAAAAGAGGGTTACCGCACGGTACATCGCACCTGAATCAATGTAGGTATATCCTAAGCGATTGGCCACCAGCTTAGCTGTCGTGCTTTTGCCGCATCCTGCGTGGCCATCAATAGCAATATTGATCTTTCTCACCAGTGGTCAAGTTAATAAATATACGGATTTTTTTATATGAAAGATCGAACGAATCTTTCGCTTACCAACGTGCTCGATATTCACAACTGTTCTGATTGGTTTCGTGGATCACGATGCTGTACAATTGAGGAATCCGGGGCTGTATCTCGTCAAAAAACCACTTCACCATGTTTTCAGTCGTGGGCTGTTTCAGCAAAGGGATTTCATTCTCTTCGCCCACTTCATTGATCAGGCGGTGATCGACCATGTCCACAAGTGGATTGACAATTTCCTTGATTTCTCCAAAGTCCATCACCATTCCGGTGGTGGGATCAACTTCCCCCAAGAGGTTTACCTCCAGGCGAAAATTATGGCCATGAACCCGGCGACATTTGTGGCCTTCTGGCATACCGGGAAGGTAATGAGCGGCTTCGAATTTGAAGCGCTTGGTAATCAAAACAGACATTAATCACATAAGATTAAGGTGACAGGAGATCGATTCTTTATCTCCTGGAGCGCAGCAGAACAGGCTGGCCCTAATCGACTGCAAAACAACTGCTAAATTGCCAAAATCACAACCAATCAGCGCGATTCAACTGGCAGATTCATGGTCACGGTGCCACTCATACAACGTCCTCAGCTTGATGGCATCTCCAAATACGGAAAGCCCTGCATTGAAGATGACCAACCCCAGGGTGCCCATGCTAACCCACTGCCACCATTCGGCCCCAGCACCTTTCATGAGCGTAGCTTCTCCCGCCACGCTAAACCCTGTACCGATCAGGAGTAACCCTAGCGGGGCTGTTTTCTTCCACTTCTTGAAAAAATAGGTTGATTTCATACCTGTCCTAAAGCAGATCAACCCAGCAATTGTTCTCAATTACACAGATTGCTCTGCTTCCTTCTTCTTATGCCAATACCGCATAAGCCCCGCCACACTCATATAAGCCGGATTAGCAGCTTCGTACATTTTCAATCCATGGTCATCTAGCCCGGCTGCCCGAAGTCCCTCTGCTGCATAGGCTTCAAATTCCGAGACGACCTCTTCTGGCTTTCGGCCCGCCTCATAATGAGGCTTGATCCAATTGGCCCAATCCTGAAGCCCGGATTCCAATTGATCCAGGTGAGGACCAATTTCGGTAATTTTACCAAAGTGGGTCAGGTACAAATATTGGGGGTTCAATGAGCGCAAAAGCTGAATGGACACCTGCCATTTTTCCAGGTTAATATCCGGCGGAGGGCAAGGGGCTACCACTGGCCCCTCTCCGATTTTTACGCCTGCCACATCTCCCGTGAATATGGTTCCGCCCCACTGCCAGGCAATGTGGTGATTGGCATGTCCAGGGGTAAAGTGGGCGGTAAACTTCTGATCACCCACCTGAAATTCCTGCTTGTCTTCCACAGAAATGAGCAACTCTTCCGGGATTTTCTCCATCAGGCCCCAAAGCGGCTCCATCTGATCGCCGTAAATCCGCTTGGCAGAATTGTAAAGCCGGGTGGGGTCCAGCATGTGCTTGTACCCTACCGGGTGCACATAAACGGTGGCCCCTTCTTTTGCAAATGCCCAGGCAGCTCCGGCATGATCAAAGTGAATGTGGGTGAGGAATACATGCTTCACATCTGACACCTGGTAGCCCAGTTTATGTAATCCTTCTTCCAAATGGTGAAAAGTGGAATGTGGACCAGTTTCTATGACGACAGGGCCTGCTGAGGTTTCCACCACAAAACTTGCAATGGTCTGCTCTGTTTGAAAATGAAGGTCTATGATGTGTAGCATCTTTTGGGGAATTATCCTTAATTTTGATAAAATAGTTTACTCGGTCAAATTAGTACATTCTCCCGAAACCTGCACTTGTAACAGGTACACAAACATGACCTGATCCTCCTAATTTTCCAATCCAATCAGCCTCCACATGCCACAATTTACTTTTTCCTGGAAAGCCCCAACTGGAGAATCTCTTTTTGGTCAAGGTTGGGAACCTTCTCCCCCGGTACGGGCCGTCATGTGCCTCGTTCATGGCCATGGCGAATACAGTGGCAGGTATACCGAAGTGGCAGATCGCCTCAATGAACGTGGTACGGCAGTGATTTCGTTTGACTTACTCGGGCATGGAAAGTCTGGCGGCAAACGAGGGCATACCCCTAGCTATGAGGCCATGATGGACCAAATCGCACAGTTGATTGAGGAGGCGAAAAGAAGGTATCCGGACAAGCCCATATTCCTGTTTGGCCATAGCATGGGGGGCAACTTTGCGGTTAACTATGCAATCCGCAGGAAGCCCGAAATCAGTGGGTTGATTTTATCAGCGCCTTGGCTCCGTTTGGCATTTGA
Source organism: Bacteroidota bacterium (assembly GCA_039024295.1). Classification (GTDB taxonomy): domain Bacteria; phylum Bacteroidota; class Bacteroidia; order J057; family J057; genus JBCDIQ01. Next base: position 31,350 of record JBCDIQ010000006.1, on the reverse strand, counting down.
GCCTTCCAAATTTGACCTCTTCCTGGCCAAAATCATGGTCAACCTCTACCCTTCTTTTACCCAGTCAACCAAACTGGATGCACGTAATATTTCCAGCCTGGCGGAAGAAGTAGAACGATACTCAAATGATCCGCTTATTCATGACATGATGAGTCCGGTCTTGTTTCTTCGAACAGTAGATGCGGGGATTTACGCCCTGGAACATGCAGATCAATTGGCACTTCCCACCCTGATTATGCATGGGTCTGGAGATAAAATCACCGACTTCCATGCTTCTAAAGAACTAGCCGAAAAACGACCGGACCTGGTCACCTTTACGCCCTGGGAAGATTTATACCATGAAATGCACCATGAAGCGGAGCGAGAAGAAGTGATACGTGCATTGGCAGAATGGATGAGAAATCGTATGCAAACTGTTTGACTTATGTTGAGATCAATGACACCAATTATGTGGGGATTGGGCTTCTGCCTGATTTTTTGCCTGATGGCGTGTGAGGACAAACCGAAAAAAACGGCAAGTGTCCCCCAGGCTGCACCTCAAACTACTCAGCCACCGCTCACCACAGCTCTCCCTAATCCTGATCTGGAATCTCAACTAATCGGTACCTGGGAATCAGTTTCTATGGTGGCTACCGTGTACACCATGCTCAATGGAGATTCTACCGTCACCCAGACCATAAGAGCGGAAGACTGGGAAACGGCCATGGGCATGAAACCCATCCAAACCATTTTAAAGGCAGATCACACCTACAAAGCGATTTACAGAACCCTTGAAGATTCTGTGTTCCTTGAGCCTTACGGAAAGTGGTCTGTGACCGGAAATGTGCTTACCTACCAGGAGGTTTACCCCAACCCTTTGGTGGTAAAGCAAGAAATTAATCCCTTTAGTCCCACTCACTTTCAATTCAAAAGCGTCACCGATTATGATCGAGATGGCCAGAAGGACGATGAGGTGATTGCGATCTCGAAAAAGATCTCAGATTAATTACCCCCATTTACAGCTTGATTGAGCAAGCGTGCCACAGCTTCTGAAGCATTTGGTGCCTTGCTGAATTGCTTCCATTCCCCTGAAGCAGATCTGGCGGCTACCTGAATCAGGCAATTCTTCTTTGAGGAAGTTCCCATTTTTATCCACAGTTCAAAATCATTTCCTCCCAAGACCGCCCACTCCAGTCCAAGGTACCTTAAGGGTTCAATGGAGACAGGGATCATTTGCCGTTTCTGAAAATACAGCACAATCCGTTTCAAAGCTTCTTCCTTCTGAACCGGACACAAATACCCAATCCCTGGAACGAATGGTTGAAGGCTGTCTGCCTCAGGAAGATGAATCCAGGTGGCAAAATAATCTTCCTTTACCTGGCTTGCTGAGGCACCATTAAACCTAGGAATTTCACCCGGCAGCGTCTCTTGCTTAACGACCTCCCGAACGTAATTTCGGCTGACCAGTGCTCGCTGGAGCGAATCTGACCGTTGCTGTTGGGCATACAGTTGACTTTTGGTGAAACTCAATAATCCCAGGGCAGTGTGAAGGGAATCTCTGGCAATCACCGTTTCTTCCTGCAGAAACGGCGAATTGACTTCAGGAACGACGTAGGCGCGAAACCGATCTGCTACCAATTGGGCAACCTTATCTTCCTCTACAAAACTGGGACTTGTCGTGGTATCAAATGGATTTCCATTTAGCAAGATATCTCCTGCTTCCATCCCAATTCGTTCAGGTAAACGCTGCACCATTTGTTGGCTAAGGGTGGCATCCCGCCTGTCCCGGTAAAGATTCCACACCCGTGAGCGGGTCATGCCTTCAAACAGGTGGTCATATTCCAGGGAGCGACCTGAAAGTTCACGACTTACGGATGCTAATTCCAGGAGTAACCGCAAACTTAAATCGGGTTGGGCCTTCGGAGTTATAGGCGTTTGATGGTTATACATCACCACAAGGGTCTGCCGGGTGAGCACCCCCTCTATTTGCTCGAATGTGAAAAGAAAGGTTAGGGGCTGAACGGTTGAAATGGGCGCATAGGATATTTGCTCAAACACCATCCGGTCCCCTATCTCCAGGGGCTTTGCGCCTTTGGCAGAAAGGCGTTGCTTCCACGCATCACGGACGGTTTGCTGGGCAATTGGATAACTTATCCGGTAACCGCTAAGCTGTTGTTCGTACCATTTCACCGGAACCAGATCAACCCTTAGCTGAGACTGCGCAATAGCAAACTGCAAAAGACAAGTAATGAGGAGGGAAATATTCCGTATATTGCTCATCACGTCAAAAATAGGCAAAAATCATCATTGGTGAAGCCTCGTATCATTCTCGGAATAGACCCAGGAACCCAGATCAGTGGATATGGCCTGATTCAGTGCGAAGGAAAACGCATGCGATTGGTTCATTATGGTTTGATTCGTCTATCCAAGGGGAACACCCCTCACCCGGAACGATTGAAAAAAATCTTCGAACGCATAAACGGCCTCATTCAGGAGTTCAAACCTGGGGAGATGGCCCTGGAAGCTCCTTTTTATGGGCGAAACATACAGGCCATGCTCAAATTAGGGAGGGCTCAGGGAGTCGCGATGGCTGCCGGGTTGGTCAATGATTTGCCCATCTATGAGTATGCGCCCAGAAAGGTCAAGATGGCTGTAACCGGCAATGGAAATGCCAGCAAGGAACAGGTAGCGGGTATGCTGGAAAAGCTCCTCAACTTTGAACATGATGACAAACTGCTGGATGCTACGGATGCATTGGGCGTAGCGGTATGCCATTACTTTCAGGGCGACCTTTCTTCGGACAAAAAATCTTATAAGAACTGGGCGGATTACGCAAAACAAAAGGGACTGTAGAGAATGCTCTGGTGGTTCACACCTTCCCAAAAAACTTCTTGTAAATCGGCTTGCGAGCAGCAAACTGGGCGTATAAGGCCGGATATAATCCGGGTGCCAATAAAATGGAGCTTGGCTCAAAATAGATTTTATCCAAAATGACTGAATGATCTTTCTTGGGGAACACCCTGTGCTCATGTCGCCATGCTTTAAGAAAAAAGGGAAGCTTCAGCCCTTGGTCTATAAAATAGGCCCCATTATCATCCTCTCCATGCTCCACAATTTCACTGATCCAATCTTGCTCAATAAATCCCAGCAGCTTTAGCCGGATATGGACACGATCTCCCGTCTGAGAGCCATCAAATTGAACAATCTCCACACCTGCTCCGGGAGGACTTAAGGCTTCAAACAGTTCCCGATCAAACCGGGCCATGATTTCGGCTGGTTTTCCCCGTACAGGTGTTTCTATTCGGATACGCATAGTGACTTAAACCCTCCCAGGGTAAGAAATGATTTGAAAAAATTGTCCCGCCTGTCACCGAATGGCATCTGGCTTGGGATGTCTTGTAGGGGAAGCAGGGGGTGGTGGGTTAGGCCCGGGGTCCTCTCGAACAACATTGTCCAATTTATTTAGGGCTTCCTTGGCGACGGGTAATACCTGCAAGCCATATTTCAGGTTGTCTACCACAAAGGTCCGGATATGTGGGTAGGTCACGGAGTCTTCTACACTGGCACGAGAAGGAATATTTACCACACTTAATGCCCATAACAAGCCACTCAGTGCAAGTGCCGAGAGATATCCTCCAGACAGGGCTCCCAGGGCTTTGCTAATTCCTCCCAGGTGCATTTTCGTCAGCAATCCATCAAGTGTATTAGAGGCAAAAGATATGACCACCAAGGTAATGGTGAATACCCCTGCAAAACTTAGCAAGAGCACGATGTTCTCAGGCAGGTAGAAATTGTTTTCGAAGAAGGGAACCAACAGGTAATAAAAACGAAATCCAATCAGGGCCGAAAAGGCCACTCCGATCAACCCAACTGTTTGCTTGACCAATCCCTTGGCGTATCCTTTGTACATGCCAAAGAGGATTACCCCGACAACAATCAGGTCGAATACATTTAACGAAATGTTATCTGCCTCATTCATGGCTTAAAGCTTTGCTTGTGATACAAATGGTTTACCAAGTGAATACGAGCAAATTATGCCAAAAGATTCAGAAAAGCAACAAATTTTATCCCTGCAACAAAGCCTTCACTACCTGGGAAATAGCCTTGCCATCTGCTTTCCCGGCAAGCTCTTTCGAAGCCATTCCCATTACTTTTCCCATGTCTTTCATGGTGGTGGCGCCGACTTTTTCTACGATGGCTTTTACGGCAGCTTCCAGTTTTTCTCCTGTGAGCTGCTCAGGTAGGTATCGCTCAATAACGGCCAATTCCTCAGCTTCTTTTTCTGCTAAATCTTCTCGTCCGTTTGAGGTAAACTGAGCCACTGATTCTTGTCGCTGCTTGGCTTCTTTGGTGACAATTTTCATGGCAACGTCCTCAGAGATAGGTGCTCCGTTCTGACCTTCAGCTGTTTCCGCTTTTAATATTGCTGCTTTGATCGCCCGTAATGCACGGAGTGCGGCCTGATCTTTGGCCTTCATGGCCGTTTTGATGTCCTGGTTAATGGTATCTTTTAAAGACATTGGGTAATTAAATATAAGGTGTTAGGAAATAGGTGTTAGGTATTAGGTTGTCAGTTTACGGTTTTCGGTTTACAGTCACCTGCTAAATCGCCCAACTCATTTAGCACTGGATCTTCCTCTATTTTATTTCGAAAGTTTTCCAGCATTTCTTCATTGCAACTGCTCAGTTCAAGGTACGACTTTCCTGCTTCGGGAAAAGTATGCAGCGCTAAATGACTTTCGGCCAGGAGCCATAAGGAAGTGTATCCTTGGGGAGAAAAATGGTGATCTATTTTCTGGAGAATGGTGAAGCCAGATGCTTCTAATAATTCTCCTAATCGCTCCCGGAGAACCGTTGGTTGGGTACATTCTACCCATAGGCGAAAGTTATAGATTGCTGCTTCCATCAATACAAATCCCAGTTTCCTTTCAAGTAGTAGCGGTAAAGGACTGGATCATGAATCCTGTTTACGCGCACACTGTCCCCTGGTTGTGTAAAGATATCTTTTCCAAACGAAGTCATCAACTGCATGGCCTCCTGATTGATCCACGCGGTGGGGACATTGTCAAAATCCAGTGTCAACAGCTTCTCTTTGACTGCTTCTTCTGACCCTGTTTTTACCGCGAGTTGCCAGCCCCATTCTCCCATCGTCACAATTTGGTTGTGGAGAGAAACGACAGTGAAATCGGCGGCTTTCAAGGTCTTGCGAACACATTGGAACGCTTTACTGGCAAAATAAGGACTCCCGGATTGGGTAACCAAAACCCCGTGGGGCCTCAGGTGCCGTTTGCACAAGGAATAAAACTCATACGAGTACAATCGACTCAGCTCGACCGTTCTTGGATCCGGCAGGTCAATCAGGATCACGTCGTAGAACTCCTCGGTTTCTTCAATATACTGATAGCCATCCTGGTTCAGCACGGTTACTTTCGGGTGTTCGAGGGAATATTGATTTACCTCGGTAAGCACCGGATGGGTTTTGGCCAGGTCGGTAACTGCAGGATCAAGGTCTACCAGGGTGATTTTTTCTACTTCCGGGTATTTTAACACTTCCCTGGCAGCACACCCGTCCCCTCCTCCAAGAATCAACACATTTCTGGAAGAAGGGCTTAGGCGCATGCCGGGGTGTACCAGGGGTTCGTGGTACATGACTTCGTCGCGGGTGCTGAATTGTTGGTTGCTGTTTAGGTAGAGCCAATAGTCTCCTTTCCACGAGGTGAGCACAATTTTCTGATACCGGCTTTGTTCCTGGTAAATGATCTTGTCCCGATACTTTCGTTGCTCTCCGTATAAGATCACAGGTTCTGCCAAGGCTAATCCGCCTCCCCAAAGCAGCAGCACCAATAGGGCTCCAAAACTGGCATAGCGATTTTCCCGCTGAGAAAGCTCCGGCCTAAGCATCAAATAGAGCAGTAAGGCCACCAGGAAATTGATTCCCCCTAATAGAAAAGGCGTGTAGGTCAGCCCCAAAATGGGAAGTCCCACAAATGCAAAGAAGACGCCACCTAGCAAGCTGCCAAAGTAGTCTTTCTCCATGACAGATGACACATTGATCCTAAGAGACTCAAAGGCTTCATTCAGCCGGATAACCAAAGGAATTTCCATCCCAATCAATATGCCGATGGCAATGCTCAACCCGTAAATCAGGGGGCCTGTATAGGGAGTTCTGGAAGCAAGCGAGTAAACTGCCAGGGAGGAAAATGAAACCAGGACCGACAGGACAAACTCTATCGCTACAAAATTTCCCAGCAAATTTCCGCGAACCAATCGGCTAAGCCTACTCCCCAATCCCATGGAGAACAGCATCACCGAAACAATCATCGTCCACTGGAAAACGGAATCCCCCAAGAAATAGGTAGCCAGGGTAGAAAGAATGTATTCCGCCACAATGCCTGAAAGACCAGTGGCGAAAAGTGCAAGCTTCAAAATGTTGGCACGAACCTTCATAAGGGGCCGCAAGTTAGGAAATGGGAGGAGAAAGTGGAGGAAATTCTTAATACGGAAATCATCATTAAGTCATTACCCAAAAACTAGACTGGAATATGTATGTTGGGGTTACCAATATTCCCAATTATGCATCTCTACTTTATTCCGGACCTTGGGTTTGACCAGAGGATGTTTGGGAAACTTAACCTAACAGGGCATTTCCACTCATATTTGAACTGGATCGAACCCCTGCAATCATATGTCCACCGAATGGGGGCAAAATTACAAGTGCCCCAGATGACACTGTTCTCATTGGGCATTCTTTTGGGGGAATAGCTGCTCAGGAAATTGCGGCTCCTTGCCCTGCCAAAGCATTGATATTGTTATCCAGCATCAAGGACTGCATCGAGATGCCCTGATCGCTACTTAATCGACCATCCTCCATCTACGACCAAATTGTGCCCGGTTACGTAGCTTGAAAGATCAGAAAGCAGAAAGCCAACAGCAGGAGCGACTTCTTCCGGCTGCGCCATTCGGCCTAATGGCACCCGATCATTGTACTGCTGCACAAAGGTTTCCGGCTGATGATCAAACACCCCTCCCGGAGAAACAGAATTTACCCGAATGCCATGCGGGCCATAGTAACTGGCGAGGTAGCGGGTCAAGTTCAGCAAACCTCCCTTGATGGCGGCATAAGCCGCAGGCATGGTCATGGGCGTACCTGCGTATACCCCAAAATCAGGGCCCAACATGCCATAGATAGAGGCCATGTTGATCAGGGAACCTGCTTTGTACGGACGAAAATAGGTCAACACTTCCTGACAACAGAATGCGTAGCCGTTAAGGTGCATGTCCACATTTTGTTGCCAGGAGGCAGGGGGAATCTCTTCATAATGGGTCCCCCAGTCGGCAGTTCGCGGGTAGGCATTGTTTACCCACCCGTTAATTTGCCCCACTTCCTTGTCGATTGTATTGATGCACGCCCGAATAGAATCGGGCTGGGTGATGTCGCAGGGAAACTCGTCATTGGCAAGCTCAGATTCGCTGTTGATATCCGCCAGGATTACCCTGCCGCCTTGCTCCCGGAAAAAATTCGCCATGGCTTGCCCCAGCAACCCCTTTCCTCCGGTGATCACAATGAGTTTGTCTGCTAACATGCTAGAGGGTGATTTCCATTCGTTCACGTGCCAAAAATGCTTCAGCAAAGCGCTCCTGACATTGTTTTTCTATGTGAAGCAAGAATTCATCCGTATGGTCCGGGTCATGGTGGGTAAGTGCTAACTGACGAACTCCTGCAAGCCGCGCAACCTCTACTGCCTGCTGCCAACTGCTATGGCCCCAGCCCCTGCGCTCTTTTAATTCTTCTGTGGTGTACTGGGCATCATGAATGAGTAAATCCGCCCCTTCTGCCAAGTCAATGACCGCGGTATCCAGGCTGTCTCCATGCTCAACATCCGTGACGTACACCAACACCTTGCCCTCGTTCTCCATTCGATAGCCATAGGCACCTCCCGGATGATAATGCAGGGATGCTTTTACCCGAACATTGCCATAAATGAGGGATTCTTCGGTTGGGCTGTCAAATTTAAAGCTTGCCCCCATTCCATCCAGGCGAACTGGGAAAAATTCCTTTTGCATTTGCCGCTCAAATATGGAACGCAAACTGGTTTTATTTCTCCCTTTTCCCATAGCAGAAATGGTGAAATGCCTCCGAACATCGTATGCAGGCTGAAAGAAGGGAAATCCTTGTATGTGGTCCCAATGAAAATGAGAAAGCGCGATAAAAATATCGTCAAATTGCTCGTGCTCTTTTCTGATGAGGTCTTTGCCCAAATTGCGAATGCCACTACCGGCATCCAAAACTGCAATTTTACCATCGGAGAAGGTCACCTGTACGCATGAAGTATTCCCCCCGAATTCCTGAAATTCTCTTTCACAAACCGGGATAGAACCTCGTGTACCATAAAATTTGACCTTCATGTGGCAAAAGTTAGCATTTTTGTTGAAACATCCCCTTTGAGAAAGATATATTTATAACGTCAGAAAGTTTGAGATAGTTAATCTATGCGAATTGCCCTGGAAGCACAGCGGATTTTTCGGCCAAATAAAGGTGGAATGGATGAATATGCCATCGAGTTGATCTCTCACCTTCCGGCCTTATTCCCTGAAATAGATTGGCTGGTTTTTGTCAGACCGGGGCCAGACGATAAGGTACTGCCGGAATTTCCCAACCTCCAGGTGATCCCTCTTAGCTCGACAAACTACCTCACTTGGGAACAAATCGCTCTCCCCAGGGCCCTTAAAACGTATCGCCCTGACTTGGTTCATGCAACGTCAAACACCGCACCCTTTTTCTGTCCGTCACACCTGGTCATAACCCTTCATGACCTCATCTTCATGGACCGTCCTCCCACAACGGCAAGCTGGTACCAACGGATGGGCAGGTACTACCGAAAGTGGTTGGTTCCCAAAGTCACCAAAAAGGCAAATGGATTGTTGACGGTTAGCCACCATTCTGCCAAACAGATTCAATCAGAGTTGGGGAGAGAAGCAAAAGTGGTATATCACGGAAGTGCCCCCTTCTGGAATCAGCCGCCTGTTGAAACTCCAGATCCTTACTTTCTTTTTTTGGGAAATAAGGATGGAAGAAAAAATGTAACAGGGGTTTTATCCGCTTTTCAGCAATTTCATGCACACCATCCGGAGGTAACTCTTTGGATTACGGGACTTGAGCGGTCCTGGGTTTTACAACAGCTTGGCACAGCATCAACCCTAAAGAACAGCATCCAAACCCCAGGATTTGTGGATAAAATACGATTAAGGCAGCTGTACCACAACGCCTTGGGCTTGTTATACCCTTCCTTTAATGAAGGGTTTGGCCTTCCTATTATAGAGGCATTTGCTGGCAATTGTCCGGTAATCACCTCCTCAGGAACGGGAACAGAAGAAGTCGCAGGGGAAGCTGCCATCCTTATCGACCCTCAAAAACCTGCTGAGGTGGCTGCTGCAATGGAAAATCTGTATCAGCAACCTTCCCTCAGATCTACGTGCCAAGTTGCAGGAAAACAGCGTGCACAGGCATTCTCATGGCAGTTGGCAGCTAAGGAAACTGCAAAAATGTACTTTCAGGTTCTGGGACGTCATCCTAATACACAAGCTAATAGCTGACCGACGTGTAATTCTGGTCTCTAATGGAAATCAGCAGGCTTAGGTGTTACCACATGAGCCTGTTTGATTTCGTTTCTTACAGATTAAATGTTAATTTCCAGAGAATTACACGGGCAACAGGTAGCCTCTTACATGAAAGAAAGGAGTGTCATATCAAGGTACTCGGATCAGGAAATCATTGATAGCATCTTACTGGGTGGTAGCATCCAGGAAAGGGTGATACATCACCTTTTTGATATTCATCAAGGATTTATTGGACAGGCATGCGAACGTCATCAATTATCTATTGAGGATGCTCGTGATGCATTTTGTGATGCCCTGGTGGCCCTAAGGAAGCAAATTCTTGCTCAAAAATTTCGGGGAGAAAGTAAGATTTCCACTTACCTGTATCGCATATTCACCAACAAGTGCATTGATCACCTCCGCAAAAAAAATTCCTACCATGCACAGCTAACCCCTGAGATTCCAGAAATTGAAGATGAGTCCGGGAACATATTTCATCATCTGGTTGTCCAGGAGGATTTCAACTATGCGGTCCAAAAAATGGAGGAAATCGGGGAAACCTGTAAGCGGGTTCTCATCGATAGCCTTTATTATAGATATTCCATGGAGGAGGTAGCTGAACGGGCGGGCCTTCCTGATGCAAAAACTGCCAGTGACAGGAAATATAAATGCCTGCAACGTCTTAGAAAGCTCATTCAACGCCAAGCCCCCGCACGCTAACGTGCAACTCTAGACGGACTCCTCTAGTAGCCCTCTCGATTCAATCGACATTTCAGGGGTTGAAAAATTGGTCAAAAAAAGCCAAATGACGTGGCAATGCTTTGCGCCAATAGAGGCCATTGTGTGCACCTGGAAACTCTTCATACACATGTGGAATGCCCAATCGAGTTAACCTTTGATGAAAACTCCGGTTTGCTTTCAGGAAAAAATCCTCCGTCCCGCAATCCACGTACAATGCGAAGTCATTATTTGACAACCTTGCGGCCTGTGCCAGAACAGAATGTGCTTCCCAATGCTGGGGGAATTGATCTGCAGGTCCTAGCCTGAGGGGAAGGTCCCAGTTATGGGGAAAGGGGCGAATATCTACCCCTCCGCTGGTGCTACCAACCGCTCCCCAAGTTTGAGGGTACCTGATAGCAGCCAATAAGGCGCCATGGCCTCCCATGCTCAGCCCACTTATCGCACGCTGCGCTCGATCTGGTCGGGTACAGATATGTGCATCTACCCACGTGACAAGCTCCTCGCTAAGGTAAGTGCCATACTTTTGGGTGCTGTCTACCGGACTGTCCAGGTACCAGCTCGTTAGCCCTCCATCGGGGCAAACCACAATCACTCCGTACTGGTCTGCGTAGGCAGGGAGCTCAGGTGATACGCTCACCCATTGGGTATAATCTCCCCCAGCTCCGTGAAGGAGATAAACCACGGCTAATCCATTGGGGGCAGAATCATAGGCATCAGGTAAAATAACCAAATTGGGAATCAATTTCCCCATCGATGGGCTGTAGACATATACCGTGTCAACCTCTGCAGAATAGGTTCCCGAACAAGCTCCCCAGGTAAATATTCCCAGCAAAGCCCACCTCAGCACCGAGTTGAGACAATAGGTATACCGCATGAGGGGAATTAGTTATTGATGATCGAGAATTTTCCTACACAGGCACTTTCTCCATCATCTTGTGCAATCAGGGCGAGGTAAATCCCGGAACGGACCTTGTTCCCGCGCACATCTCTTCCATCCCAGGTGGCAGTGCCTCCTTGCGCTTCAATTTCCCGGACCAAATACCCTGAAACCGTGGTTATTTTCACTGTAGAGTTTGCTGCTGAACCCTGGATCGTAATGTTCCCATCAAAATCACCCAAAACGGGATTGGGGAATACCAATACATCCTGACAACCATCTTTCCCATCGGTAGCATCTCCGCGGTAACTGATAAGTCCAGCATCTGTGGCAAAGAATATTTCTCCGGTTGTGCCGTCTATGGCGATATCGTTCACATTGTCTGAAAGCAGCGGGCTATTTGAAGCGGTAAAGTTTCGGATCACCTGGTCCCCGTCTTCATTCACGAGGAATACACCATTGTTGGTGGCCAGCCATTTGCGGTTTCCACCATCCACAGCGATGGCGTTGACCTGCTCATCCCGCAACAGGCAAAAGCCTTCAAAAATAGGGCAGGTTCCATCTACCAGTTCCCCACGGCTAAGAGAAAATGGATCAAAGAAGACAACTACGCCTGTGGCAGTACCCACCCAAACAAATCCTTCCTGGTCTTTGGCCAAGGCCGTTACCCGGTCATTTTTCAGGTCTCCACGGTTAAGGCCTTCTCTGAGGGTAACAAAGGTATCATCCGTGAGGTCGTCCGGTGTGCCCTGATCATTGTACACCACGACCCCAATGCCTCGATTGATGATCCATTGGCTACCAAAGTCATCCACCAGCATGTCAATCATATTTATGTTGGGAAAAAGCTGACTGGGTAGGTTACGCCATTCGCCTGTTCGAGGATCATAGTTGGCAAGAGGGGTAGAACCAAAGGAGTGGCTTGCCCACAGCCTCCCATCAGGACTAAAACCGATCCCAGAAACGCGTGTTTCCTGCGTCAAGTTGGAATCACAATTAAAGATCACGCTCAACCCAGAATTGGAACAATCAAAAAACTGTTCTAACTCTCCCTCTCTCAATACCACCAACCCTTTTCCCCAGGAACCGATGTACGCTCTCCGGGAAATTGGGTCGTAATAGGCACGGGCAAATTTATCATTGGCACGATTCTCAGGAAGACCATCACCAGCCACAAGGTTTTTCCAGCCACCACGTGATGGATTGAAATAATAAATGCCCGTTCGGTCACTTACAGGATTGAATAAGTTATCGTATCCGCGAGGAGCAATGTACAATTCACCGTTCCCGGCTACCACCCGAATACAGTTATTCGAAGTAGGGCCATTGGGGGTAACGATTGTGCTTTCCCCATTTTCTACCCGGTAAAGCCCTTCTGTATCATTTGAAACAAACGCCACACCATTCCCGATGGAAATTGCATCTGTACTCCCGGAGCGCAAACTGATTTCGTTTACTTCATTATTTGAGTTGACCAAAGTTACTCGGCCACCACGCACAGCTGTGAGGGTTCCGTTGTAGGTCCTGATGTTTAGCTCTCGTCTGTTTAAAGGGCTAAAGGGTGCCCAGTTGCCATCACGTTTTTGATAAATAGCTTCTTCCATTCGCACCAATAATCCGCCGTTGAACACCGCAAACTGCTGAAAATTATCCGGCGGTAAACCTGCGGTCATGTCTTCGGCTACCCAGGCATTGGGGTCCGTGAGGTTAAGGGAATTGATGCTTGCGCTGTAAACACCATTGTCTCCCATTGCTACATATATTCTTCCCTGGTACACTTCAACTGATAAGACCGGTTCTTTAGAGGGGAGATTGCCAAACTGAGTGGTGGTGAATGCCGTCCTGAAACTATTCAGGTCATAAGCGACCAAGCCAAAATCCGTAGCCACCAGAAGGCGCTCGCCATCAGAAGCGAAGTCCTGTATCGCTTTTTGGGTAAAAAACTCATTTCGGGCGATGTCCGACAATACCCTAATGCTTCTAGGGTCTTCGAAATAATCAACCGTTCCATCTTGGTAGCCAATGAAAAACTGCCCGGTATTTGGCTCCAGAAAGAGGTTATTGGGATTTACCCCACTAAGTCCGTCAATGGTTGAGTAGGTCTGTCCTTCCTGGGTTTGGTCATTATAGGTAAACAATCCGCTTTCAGTGATGACGTAGAGCAGTTCATCACGTGCGGCTATTTGCAAGGCATTATTATAACTCAAATAAGTCTTCCAGTCACCAGGGCGTGTATCAAACTGAGCAAATGTGGAATTGACCTGTAACGAAATAAAGGCCAGCAGCATCAGTGTGGGTAAGCGCATGAAACAATGGGGTTTGGGGTTCACCTGTGCAAACATAACGAACCCCTTTAAAAGAAGTTGGGTAAAAACGAAGGGAGGAGCTTGCAGATTACCCTGGGATAATGTCCTGATCGGTTTGGATGTGGATTTCTTCTCCTTCAGATTTGGCCATCACCAAGGTCAAGGTCAAATCTCCGATGATATTCACCACCGTCCTACACATGTCCAAAATCCTATCCAAGCCAAAAATCAACGCAATTCCGGTTTCGGGCACGCCAAGGGTGGTAAGCACCAACGCCAGGGTAATCATACCGGCCCCCGGAACCCCAGCCGCACCGACCGAAGCAAGGGTAGCGGTAAGGATGATGGTCAACTGCTGGGTAAAATCCAACGGTATTTCGAATACCTGGGCAATGAACAAGGCAGCTACCGCTTGGTAAAGAGCTGTACCGTCCATGTTGATGGTTGCTCCCAGTGGCAGCACAAAGGTGCTCACCTGGCGTGATACCCCCAGGTTGGTACTTGCCACATTCATGCTGATGGGCAGCGTAGCACTGCTAGAACTGGTGCTAAACGCAAATACGATTGCTTCCTTTATTGCACGCAAAAAATGAAGGGGGTTCTGACGGACGTAAAAGAAGATAAACCCAAAATGCGTAATCAGTATGTGCAAGATCAGCCCTACAACCACCACGGCCCCGTACTTAATCAGTAGGATAATGATGTCAAGGCCCAGGGTAGCAACCACGTCTACCATTAAGGCAAAAACTCCATAAGGAGCGGTCTCCATCGCGAGGGTCACCATTTTTATCACCGCGTCATTCAGGCCGGCAAACCCTTTGATCAAAGGGTCGGCCTTATCGCCAGGAATCATCGTGATGCAAATTCCGAGAAAAAGTGAGAAAAAGATTACCCCCAACATATCCCCTTCTGCAAGGGCTTTGAAAGGATTGGTGGGTACCATCCGCACAAATAAATCGGTTACTTTTTCAAATTCAGATTTATTTTTTAGCTCAGCTGCTGAATTTGTTTGTGTTTTTTCTGCGGCCTTATCCTTGTATTGTTCGATCAGGGCATCGGTTTTTTCTTTGGGCAACCCCCTGCCTGGTCCCCCAAGATTGGCTACCCCTATTCCAATAATTGCCGCAACTGCCGTGGTAAGCATAAAAAATCCGAAAGCCTTTAACCCCATTTTTCCCACCTGATTGATGTCCCCCAACCCTGCTGCCCCCAACACTAGCGATACCAATACCAGAGGGACCACCAGCATTTTTACCAGACGGATAAAAATATCCCCTATGGGCGTGGTGTACATGGTCAGGTGTACCACATCCAGTTGGTTAAACAGGTAACCGACCACTATACCGGCAACCATGCCGATGAGAATTTTGGTGTAGAGTTTCATACAAAGGGGAATATTTGAGGTTGACGGTTCTCAGTTGACAGTTTTCAGAGGGGAATCCAAGCCATTAACTGAAAACTGATTGCTGTAAACGGAGAACTCCCTGAGCAATATTAGCCATTTTCTCCACAACTTCAGGTACTTCCTAAAATCCGCCAGGTTAGTTACCTTTGTGATAAGATTACATTTTATTGCTGCCGTTGCACAACAATCTGCTGCTTACATGAAAATCAGACTAAGTAAGACCCCTTCAAGGGCAATCATTATCACCTACATTCTCCTCACACTTGGGTTTCGGTTTTATGTAGAGCCACAGCTCAATGGGGTGGTTTGGATCTCGGTTGCCCTTGGCATCTTTGGGCTCCTGTTTTTATGGGCCATGATCCGCTCGGGAGTCCTGAACCCCGATTGGTTTTCCTTTGAAAAAAAGGCCGAATCATGAGCTTCATAAAACTTGTGGAATGCCCACGAGATGCCATGCAAGGCATAAATCCATTTATTCCTACCGACCTCAAAATACGATATCTGCAGCAATTGCTTCAAGTAGGAGTTGATACCTTAGACTTTGGCAGTTTTGTTTCTCCGAAGGCCGTACCACAGTTAGCCGATACAGCAGAGGTTCTGGCAGGACTGGACCTGACACAAACCTCTACTAACCTGCTCGCAATTGTGGCCAACCTAAGAGGGGCACAGGAAGCCTGTAGCCATAATGCCATTAGATATGTAGGGTACCCATTTTCGCTATCTGAAACTTTTCAGCAGCGCAACACCCGCCGTTCCATGTCGGATTCTTTGTTGTTGGTGCGGGAGATACAGGAATTATGCCTTACCCACAACAAAACCCTGGTGGTGTACCTTTCGATGGGGTTTGGCAATCCTTATGGGGACCCATGGGACGAAGGCGTGCTAGACCATTGGGCAAAAAAGATGGCAAATCTGGGCATTACCATCCTTTCCCTGGCAGATACCGTGGGAAGCGCAGAGCCAGAGGTTATTCAGCGAGCGTTCAACCGCCTTATTCCACAATTGCCAGCGGTGGAATTTGGAGCACATTTTCATGCAACACCGGCAGCAAGAATGGGCAAAATCAAAGCAGCTTATGAAAGTGGATGTACACGATTTGATACTGCCTTGATGGGATTTGGAGGCTGTCCCTTTGCAGAAGACGAATTGGTAGGCAATATCGCCACGGAAAGCCTGATCGAATTTTGCAAGGTGAATGGCATTCAGACCAGTCTTGACCTAGACGCTTTAGGAGCTGCACAGCAAATAGCGCAAGAAGTATTTGCCCAGCCTCACTAACACCAGGAATTTACCTACCTTTGCGGCATGAAACCTGCTGCAGGATTTGCCAAATACCAACTCCCCGATCGCGTCCTTATCGCTTTACAAAAGCAAGGATTCACTTCTCCTACTTCTGTACAAGAGGAGGTGATTCCCAAGGTCATGCAAAAACTCAACCTGATCGTTGAGGCACCTACCGGCACCGGAAAAACGGCAGCTTATGGGGTTCCCATCATCAAACGGTTGGATTTGCTCAAGCGCCGCACAGAGGTACTCGTTATGGTACCCTCACGTGAGTTAGCGATGCAAGTGGCCCGTGCCCTTCGAAGCTTCCATGACGGTGACCAGCTTAAGGTAGGGGAAGTATATGGCGGAGTATCGCTTGAGGAAAGCATCTCCCAGGTAAAGGCTACGCCACATATCATGGTAGCTGTTCCGGGCCGTTTGCGTGACATCATGACCCAGGCACCTTTGGATTTCTTCTGGCGCAACATCAAATGTCTCATCATTGACGAAGGGGATAAATTATTAGAGATGGGGTTTCAACGCGACTTTGACGAACTCCGTCGTCACATGCGATCCACCTTGCAGGTATGCTTCTTTTCTGCCACTATCTCTGATGACGCAGAATTCCTGATCCGCGAGCGGGTAACTCCCGTTAAAACCATTCGCCTTGATCCCAGACGGGTATTGGACAATATAAGGTTTGTTACAACTGAGGTAAAAAACGGCAACCGTGACGGATATCTAGGTGGCTTATTAGCGGTTGAAGAACCAGAGCAGGCATTGATTTTCTGTGGAAGGAGGGATGAACTATATGGAGTATTAGGATTTCTGCGAAATTCAGGCTATTCCGCAGAAGGATATTACGGTGCCCAAAGTCAGGAAGAACGTGCCAATATTTTCCAACGGTTCAAGGAAGGTCATATCCGCTTTCTGGTGGCAACTGACTTGGCAGCAAGAGGCCTCGACATTGCAAAACTCCCCGCTGTGATCAACCTTTCTATCCCTGAGGAACTCGACTTTTACCTTCACAGGGCTGGCAGGACTGGCCGCGCAGGGGAGCCAGGCACCGTGTACAACCTGGTAAAATCAGGAATGGAGGGGGCATTTTTGCGCAATCATCATCGATTTATGGATATTCCCACCACCCGGCTGGACCTCATGCCGGTAAATAAAGCTGATAGCCAAGCTGAAGAGGAAAACAAATGGATCAAATGCCATCTCTCCAGAGGCAAAAAAGACAAAATCCGGAAAGGCGATGTGGTAGGATTTCTTATTCATCAAGCTAGCCTGAAGGCAGATGAAATAGGGACTATTACCATTTACGACAACTATTCTACGGTAGACCTTCCCCAGAAAGGCATTGAACAGCTTGAAGGTCAACCCACCCTTAAAATCAAAGGAAAAACTGTCAAGGTGAGAAGAATGAGCCTGGAGGAACTTCAACGTCGGGACCGGGCAGTGAAGAAATTGTTAAAAGACAGAAGGTAGTCAGAGCTAGTTGATCTTCCCTTTTTAAAGGAGGAATTTCTCTGGAAGCCGAACCTTTTAACCGTTTGATATTGACCAAAAATGTTTTAATTTTGTAGATAGTATAAGATCCATTGGACAAGGGGGATTCCCCCTTATTTTTTTGCGTATGTTATCAGACTCGGTTCAAACGGAAATCATTACTTTTATTGAATCTACATTTCCGACGGTCTTTGTTGTACGGATCAATTTCAAAAGCGGCAAGAAAAATATCTTGCAAGTACGAGTAGATACTGATCAGGGTATCAGCATGGAAACTTGTGCGCTAATTGCTCGTAAACTTGGGCCTTGGTTGGACGAGGAAGATTTGTTGCCTGGCGATTATGGCATGGAAGTTTCCTCACCCGGAATCGGTGAAGCCATTGTCCTGCCACGGCAGTACCGGAAAAACGTAGACAGGTTTTTTCGTGTTAGGCTAACAAGTGGAGAACACATTGAAGGGAAACTGATCTCCTCAAATGAAGTTTCACTTAAGTTATTGCCTCTGGCACCTAAGTCCAAGCAGGTCAAAGGTCGTCCTACCAAGTTTTTAGAACAGGAAAGAACACTTGAATTTGATCAGATTGAGGAGTCCAAAGTGATCCTCTTGTAGTTATTTTGGTTGAACACATATACATGGCCAAGAAAAAAACATTAGAGCCCCAGGTGAACCTGGTTGAAGCGTTTTCGGAGTTTTCCCGCTTCAAAAATATAGACCGTGTTACCCTTATGGGGGTACTGGAAGAGGTATTCCGTACCATGATCCGAAAAGAGTACGGCTCAGACGAGAACTTCGACATCATTGTGAACGTCGACAATGGGGACATACAGGGATTCCGTGAGCGTGAGGTTGTGGAAGACAGTGACCTGGAGGACGAATCCCTTCAAATTGCCCTGAGTGAAGCCTTAGCCCTCGACCCGGATTATGAAGTAGGTGATGAGTTGGCAGAAGAAATTAATTTCTCAGACTTCGGAAGAAAAATTGTTCAAACAGCCCGCCAGACCCTCACCCAAAAGATACGTGACCTGGAAAAAGCTGCCATCATGGAGCAGTACCAGGAAATAGTTGGAGAAATCATTGTTGGAGAAGTATACCAGATTTGGCGAAATGAAATTCTGGTATTGCACGAAGACAACGAACTGGTCATGCCCCGTAACCAGCAGATTCCGAAGGATCGTTTTCGCAAAGGGGACACCATCCGAGCGGTGGTGTTGGATGTGGAAATGAAGAACAATAACCCTCGTGTGATCATTTCCAGGGCGGCACCCTTATTCCTTGAGAAACTATTCGAACAAGAAGTACCTGAAATTTTTGATGGCTTGATCACCATCAAAGGAATCGAGCGTGAGCCTGGCGAACGTGCAAAGGTTGCAGTTGAGAGCTATGACGATCGAATTGATCCAGTAGGTGCATGTGTGGGGATGAAAGGTTCCAGAATACACGGCATTGTTCGGGAGTTACGCAATGAGAACATTGACGTCATCAGTTACACGGTCAATGAACAGCTCTACATTCAACGTGCTTTGAGTCCCGCAAGGATTTCTTCCATTCGGTTGGACGAGGAAGAAAAAGCAGCTCAGGTATTTCTTTCACCAGATCAGATTTCCCTGGCAATCGGCAAAAACGGCCTCAACATTAAGCTGGCCAGCCGCCTCACCGGCTACCAAATTGATGTGTTCCGGGAGTTTGACCACGACGAGGAGGACGTAGAATTGGAGGAATTCGCAGATGAAATTGAGGCTTGGGTAATCAAGGAGCTGAAGAAGATTGGATGTGACACTGCGAAAAACGTGTTGGAGTTGAGTTTAGAGGAGTTGGAACGTCGTACTGACCTTGATAAAGAAACCATCGAAGACGTTCTGCAAGTACTTCGTGCAGAATTCGCCGAGGATGAGTAAATTGAGAGAGATTTTTTACTTAATCATAGAGAATGCCAATAACGAAGAAGAAGGGTAGTCATAGGTTGTTTAAAGTTGCAAAGGAGTTGAATGTCTCAACTTCTGTGCTGGTCGAGCATTTAAAGGGGGAAGGGCATGATGTAAAGGATTCACCTAATTCCAAGTTGAATTCGTCACAGTATGAGCTTCTTTTAAAAGAATTCGCCTCAGAAAAGTTGCTGAAGGAGAAAGCTGAACAAATTATTGAGAAGCGCTCTGAAGACCGGCAACAAAAAAAGGCAGAAGAAGAGGCTATTGATTTAAACCCAGCGGATTTCCTTACGGCAAGCGACCTCAGAGACAAGGTTTCGCCCAAGCAGGAAGAAAAAGCTGCAAAAGAAGACACACCTCCGCCAGCAGATACTCCGGTAAAATTGTCATTCTCTGCGGGGGACCTTGCCCCACCATCAGAAAAACCTGTCGAGAAAGCAGAGGTCGAAAAACCTGCCGAGCAGGACCCCTCTCCCCTGAAGGTTATTGGAAAAATCGATCTGGACAGCCTGAATAAAAAAGGCAAGAAGCAGAATAAACCTGCTGAAAAAGCGGCTCCAAAAGCAAAAACGCCTCCTCCCCCACCTCCGAAGAAACAGGAAGCACCTGTAAAGGAGACACCTCCTGTGGAGCAGCCCCCAGCTCAACCCAAGGAAGAGCCGAAGCAGGAAGTTTCTGCTACACCACCAACTCCACCTCCACCCGTTGAGGCAAAAGAACCCAAACAAGTACCTTTACCAGAGGCGAAAACGGATGCTCCTGTAGAAGAAGTAACTGAAGAGGATGGAAAGATCATTCGTGCGGGCGATAATGCCCCTTCACTTAGCGGTCTGAAGGTACTTGGAAAAATTGAATTAGAGCCTAACAAGCCTAAAAAACGCGGTAAATCTGGCGGAGATAAGGATAAAAAATCTGGCGGCTCAGCCGACAATAAGAAAACTAATCAGTCTTCCTCTCAGGACAAGCAGGACGACGAAGGAAATAAGAAGCGTCGTAGACGCAGAAGAAGAAAGCGTGTTTCTACCCCCGAATCCAATTCAAACGATTCCAATAATAAGGATGCTAACAAAAGAGGAGGTTCTGGTAGCAACAACCGCAAAAAGAAAGAGAAGCCTTCTCAGAAAGATGTCCAAAGTTCCATTAGGAACACCATGGCTCAGATGAATCAGCGGCCTTCACGTGATCGTCAGCGTATGCGACGAGCCAAGCGTGATGCTGATGCTGAAAGAAGAAGAATGCAGGAGAGGGCTGACGAGGAACTGGCAAATGTACTTGAGGTTACCGAATTCATCACAGCAAATGAGTTTGCAAAGATGATGGGCGTGAGCGTCAATGACATCATTAAAAGCTGTTTCTCATTGGGCATGATGATTTCCATCAACCAGCGTTTGAGTGCTGAGATTATTGAAATCATCGCCGAAGAGTACAACTTCGAGGTGGACTTCATCGATGTAAAAGAGCAGGAATTTGAGGAAGAGCTAATCGAGGACAAACCTGAAGACCTAAAAGGCAGAAATGCCATCATTACGGTCATGGGCCACGTTGACCACGGAAAGACGACCCTGCTGGACAACCTCCGCTCAGCAAATGTTGCAGAAGGAGAAGCTGGTGGTATTACCCAGCACATTGGTGCCTACCAAGTGCAGCTAGAAGAAGGCAAAAAGATTACTTTCCTGGATACGCCTGGTCACGAAGCCTTTACCGCTATGCGTGCTCGTGGTGCTCAGGTAACAGACATCGTCATCGTGGTCATCGCAGCAGATGATGCGGTAATGCCTCAAACGAAAGAAGCAATCAATCACGCCGAAGCTGCAGGGGTACCCATCGTTTTTGCCATCAATAAGATTGATAAGCCAGGGGCTGATCCTGAAAGGATTAAGGGCCAGCTGGCTGAGATGAATTACTTGGTAGAAAGCTGGGGAGGTAAATATCAGTCCCAGGAAATTTCTGCCAAATTTGGTACCAACGTAGATGAGTTGCTGGAACTGGTAATTCTGGAAGCAGAAATATTAGACCTCAAAGCCAACCCCAACCGTGCTGCAAACGGGACCATCATCGAATCTCGCTTGGACCGCGGACGAGGAAATGTTGCGACCTTGCTGGTACAAAACGGAACCTTAGCTGTTGGAGACCCAATGGTGGCAGGTATCCACTCCGGTCGTGTACGAGCCCTTATCGATCAAAAAGGTAAACGTATCAAGCAAGCAGGGCCTTCCATGCCTGTTCAGGTGCTTGGGCTTAGTGGACAGCCTCAAGCAGGTGACCGTTTCCAGGTGTTCGTGGAAGAAAGCCGGGTAAAAGAAATTTCTCAAAAACGCCAGGAAGTCTACCGAGAGCAACAATTCCGTCAGACGGACCGAATCACTCTGGAAGAAATTGGCCGCAGACGTGCCATTGGTAACTTTAACGAGCTGAACATCATCATCAAAGGTGATGTGGATGGTTCCGTTGAAGCCTTGGCAGGTTCCTTCCTCAAACTTACCACAGAAGAGGTTGCGGTGAATATCATCCTCAAAGGAGTCGGTGCTATCACAGAAAGTGACATCAATTTGGCCTCTGCCTCTGATGCGATCATCATTGCGTTCAACACACGCCCAACCACTCAGGCAAGAATACTTGCTGAACGCGAAAAAATTGACATTCGCACCTACAGTGTCATCTACAACGCTATCAACGATGTGAAGGATGCACTTGAAGGTCTCCTCAGCCCAGAAATCAAAGAGGAAATTGTGGGCAACGCTGAAGTGCGTGAGGTATTCAAGGTTACCAAGGTGGGCAACGTTGCAGGCTGTATGGTGACCAGTGGCAAAATTTATCGCAACGAGCCTGTGCGCGTGATCCGAGAAGGGGTGGTAATTTATACCAGCAAACTTTCTTCTTTGAAACGCTACAAGGATGATGCGAAAGAAGTTGCCGCTGGATTCGAATGTGGCTTAATGGTAGAGAATTACAACGACATCAAGATCGGAGACATTATCGAGGCCTACCGTGAAACTGAGGTCAAGCGGAAATTGTCCTGATAGGTTGTTGAAGGTGTCTACCGGGGAGTTCTTGCGTTTTCGATAGTACTTACCCCCTGATGTATCTGGAAATAAAGATCCTAACAGATGTTTGTAGAATTTAATGCCGGCAACCGTCATACTGGCTGGCTGGAAGTCATTTGTGGGAGCATGTTTTCAGGAAAAACTGAAGAACTCATCAGGAGGCTTCGAAGAGCTCAAATTGCCAATCAGCAAGTACGAATTTTTAAGCCTGCGCTTGACACCAGGTACAGTGAGGAAGACATCGTCTCTCACAACCAAAATTCTATTCCCTCCACACCCGTTTCCTCCTCCCACCAGATACTTTTGCTCACCTCTGGAATTGAGGTAGTTGGCATTGATGAAGCCCAATTTTTCGACGAGGGCATTGTGGAAGTAGTTACCAAGCTTTGTAACAAAGGTACGAGGGTCATCCTGGCAGGACTGGACATGAATTTTAAGGGAGAACCATTTGGCCCTATGCCTGACCTTTTAGCGATCGCGGAGTTCATCACCAAAGTACATGCGATTTGTCAGCAATGTGGAAGCCTGGCCAACTATTCCTATAGATTTCGGGAAGAAAACTCAGAGGTGATGTTAGGGGAAAAGGATAGCTATGAGCCTCGCTGTCGAAAATGCTTTTACGAAGCAATGGAATAGCCCTTATCGGATAATTAACAAGGTTTCTCGTTTCATGAATTTTACCGGGGAATGATTGGTGAATTCGTTTTCTTCCCGTATGCTTCCCCTGATGTACACCACATATGCTCCCTCGGGCACCCGCCTTCCCTGGAAGGTACCATCCCAGCTGGCATTGGGATCGTTTGCTTGAAAAATAATTCTTCCCCAGCGATCAAAAATCCTCAAGTTAAAGGTAACAACGCCTGAGCTCTTAACCTCAAAAAAATCATTCACGCCGTCTCCGTTAGGAGAAAATGCGGTGGGAACCTCAACGCCAGATGGCCCGGGAAGCACACAAACATTTGCCGCCATGCTGTCACGGCATCCCCATTCATTCTCTACCCAAAGTTTGACCTGGTATTCTCCAAGTTGCTTGTAGGTATGCGCTGGATGTACCCCTTGTTCATAGGGCTCATATTCTCCATCCCCAAAATCCCAAATTCCCCTAAGGGCACCTTCGCTCAAATCAATAAAATGAAAGGTCGCATTTTCCAAAGGCAGGCATTCCCTGTTAGGATTAGGCAAGAAACTCGCGAGCAAGTATTCTCTGCCAGGAATGGAAGTCTCAGCGACTTGTAGACATCCGGTTCGCATATCCTTCACTTCTACTTCGTACCGGAAAAAAGTGGGGGCCCTAAGGGTGTCACCATACTGTTGAGGATCAGTATCCCACGTGAATTGATAAAAGCTGGGACCGTCAACTTCAATGGCTGCAAATCCATTTTCTCCGTAGCAAATCGTATCACTCTGGGTAAAACTCAATTTAAACTCCCGATGGACCTTTACATTTATCCGGGTAGAGACAGGATCCGAGCATCCATCTGAAACGGAAACGGAATAGAAGGTATCCCGAGCAGGAGAAACAACCTGCTCTGGCTGATTGGGAAGGCCATGTGACCACGTGTATTGAAAGTCGCCAATAGGTCCCCCTTTTCCATAGGCTCCAAGGGTGGTAAAGTCTCCAAAGCAAATGGTATCAGCTTGAAATTTCAGGTCAATCCGTAGGGGACTATTTACCGCCACAGGTTGGTTGACCGTCCGTTTGCAATCTCCAGAGCCATAGGTGTAATACACATTTTTAAGGCCTGGTCCTGCAAGTACAGGATTGAAGAAATCACCGATCACCCCATCTCCATAAAACCTGCCCCCAGGAGGAGTCGCATCAAGCTTAAACATGGAGTCTGTGTAGCAATAGGAGCCTAGCAGGTTTTCTATGTAGGGTTCAATCAGGTCGTAAACCTCAACTGAGGCTGTATCTAAGCAGCCGAATGGATTGTGAAAAAAAACTTTATGCTGGCCGACCCCAATAACCGAGGCGTCAAAAATACCAGAGGAGTCTATGATTCCTGGTCCTTCCCACCATCCGCCTGAAACGCTTGCACGCATGGAAAATGGGAGGACCCCCTCACAAACAACCGTATCGTAGGTGGTCTTGTTGGGGTAAACGGCCATGGTCACACTGTCAGAGCAGCCATTTGCCTCATAAAATACCTTATGAAAGCCTATGGAAGCCACCTGAGGGGAGAATTGCCCATCAGTAATGGTATCTATAACTCCGGGGCCATTCCATGTACCATTCCAGGGAGATCGGTGGGTGTTCGCTTCATTTAGCCCCAAAACAGGATCAGCCAAACACAATTTTATCGTATCGGGCCTGATCCTGGCGTCTCGCACCCAAACTATTCGCTTCTTTTGGCAGCCGTTGACTTCATATACAAGCGTGTCCGTAAAATCCCCGCCCATCACCCCTGGGTCATAAAGTCCCGTCTGTGCATCTAAAATACCCACACCGCTCCAGGTTCCGTGGGAAGGAAAGGAAGGACTTAGTACAAAAGGGGAACCTTTTGGACAAACTAACACGTTTGCCCCTACCAAAAGGGGCTTCACAAATACTTTAAATGAAGTGCTACAGCCATTGATATGATAGGTAAGGATGTGATCTCCGCGGCCAGAGACTGCAGGAGCCCAATTGCCTTTCAAGGAATCTGTAATACCAGGACCTGTCCAGTATCCGCCTTCTGGTAAGGCCTTTAACGTATAAGGGGGATCAGATAAACAAGCAGAATCTAATGGCCATATTTGGAGGGTATCCACATGGATCAAGGTACTATCGACACAACCATTTGCGTGATAATATACCGGATAAGTACCTACCACACTGGGCGGGAGGAAAGCCCCCGAAGCCCTGATGTGATTGCCCGTCCAATACCCTCCTGTAGGCGTTTGAAAAGTTAACAGCATGGTGTCTGATCCTGGACATGCGGCTTGTTCTGGACCTGCATCTACTCCTTTAACTGTGATGGATGTGCTAGCCTCACACCCCGCAGGGAGTTTGTAGCTAATCAAGTGGGTTCCAGGTCCTGCTGCTTCTGCAGAGAAAATTCCATTTTCATCGGCTATTCCTGCCCCTTGCCAGACACCTCCTGGCGGGCTGGCCAAAAGTGAAAAATCGGGTTCTGATTGACAAACTGTATCGGGAGGCGGCATTGTGGGAGGAGGAAGTACCACTATTCGAACTTGTGCCTTTGCTGGAGGGGATCCAATTCCGTCGGTGAGGGTGACTTCGTACACCTGAGTCTGGGAAGGGCATACCTTGATAGGACCGGCCCCATTTCCTATTCCCTGGCTCCAGGTATATTGGTAACTATTGGGGTCTCCTCCGCTTCCGCTGGCCAGTAATTCCGCACATTCCCCCTCACAAATGGTATCCGTCCAAGTCTGAGCTTCAACCTGCATGGGACAGTCTGAGATGAAAAATCGATCGATACTGGAAACAGACCACAGGCTATCACATTGGTCAGGGAGCTCAGAGGTATAGGTGACGCCATATAGGCCACTTTTATTTAAGCCAGGTGAAAATATCAACTGAATTTCCTCGGTACTGTCTCCCTGGCAGTTAACCGGTAAGGCCTGTGTTACAGTGTTATTAAGCGCACCTGTGAGTTGAAAATTTTCAGCGTCAATGGAATCACAATGAACAGGGCGGGTCATTCGGACCACCATCGTCTGGGTGCTACATTTGGGGGAGACTCCCTGCAGGTCTACCTCAGGAAAACTAGGCGGTTCCATAACCGCTTGCCAACGAGCAATCCAGCCAACACATGAAATGTTTTCATCCGAACGAAAGTGTAAAGTGATACAGTTCCCCGTAGATTTAATCGATGGTGGAGGAGAAAAACCTGAATAGGTTGCCCCCAATTGTGGAGCCAGGGTGTCTGGCCCATCAAATACCCGTAGGGAATCATATCCTGCCTCTGTACAAAAAAGTGAGAAAAACACTTCTACACGTTCAGCTCCTGGCACACATACCGTGAATGTTAGGTTCTCATTATGGTCATAATTTCCTGGTATATTTCCGTTTTGGCTGCCTGTAATTTGCCCTCGGCAATCAGAGACAGTAATATTTTGCATGGGGTAAGATTGGCCTATGGCCGTAAATTTTCCAGCCATACACATCCCAATCACCAGCAGGAGCCGGATGATTATCGGATATGTTGGTGGATTTATCATGTTTCAATACTAAAAAGAGCGATCGGCCTTCTTATTCTATCACCCAGATAGGAAAAGCACTCACTTCTTCACTCCACACCCCCTCCTGGTCCCTGATTTTAGCAGACAGCACAATCCGCTCAAGCCCGGCACTCCCAAGTAAAAAAGGAGGACGGATACCTATCCTTATCGTTCCCCTTATATGAATCTCATCACCTGTAGGAACAATGGGCTTGACATGGTATAGATCCCCTTCTGGAAGTCGGCTGTCCTTAACCCAAAGGGTCCGATCATTGGGGTCTATGCTTCCCAGATCCCCGTTAGGATCTTCATAGCCCAGGATAAGGGTGATGCTGTCCTGAAATTGCCTTACCGTGTCGGGATAGACTTGTTCTATCCAGAGAGTGGGTGCATTCGCAAGTGGATCAAGGGCCTCGCCCTTACACCCTCCAAGCATAAGTAAGCAACTCACTATCAATAATATGTAGATCACATAGGTCATTACTTCTCCAAAGAAAAATAGGTAACAAGATGCGGGGGCGAATCAGGCACAGGAATTTCAGAAACGACTCCGAGGGCTGGGTCCTGAACAGCTATTCTAAAAAATAGGGGACTTGAGGCAGGAAGGTTAGCCAAAGGGATCTCCACATAGAATTTATAAGCAACCTCATCTCCCAAGTACCCTGGCTCGAATTCAGGACTGGAGGTCCATGTGAGCGGATACCTTTTGGCCTGGGAATAATCTGTGGCATGAGCTGACGCATATAGAGTTGGCTCAATGAGTTGATTAAGAGGAGTTTGGTCATCGGATAGGCTTACCCAAAATTTCAATGAGGCAGGAGCACTTGCTAACTGTAAGGGACCATTTCCTCTTTTTCTTTGGAGGAATTCCCCCGTCGTACCTAACGCGATGGCAAAGCCTTCCTGAAAAGGAGGCAGGTCTGAGCCAATTGAAACGGAGGAATTTCCGGTAGGATCAGCAGCCCCTTTTCGTATCCATTCCCTTATTTGATAAAGGTAATCAAGCTTAAGTGAGTCCCAGTCGGAATCGGGATCCACTGCTAGCGGCATGATTCCAGATTGACCATCAATATCCTTTAGGAGCCTGTGCATCAACATAGACTTATCGGGCTGCCCTGGCTCGACCAGATACGAGTAGCTGCCACTTGGAGAGGGTTTTACCGGGGAAACCCACAGTAAGGTGGCATAGGTCCCACTGATGGTGCGAAAATCAGGAGAGAAATGCCCGTCGTGGCACCCAGAATTTGCACAGGTGGGCTTAAAAACCCTGCTGTGCAAGCTGTTCAAGGTCGAAGTTAAGGGAACTACCGTATCAGATACGAGGGTATCCCCCAGGTCTATTTCTTCAACGTTAAAAGGATTGGGCGGTAATTCTCCCTCCCCATTGTCACAGCCTACGATAAGTAATAGACTGATTATCAGGATAAAAAATGCCTGATAGGAGATCATGATATGCTTACGGCGTCGACCTTTCATTTAGATTCTATCAAATAATGACCGCGCTGCTCCGCTGACCATCCCCTCAGCCATGACTTTATCCTTTATTCCAAGAATTTCAGCGATCGTCGGGACCATGTCTGCAGAAATCCCGATGGAGTTGCCTTCTCCGCCTATTTTGAGGTTTGCGGGAATATTCGGACCTACCATCATCCCAAATATCCGCTCAGCATTTTCATCCGCATGGTCGTACCCGTACCAATCGTTCTCATCCTGAACCGGATTGGGCTTCATGTTCCTGCCACATTCAGGGAGGAGGAGCATGATGGTATCATTCTTCATGCTGGGAATCTGGGTCTGGATAAAATCCCACAGAAATCCAACCGCATGATCAGAACGGTGAAGGCTTCGTAAATAGGTAGTGAAATTGGTATGGCACAGGTCTACATCATTCAGGTTAATTACGGTGAGTTTTGGGGTGAACCGCCGCATGACTTCGGCAGCATACCCCATGGTGACTAGGTCATTGCTGTCTTTTACCGTCGGCATCGAAACGGTATTGTCTTGGGTTTTCTGGTACATTTCTTCCAGAAAGCTCCTTAAGATATGGTGTTCTTCTTCTGAATTTCCGATGCCCCCCAGGCTTTGGACAGAACGGCTGTAGTTCTGGTCCAAAAAGGCTTTCAGCTTTTCTGCTGGGGGCATTTCATACTCTGGATGAAACGCCCTTGTCTGACTGAGATGTTCGATTCCCCATTCTCCAAACGTAATGCTTGGGGCAAAAAAATTAGCGGCATACTGCGCCCCATAGTCAGGATGGGTACTATGTGTCAAAAGGGGAATGGAATTGCCTATTCCGTTCCCAATAAACCATACATCTGTGGCCTTTAATCCCCGGTGCCGTCTCACGTATTCAAAGATGGTGGGATTCACAGGTTTTTGTGCAAGCCCTTGGGTCAAGACGGTGTTTCCTTGTATGGCCACATTCAACCCTCCATAGTGCCCCAACATGGAGGTGCGCATTTCCCGAAAGAAGGTCCCTTGCAGTTCTAACGGCTGGTTGAGTACCTGGCGAATGGGCACCTCTCCTTCGAGGTTAGCGTCTGTTCCGTAAACAATTTTGGTTTCCGGCGGATCGCCTGCCAGCAGGTTGTACAGAATGTTACCGGGAACATCTTCATTTTGGCTACCTGCGAGGTATTGCTGTCCCACAGATTCCTGCTGTCTTACCCCTCCTGCGAATAATACCAGGACTACATGTCCAGCCAGTTCGCTATTCGTACGGGCAAACAGCCTCCCCTCGGGCAGGACATAGGGCATCCCGAATATCCCTGCTGAGGCTGCACCTATTGTCTGTATGAATTTCCTTCTTTTCATGTATCAAAAAAGTTCACCGTCTTCAGCTCTCGGTTCATAGTAAATGGAGCTACTTTAATACTAAAAACTGTAACCCGACGACTATCAATAATACTGGTACTCATTACTCGTTGCAAATGTCAGGTATACCACCTCAGGGCTCACATTGGGATCGGCCTCAATGAAACTTTTGACATATGCCAATTCCGCCTGAGAGGGGTCTCTGATGAAAAATTTTCGGTAGGTATCAATTACAAACTGGTCTAAATCCTCCAGCATCACCTTTCGGGAGGGTACCTGTGCCTCAGGATGGTTGAGAAAATTGCTGATGACTACCTGCCTGGCCAGTTCCTGGTCCCCGATGGAGAACATCGCATTGCCAATTTCTACCTGATCATTTGCCGCAAGTGCTTTTTCAAACACATCCGCATATAAAATCGAAATGTACTGATTGGTAGTTTTTGCTTTATCCTGGTTACCCGAAGGAGGAACCAGATCAAACTGCTCCACTTCATATAAATACTGATCTTCATCAGACGTACAGCTAAATTGCGGAATTGCCAAGCCCAATATGCAGAGCATAAGGCATTCGCTGATTCGTGGGTACTTGATGGAAAATCGGTGATTTATACTCATTTTCATTTAGGCTAATGATATTAGAACCGGGCGTATTCGTCTGACTTCATGATGCTCCGCTGTACTGCCTTGAAATCCTGGTTTGCTACAAAATCTTCCAATAACTCCGCAGTTTCCTGAGAACTCGGATCACGGCTCATCAACATGCGGTAGGCCCAGCGAATCATTCCTTCATGGAATTCTTGGGTACCCGTCAGGAGTTGTAAATAATCCCCTTTAGAATATGCGATCTGTCCTCTGATTCTGGCAGGAGTTCCGTGTTCTAGCAGCTCAAATGCAGCATCAAATTCTTCTTGCGTATGATATCGATAGAACAGGTTATCATGTACCGCTCGAATGAAATTTATGTTGTTCATATTGATCTGATCATAGAAATGGTTGTTCATCATCCTCGCGCAGGCTTCTGAAATACCGATTTTTCCTTGGCGATAGTCATGCTGGGTGTTGGCCAATTCCTGAAGCCGCCGCATTTCCCGCTCAAACTCAAGTGCTTGTTCCCACCTTCCTTCCAGGGAATCTTTTTGGCGGTTAAAGCGATAGGTCTCAATTTTTGCCAGGATTGCCACATCGCCTACCCCTTCGACAAAGCGAACCTTCAAGGATTGATACAGCTGAAAATGATATGCATGGCTGTAAGTAGAATCTCCTGATACCCAATCGCTCCCAGTCTGTAAGTTTTGTAACATCCGATCCCTTGCAGCCAAAGACAACTGATCCTTTCGTAGCTCATCCGTCTCCAGGTCTAATTCATAGGGAAGAGCTTCTCGACCGAGCAGGTCAATGTAACACCTGTTGATATATCCATGTAAAGATAAATCATTGACCCCCTCGTAATCACGAGTCATGTTCCCTTGAATCACTACAACCTCTTTTTCTTTGCACCCGATTAAAAGAACACAAATAAAACTAAATACAAATAGTTTCATTTTTAAAATTTACCAAAAATACATATATACTTTTTAAAAAGGAATACGACTTTACATGATTACTTATAGGTACATTCTCAAACAGGTGGGGAAACCTCAACAAGAAATCTAACTTGGATTGATACATTGAAACATATAGATTTTTACGGATGCGTTTCCCATAAATTCACAAATGAAT
>JBCDIQ010000005.1:0-38904 GCA_039024295.1 Bacteroidota bacterium | reverse complement strand
TCTTCCTTATCATTGCTTTCTTCTGTACTTGAAGCACCTCGGATCTTGTAGTTTTTCCTTCTTCTTGAGGGGTTCGAATTCACCCTGGGTGTGGCGCTACTTCTTGGACTAATCGTGTTGATTCCAATGGTCATTCCTGAAGAGGCAGCTTTATCAAAAACAGGAATTTTATATTCTTCGATTACAACTTCCTGAGAGGAGAGTTTCTGGATACCATCCGAAAATACAACATCAAAAACTATCCCTGAGCTCACATCCTCATATGTTTTATCAGTTGTTAAATATTTGGCTTTTAGGGTATAACGACCGTCTTCCAAGGGAGTTATCTTGTAAAATCCATTTTCATCTGACCTTGCTCCATTTACAAATAAGTCCCCTTGATAAATCAGGATAGTTGCAAAAGCTAAGGGGTCTCCATATTCGTCATAAACACGGCCTGAAATTTCACCTTTATTTCCATACAGGGTAAGGGGATTCCCAAAACCAGTTAAGCTCAGGTAGTCTGGTACTGGATCAACATTTAAATGAGGCTCTATTTCGCGTTTCACCAGGAAAATGGAATCATGCAGCAATATTTTTTTAATTCTTCTATTCCCCGTTAACTCGGTAAACAAATCATCTTTCACGTACTCAGGGGCATTTTCCTGCAAATATGCTATGCTCAAGCTGGCCAGGGAGTCGTCGAAAGCTTCGAAATAGTGGGCTTGACTCAATCCCTCCGACAGGTACGCTTTTACAGGGGCATGACTGGAAAATAGTCGTAGCACAATCGTCAGTTGCTGATCTTCTCCGGTAACTACCTGCCGAAAGGGACGATATTCGGGGTGCAACACAACTATTTCAAATCGCCTTTCTTGATCCTCTTGTGAAGAAATGATAGGTAGGATCACTTTTCCTGTACTATCGGTAAAACTTCCCTGAACCTGCCTGCCTTCATAAAAGCATACTACCTCTGCCCCTGCTACTGGGTTACCCAATGTATCCGTGACCAACACTTCGCGGCTAAATTGAGAGTCTATCAGGTATGAATTGATGAACCTATCTGATTGGGGATAATACCCAGCTTTCCATTTGTTTACCGTAACAGGTAGACTGTCTGAGGAAGCCCACATCATTTTGGGTAGGAAAAGGATAGAATCTGATTTGATTGTAATGGTGTCCTCAAGGATCAGTTTATTTTCAGGATTAAACACCTCCAGGTGATAGGTATCCGCAGGTATTCTATTTATATCTTGCCCCTTAAACAACCAGATGTTCTGGCTATCTGCTTCCCTTGTGAGAGCAATTGCTCCTGTAGGCCCCTCAACGGATAGGATTAAGTCTCCACCAGCAATAGCCTTGGTTAGGCTGTTGATCAAGTTCCCATCGGGAGTCCTCCCTGCAACAGGGAAAACATCTTCAAGCAAGATCAATTTTTCGCCAAGAGGCTGTACGGGCTTCTGCCATAAAGCTGGATCATCGTGGCTAATTATGCCATTTCTTCGCCAAAGTCGTTCGTAGTGCTGCGCAATTTCGTGTGTATGACCTGACTGCCACCTGAGCCTTCGAATAAATTGACCTGGTACTGCACACCCTACCTCCTCTCCAAAAATAGGTCCTATCAGGTATTCCTCGCTGTTTTTAATCCCATTTACTCGGAACACCCGACCTCCCTGCCAAAAAATTATTCTGCTACCTTTCGCTGACGCTGTTGTTACATAAATGAAGTTCCGGTTTACCATCTCCATCTCCTGCCAGGTGTAGCTTTCTGGCTTTTCCTTCCAGGTAACCCTGCTAGAAATTTGGTCTCGGTGAATGGAGATTTCCAGTTTTTCTCCCCTACGAAGCACCACGCTTCTGATGGTATATTCTCGGTTATACGTACGTACCTGTAATGTAACGGTATCCTCGGGACCTGCAAATGAGTAGGTCGGCTGGGCATCACTCCCTGAAAAGTAAATCATTCTCCCATTGAGGTAAATGAAATCAATGGGCACCTGAACACCATTTTTGTACACATAAGGCGCAAACTGGGCCCCTTCCTTTTGGTCTGTTTTCCAGTAATATTCTGTAAGGCTATCTGGTCGCGTAAGACGATAATATGGCTGGTCATCGAGGTGAAGGGCTTTATAGCTGGTAGAATCGAGAAGCCTCTTGGCATCACGGGTAGCATAAAAAGGCCAAATCTTTCCATCAAGTTGGTACTGCTTGGTTCGAATGGGCACCCCGGTAAATGGAAGATCAGGCACGTTATCCTCCTTAAAACGAGCATTCACCGCCATGGAGGTAAGATCTGCTCCTTCTACAGGGTTTCCCCTAGCATCGGATACGGTTACCAGCAAGTCTAGCTCCTCCCCTGGCTGAGCCTGTGAGGGTTGTTCAACCTCTACCTTTAGGTATTCATCAAAAATGGGGAGAATGCGTTCTATCTTACAAGTGCTTCCTGCCCATAAAGTCTGCAGGGACAATCGGAAATGCTCCCCTCTTTCAACGGTAAATGCGGTATCCAGACTTTGCGATAATTGCCATGAGCGCAACAGCCGATCGTTTCGCCACAGTATCACTTGAAGGGGTAGGCCATGAGGATTCTGAACTTCAAAGAAAGCACTGTCTTTTTTTCGGGATACAAGCGGCTGAATAAGGGTACTTATTTCTGGGGGCATGATTAGCCCCATTTCACTATCCATTTCCCAGAAAATAATCTCTATAATGGGGGAGATACGTTTTCGGTAGGTGTCCGAAAGAATTTCAACCTCGTCAAGGTTTTGCCCCATGAAAAAAATTTTTCCCAGGCTGTCTTTGGGGCCGTTTATTATCAAGCTATCTCCTATCCATGTGACTTCGGGCTCTAACAATGGGGGCTTAAGCTCAAATTTGGCACTCTTGGTTTGTTGCTCCCTTGATTCAGTTGTGAACCGAGCTTCTATATAATATTTACAGTGTGCTTGAGGAAGCTTTTCTGGCTTAAGGGTCAGAATAGGCGATCTGGAGGTGACTAAGGGGAGCGTGTCGTGGTAGAGAATTCTGGGTAAATAGGTTGGAGCGACTGGTGAAGTAAGCATTCTATGAAAGAAAATCAGGATTTCTACTTTTCCCCCTGGCAGGTCCATCTCATTGGCGTCCTTGGTATAGGCAAATATTTCCAACGGTTGCCCATATGTGATTGCTTCATTTTCCAGTTTTAGGTGAAAGGTTGCTTCATCTAGCTCATAATCTTCATAGGTAAATTCATTCTCAGTAATAAATCCCAGCTCTCCGTGCCGCAGGTAAAAGGTGTGTTCCTGGTCCAGCCTTAACCCCAGAGAGTCTGAGAGAACCAGTTCATGGGTATAGAGGCCATCCCTTCCGGGAATGATTTCTGCCAAGGTGTTTCCTCGCCATTTCAATTCCAATGGCATATCCAATGGAACCCCATACCGGTCCATACAATATGCTTTAAGCTTCAAGGTATCTCCTGGGCGATATCTCGGTTTGTTGAACGCTATGTACCCCAACCATTTCCGTTGGTATTTTCGATCACTCCCCTGGAAGCCTTCCTCTACTGAGGAATAGCGAAGGTATTTTTGGGGCAGCCTTGCCCCGCTTTTATCCAGCTTAAAGTAGGAGATGTCATTTCCTATCTCAACTTTCAACGTTCCGCGTTTCTTTTTCCCGGGCAGAAGAAAAAGATTTTTGGAAGTGTCATAAGAAAGCTGCTCCTTCTTCAAGGTCAATTTCAATTCATTGTTACGTGCTTTCTCATGGCCAACCCAAATCCAGCTCTGCTTTTTTCCAAGTAACAATTGAGGCTCTCTTAGTCCACTTCGGTGATCCGAAAATGAGATGACCCGATTATCCTTCACATACATCCATATATACACTCCCGGTGAGAAGTCTTGCAGGCTGTACTTGGCAATGAGCGTGCTATCATAGGGAATGGTGGCCACCCGCTGTGATGGAGCAATAAAAAAGTCTCCCTTTTCAGGCTTCTGGCCTTGAAAATACCAGTCTGCCCGCTCGATGGCGCGCTGGTATTGCTGCTCGGGGGTGAGCCGATACACCCAAACGCTGTCGCTGGTTGATGAAAAGTCTGCCTGCCCAAATAAGGAAGAATGCGCCAGGAAAATGGTGAACCCAATGGTTAGCACATGGATAATAGAGAATCGCTTTTTCATGATACCAAAAGCTAGGGGTATCCCCAATTTCCAGCAAGGACAATTTTCGGTACCTTTGACGAGGTTTTCACTTGCCCACCTTCACTTTCCGTACGCTATTCCGACCAAACTTCACCGGCAGATACATCTGCTCTATTTTGGCGGGATTCAGGTGATAAGTGCCCGTGAACTTGGGTTCAAGCTTGATCTTAAAAGTATACTCCCCGGGATCAAGTTGCTGAAAATACAGCGTAGCCGCCTGCTTTCGGTATTCGGTGTAGGCTCCAAATTGCTTTTTCGGGCCGTAGCTGCACCCGGCAGGAATGGGCACCTCTAAAGCCAGGTAGCTGCCTGCTTTTTTCATGTCAAGGGTAACCTCCAGGACTGCTGGGGTTCCCGCTTTAAGGACCTCTACCTTTTTTCCATCTTGTATCAAACGCGTTTTTATGGAAAACAGGCTGTCCACAGGTGTGGGATCGCCATTCCACTGCTCCTGCCAAGCGCTGATGAACAAGGGACCTGGCCCCAGCTTTTTCACTGCCAGGCTTTCTGGCGTCAGTGTTTGCCGATGGGGGAAGGAGGGGACGACGAAAGATTTCTGGCCCTGGGTCAATTGTACTTTGGGTGTGAGTGCTTCCCCAGAACCGTTGAGCAGTTCAGGCGCGAGGGTAGCGAGAATTCTGGCAGATTCTACGGTATTCCCCCAGTCACCTGAGGCACGGCGTTCGAACCAATGGTTGCGAATCTCTCGGAGGTGGGCTTCCTGCCCTCCCATATCACGAAGCATTTCGTACGCCAAGGCGGTCATTTCCACTTCTCCGCCGTACCACCTCCAGCCAGTGCTTCCCCAGTACCTACCACCACTTGCGGTTTTGTTGCTACGATTTATCAGGCTGTCAACGCTGGGAGGGAGGGCCAGGAGTTGATGAAGACGCGTAGCCAGCAGCCACTCGTAATTTGACAAAGGAATGGTGTCCAAGCGTAGCTGAGCAAAAAAGTAGCCGGTATCTGCCAGGATATCCATTTCCTTGAGTGTCAGCAAGGTTTTCAGCTTTCGGGTACGTCCGTAATGGTTATACTCCTCGGCCAATGAATCTTGCAAATAGGCCTTTCCCAGCTTGACAGCCCTCCCTTTAGGATACCATTTATGCAAGGCTTGAGTTGCGTAGGTCGTCATCCATAGGGAGCCTGGGTTGTCCGCCCACCAGCCCCAGGAGCCATCCTGGTTCTGATTTCGACGAAGTTTGCGGATGAGTTTATTGGCGTCCTTTTGGCGAGAAAAGGGCTTTCCCATCGTGGTCTCTACCTCCTTCAGCATGGCCAGGGCATTCAGCTTGGAGGACATCTGCTCGTTGCAGTCATGGTCATAGCCTGCCAGGCGTTTGAGGTCATCCATCAGCAGGGTTAAACCATCCGGTGCCACAGCTACATGCACTGGGCCAAGCTGTGGATCAGGTTCGAACCTCCAGGATGTGTCCCCTTCCAGGTAGGCGAAGCCGCCTTCAGCTTGCTTCACGCCACGTTTGAACACGGGCACTTTGTGCTTTTCGCCATCTTGAATTTTACCCGTGGCAAGTTCATAGCTGAAAGTCAGCGTATCGGTCTCTTGCTGAGCAGCAAGTGAAGGCGCGATAATTTCTTGTTCTTCTGTGAAGTAGGTTTTAATGGGGTGGGTACCTGTCAACACCGCTATTCCATTTTCTCGAAAACGCGTGGTAATGTCCAGGCTGTCTTGGGCATCGTATCGGATCACCCGACCGATAAGGGAACTGCTATCCCCTTCAATCAAAAACCGGGGAACAGAAAGGCGGGCGGATAATTGCCGAAATACTTTCAAAAAGCCTTGTTGCTGACCTGTTTTGCCATCAGGGCCTACGGCGAGCACATGGGTGTTCCACCCGGTGAGGTCATCTGGTACGCGAACGGTTATGCGGACCTGTCCGAGGGAATCGGTGAGCAGGTCCGGCTGCCACCAGGCGTAGTCACGGAAGGTTTCACGGAGAGGGGTATCAAAGTCAGCTTCTTCATCATCCTCAGATTGTACACTGTCGGCAAGGGTGGTGTTAGCGTATTTATTTTGCAAAGAGTTTACCCAATGAAAGGGACCCTTTCGCTTGAACCTCCTTTTTCTGTAACCAAAGCCAAAGCGTGGTAATGATACTTGTACCCTTCTTCTACTTTGTACCTCGGAGGCAGCAGCTGAAACATACAATGGTTGCTTCCGACTTGCTACTATTTCTACCTCGACAAGCCCAAGAGATTTTTCTGCCAAAGTCACCCTAACATAGCTTCCGGGGAGGACCAATTTAGTAGCTGAATTGTAGCCTATATACCTGACTTCAAGCTTAAGCTTGGCTCCAGTAACTTTTATCCTAAAAAACCCTTCCTCATCTGTATATGCACCAAATAGGTTATTGGTGACCGTATCTGTAACCATCACCACGGCACCCACCAGGGGATTTCCATTTTCATCAAATACCTGCCCGCTGATTTCGTCTGTTCCTCCCGATATTTGATTCAGGTAGCTCCTTCGAAGATACTCAGGAACAGAAAGGTCAGGGAACTTACCCTCAGCACGTTTTCTCGCCAGGGTAAGCGTATCTCCAAATAAAAGCTCCATTTCACGTGAAACTGTGATGGGCTCCAAAAATACCGAATCAAGTTCAAAGGGATTAAGATCATCCCTCACATACCGCATCCTGATCACCTTATTTCCGGCTTTATCTTTAAGAAAGGAAAAGGTTTGGTCTCTGATCAGTCCTGCTTGGATAGTTGATTGCAGGTGAGCTTCTTCCTCCCTAAAAGCTTTTAACCTAACTTCCTGTACAAGGCTATCAGTGAAAATGGATATCCTTTGGGGCTTGTAGTCCTTATGCAAAAGAAGACAGGTATGGGCACCCGAATCTTTTCCCCACGGAAAGGTACTCCCGAAGGTTACTTCTCCATTTTCATCACTAAATCCTCCCTGTACCAGCAGCCCCTTAAAGAAGTGGACCATTTCTACGCCTTGTACCGGGTTTCCTATGGAATCTGCAATTCGAAAGGTGCGCAGGTACCTAGGTTCATGCATCACCTGGTTCATGAATTTTCCTGCTTTGGGGTAATAGCCAGGTTTCCAGCCGTGATTGACCAACGGAAAACTGTCGGGATAAGTCCTGATGAGGAATGGCAGGGCTAGGAGGGAATCTTTCTTAATTTCCAGATAGATCGTCCTTAGCACTTCAGAACTACTGCTAATAAACACCAATCGGTACTCATCAATTGGCAAATTCAGCTTTTGCTCACCTGAGAATGCCCACATATTTGTGGTGTCGGATGCCCGCGACATGACTGCACCTCCCCCTCTGAAAAAGTACCAATTCATCAGAAAGAGTAAGTCTCCTGATGCATCTGTCTCAGTATTAAACCCCATAGGATTCGTTTTTGGGGGTTCTGATGGAGCAAGGTCAAGATCTTGAGGAAGTACCACTTCTTGGCCAAAGGGTTGAGAAATTCGAAAGGCGTTTAAAGACTCAACTTCCGTTTCTTCATCTACAATTTTTTCTGCATCATGAAGCTGGACAGATCTTGTATCTACTTTGTGCAGGAATCCTGGGCGCCATGTTATCATTCGGGTAAACTCGTTCGGAACAGCACATGCGACTTTGTCCTTCCAAAGTGGACCGATCAAATCAGTGTAGGGACCTCTGTAATGATATCTTCTAGTCCGATTAGGATTCACAAGGAAGGTCTGGTTTCCCTGCCATGCATAAAACGGGGATTTTCGTCTGCTATCAGCTTGTAAACTTATGAAACGCCGATTGATCAGGTTTCGCTCCTGATAGGTAAATGTTTGGGGCTTTTCCTCCCAGGTTAGGAGAGAAGAAGTGTAGGTCGGATTGATGACCACCTCCAGCTTTTGCCCCTTCTTCAACTCAATATCCCGAACGGTATATTCCCGATCTTTGGTTCGAAGACGTAAAAATGATTTCCCTTCTGGTCCACAGAAGGCATAGCTGGGATAGGTATTGGCCCCGGAATAGTACACAAGCTGTCCATTGAGGTAGATCATATGGATCTTTTCCTGTTCTCCGTTATGATAGATGTATGGAGCAAACTGTGCTACCTCCTCCTTTTCACCCTTCCAATAATACGCCATGATGCTGTCCGTGCGGATAAGTTGGTAAAAGGGCAGTTCCATTACCCCAAAATTTTCTACAGCAGTGGAATCCAGCCGTAGATTAG
This sequence comes from Bacteroidota bacterium, assembly GCA_039024295.1. GTDB lineage: Bacteria > Bacteroidota > Bacteroidia > J057 > J057 > JBCDIQ01. The sequence goes on along the minus strand of JBCDIQ010000005.1, from coordinate 30,568 downwards.
GCCCACTTCCCAAAGACACAGTATTTAAATCACTAAAAGGTTTGCGTTGCCGGGTTCGTATATGCTTTCCCGTGTAGGGTAAATCCGGCACATTGCTATCCTCAAACCGCGCGTTTACCGCCAGGGAGGTCAAATCAACCCCCCGCACCGGATTGCCCCTGGCATCTTTGACAGTGACCAACACATCCAGGGCTTCTCCGGGCTGCGCCTGGAATGGCTGTTCCACCTCTACCTGCAAATATTCGTCAAACACCGGGAGGATGCGTTCCATTTCGTGGATCTCACTTTTCCACGGAACCTGGACCAGCAACCGGAAATGCTCGTTTTGCTTGGCCAGTAGGGCCGTATCCCATGATCTCGAAAGTTGACTTGAAAAAAACAGGCGGTCATTCCTCCAAAGTTCCATCAACACGGGCAGCCCTTCCGGGGATTCTATTTCAAAAAAAGCACTGTCATGTATCCGGTAAGCAAATGGAAGGACCAGCGTTCTAGCGTCGGGGATTTCAATGTGATTTGCCCATATGCTTCTGTCTTTTCCCCGATTCATGATCCAGGAGATTTCCTTTATATCGGGAGAGATCTGGGCAGCAAAGGGCATCGGAAATTCTTCTGGTTCCTCTTGACCTTTTGCCGTTCAGAAAACCCGGGCTGTGGTGTCTCCAGACAACTCAACAAATAGACTATCCTGCGCCCACCGAATTTCTGGCGTAGACAATCGCTTAGGAGCGGTCAAATCGAAACCAGTACTCATCGTTTGCTGTTCCCGTGATTCGGTAGTGAAATTCGCAGTCACAGTATAACTGCTCCGAACCTTGGGCAATTGGTCTGGCTCCAAGGTAAGAATTGGGAGCTTTGAGGTAGCAAGGTCAAGCGTATCATGATATAGGACCCGAGGCAGATACGTGTGGGAGGATGGCGAATATGTTGTTCTATCAAAAGAGATCTTGATCTCAACTTTTCCTCCAGGGAGGTCCAACCCGTTTGCATCTTGGGTGTAGGCAAAAATCTTCAGGGGTTGATCGAAGGCAACACTGCTTTTGTCCATTTTCAAATGAAAGGTAGCCTCGTCCAGCTCGTAATCTTCGTACATGAACCCATTTTGGGTGACCACCCCCATTTTGGTGTGTTGGAGGCGAAATGAATGTCGTTTGTCGAGTTTCATGCTCAGTGAATCCGTCAGAATTAGCTCATGCAGGTACAGTCCAGGTCGTGTGGGGGTAATCAATTTTAGGTTCTTGGCTTGCCATGCCAACTGAAGGGGTACATTCAGGGGCTTGCCCTTTTTGTCCATGCAATAGGCTTTGAGCTTCAGGGTATCCCCGGGTCGGTACCGAGGCTTATTGAAGGCGAGGTAGCCTAGCCACTCGTCATCTTTGTCAGGCTTTCGTGAGCTCAGATATGGATCATCATTCGGCGAGACTTTTTCCAGGTATTGTTTTCTGAGTGTGTAGGTCTTTTTTCTCAGGTCATAAAAAGTGGCATTTTCTCCAGCCTGAATGCGAAGTACCCCCTTTTTCTTTTTGCCATCTAGCCGAAATAGTCCCTTTTCTGGGTCGTAAGATAAAGGGTTCCCATTTAGGGTCAAGACCAGAGAATCGCTGCTCACCGATTGATGCTGAATCCATATCCAGCTCTGCTTACTTCCAGGTAACACCAGCAAATCTCTCAGGCCGGTACGATGATCCCCGAATGACCTGATGAGGTTGTCCCGGACATACACCCACAAGTACATTCCCAACGGAAGAGGATGCTCCTTGTACTTGGCAATGGTATCTCGTGGCAGGGTAGCAACTTTCTGGCTTTCACGAATGACCATCCTGCGGCGCTGCTCTGGCTGATGTTCAAACCGCCAATCGGTTTTTCCCTTTACCCACCGGGTTTGCTGCTCGGAGGTCAGGCGGTACACCCACACGCTGTCACTTGTGGAGGTAAAGATATCTTGACCGTAAAGGGAGAGATTTATCAAAAATCCTCCTAAAAATAGCAGAGGTAGTAGCTGTTTCATGAGGATTAAAAGATAGGGACATCCCAAGGCCGCTGCAAGGATAATCTCAATGCAGTTTTCTGGGTGTCCCTTTCCCGATGAAAATATGTGGTCCTACTTCTTCACGTTCACTTTTTTTACCCCATTTCGACCATATTTTACTGGTAAGTACATCTGCTCAATCATCGCGGGATTCAGGTGATACGTTCCTGTGAACCTCGGTTCTAGCTTGATCCGAAACGTATAGCGTCCGGTAAGTAAGCGATGAAAATAGAGCGTAGCCTTATGTTTTCGGTATTCGGTATGGGCACCAAATTGCCGTTTCGGACCGTAGCTGCACCCTGCAGGAATGGGCACTTCAAGCGCGAGGTAGCTTCCTCTTTTCCGCATGTGAAGGTTCACTTCCAAAATTGCCGGAGTTCCTGCTTTCAGGGCATCTACTTTTCTTCCATTTTGAATCAACTGGGTGCGAACCGAAAATAGGCTGTCAACTGGCCAGGGGTTGGGATTCCAATGCTCCTGCCATGCACTGATGAACAAAGGCCCAGGCCCTATTTTCTTCACCGCTATTTCTTCTTCACCTAGGGTTTGCTGGTGGGGAAAGGAAGGCAGGATAAAGGAGCTTTCCCCTTGGGTAAGTTGTATCTTGGGAGAAATGTCCTTGGGATGGTTACCCTCATCCTCTCCTGCAAGTATATCTGGGGCAAGGGTAGCCAGGATGCTAGCTGACTCAACGGTATTGCCCCATCCTTCTGATCCCCGGCGCTCAAACCAGTGGTTCCGAATCTCTCGTAGCCGGGCTTCCTGTCCTCCGTGGTCGCGAAGCATTTCGTAGGCCAATACCGTCATTTCTACTTCTTTTCCATACCACCCCCAGCCTTTATGACCCCAGTGCCTGCCTCCACTGGCAGTTTGCTCACTGCGACTCATCAAGCTGTCCAAATTGGGTGTGGTACCCATCACCTGCCTCAGCCGGGCCATCAATAGCCATTCGTAGTCAGAAACCGGGAAGGTGTCTGCTGCGAATGCTGAGAAAAAAGCCAACGTATCTATCGGCAGCCCCATCTTCTGCATCGCCAGGAATCCCTTTAGTTGGCGGGCCCGGTAATAAGAATTATACACCGTTTCTACAGAATCTTTCAAATAGCTTTTTCCTTCTGTTACAGGCTTGATCTCAGGTTTCCACTCATGCAAGGCTTGGGTGACATAGGTGGTCATCCACAGGGAGCCTGCATTGCCTTCCCACCATCCCCAGGAGCCATTGTCATTTTGACTTTTTTTCAGCTTGCGAATGAGCCTGTTCGCATCTTTCTGTCGAGAAAAGGATTGCCCTAATGAAGTTTCTATTTCTTCCAACAAAGCCAGGGCGCGAAGTTTGGAAGACATCTGTTCGTTGCAATCATGGGCATATCCAGCCAATTTATTGAGGTCTTTCACGAGCATAGATAACCCATCCGGTGCGATGGATACCCGTACAGGTCCCAGCTGAGGATCTGGTTGAAAGGTCCAGGTTGTGTCTCCTTCCAGGTAGGCGAAGACGCCCTCCGATTGCTTAACCCCGCGTTTAAAAACGGGGACTTTTCGCTTTTCTCCATCCTGGAGCTTGCCCACAGCCAGCTCATAGCTGAAGGTGAGGGTATCCGTATCCAATTGTGCGGAAAGAGTTGGGGCAATAACGGTTTGTTCTTCGGTGAAGTAGGTTGTTATGGGACGCTCGCCGCTGAGCAGAGGCGTTTCCCCTTCTTGAAAGCGGGTGGTGATGTCCAGGCTATCTTGGGCATTGTACCGAATCACCCGGCCGATGAGCGAACTGCTGTCTCCCTCAATCAAAAACCGCGGCACGGATAACCGAGCAGACAACTCCCGAAACACCTTCAAAAAGCCCTGTTGCTGACCGGTGCTGCCTCCGGGGCCCACTGCCAGCACATGGGTGTTCCAGCCGGTGAGGTCATCCGGTACCCGGACCTTGAATCGTGCCTGGCCCAAAGAATCGGTGAGCAGGTCTGGCTGCCACCAGGCGTAGTCGCGGAAGGTTTCGCGGAAGTCGATCACCGAGGGTTCTGTATACTCATCTAACTCCGGATAGAATTCTGTAATCGAATCCGTCAGGTGTTCTGGTCTTCCTGTTGGCCTCGGTTGGGAGTAGCCGTGGGAAGAAAATCCAGGATAAACCCTAAGCTCGGCAATTGCGGCCTGAGGAAGGTTGGCGCCTCCTCGCACTTTCTGTCCATCAATGTAGTAAACGGTAGCAGTACTTCGAGACCCTCGAATGGAAATGGCATTGTCTCCATCATCTGACTGGTATACGCCCGGGGTGATTGCCACTAAGGACTGCGTACTTCGGGTTCCAATCGAGTAAATTTCCTGTTGGCCTATAACTACGCCAGCAGGTGCCTCCTTTTCAAATACTGGAACCTTGTAATCTTCTATGACCACTTCATCAATCGAAGACATGGGAATGTCCTCTTCTTCCATGACACTGTTTGAGAAGTCATCTGTAAACCGGATAGCTAAATTTACGCCTGCGGGAACGTTTTCTATGACCTTCTCAAAGGTCAGGTACTTGGCTTTGACGGTATAAACGCCTGACAACCCGGTGAATTTATAGGAGCCATTTTCTGCTGATCTAACTCCTTTGACAAAGTTATCTCCATCATATAGGAGGATGGTTGCAAAGGCGAGGGGCTTACCGTCCATGTCAAACACACGTCCTGTAAGTTCATCTGCATGTTTAATGCGCTTAAAAAGCTGATCCGAATGCCCATACTTCAGGTACTTGGGGACAGGGCGATAGGCAAGCCCCGACTCCACTGCTGTACGGACCATGGGGACCTCGTAATCCAGGCCTATTTTGACTATTCGTTTATTCGGGGTGAGTTCATCAAACGTATCATCTTCCACATATGTCGGCAAATCGTCCCTGAGAAAGGACATGCTTAATTCAGGTATTTCAGGGCTATACTTGCCGAAATGATGAGGCCTTCCCATCCCCTCGACAAAGAAACTTTCAGTGGGATCATATTTGAGGAAAGGTTCGAGTACAACTGTTAACCGCTCTGGGCCAGGGTCTACATATTTCACCACGGGACGATAACTGGGATGAAGAACGGCTACCCGCAACACCTTCATCCGGTAGCCGACCATGCCTGATGGAATCATGGCACACCCAATTGAATCTGTAATGGCACCCAAGGCCTGCATCGTCTCATTGAAGCATACGATTTCTGCTCCTGTAATAGGGACCCCCGCAGTATCTATCACCTTGACCTGTCGTTTATAGGCTGGATCAATGAGGTAATCGTTGATGAATGTCCTGGCCCCAGGGTAATAGCCCGTTTTCCAATCCACGGCAGCGCGTGGCAGGTCTTCAGCAGGAGCTTGTTCCATCTCTGGCATTGCCAGGATCGAGTCCTTTTTGATGGTAAAAGTATCTGTGAGGGTGAGCTGGTTTAGCTGGCTATAAACCTTCAGGCGATAGGTTCCCGGAGGCAATTTATACATACGCTGCCGGGAAAATATCCATTCGTTTACCCCGTCATCTACCAAACCCAAGGTTAGTGCCCCAATTTTCCCTTTTACAGCAAGCATCAGGTCCCCTCTATCGAGGGTGTAGGTAAGGCTTTGATGGGAAACTCGATACGGCTGAGGTAGGTTAATGGTCAGGTGTTCGAAGGTTACCACCTCCTGTCCAAATTGCTGAAAGGCCCGAAATTTGTTTAGTGGGGTATTTTCATCCACAATTCGACCCTCTTTCCATAGTCGCTCTGAGAAGCGGTTAATTTTATGCAAATATCCTGACTGCCACGTAAAGCGACGAATGAACTCGCCCGAAACCGCGCAGGCAATTTCCCTTTCCCCCAGAGGTCCCACCAATCGTTTTTTTCGGTATTGTTCTCCCTTTGCCAAAAATACCCGGTCCCGCTGCCAGAGGGCCATGGTCTTGCTTTTTTCCCCAGGAGGCTCGATGTACATGAAACGTTGATTCACAAGTCGTCTCTCTTTCCAGCTAAACGTCTCCTCTTTTTCCTCCCAGGTAACACGTGAGGAAGCGTAATCCAGATTGATAGAAAGCTCCAATTTTTCCCCTTTCCGCAACACAACTCCGTTAATGGTGCACGCTGCGTCCAGCGTGCGAATTTTCAAATTAACCGTATCAGCTGGGCCAGAAAAAGCATAGGTAGGTTGGGCATCGGCACCAGAAAAATAAATGAGCTTGCCATTGAGGTAGATGAAATAAACCTGCTCCTGTACGCCATCCTTAAACACATATGGCGCAAACTGGGCAATGTCTTGTTGGTCTGATTGCCAATAATATGAGGTTATACTGTCCGGATAAGTCAATTGGTAATAAATCAGGTTCTTAAGGCCCAGGTCTTTGATTCTGGTGGCGTCCAGAAACTTGTTGGTGCGCTGTTTAAATTGAGAGGTTTCTACCTTGCCATAAACCTGCTGCTGGCGGGTAAGGAGTGGGGTCCCAAGAATGGGGAGGCGAGGGACGTTGCTTTTTTTCTGGTGGAAGCGAGCATTCACTGCCATAGAAGTCAGGTCAACTCCTTCCACAGGTTTGCCCTCTACATCTGTTACCGTTACCACCAGTTCCAACTCTTCTCCTGGCTGTGCCTGCATGGGTTGCTCAACAGTTACGTCCAGGTATTCATTAAGAATGGGTAGAATTCGCTCCATTTTATGAGTAGTGCCTCTCCACGGAATAAACAGCACCATGCGGAAGTGTTCATTCTTCTTTGCTATGAAGGCAGTGTCCAAGTTGCCATTAAGCTGCCAGGAGGAGATCAGTCGGTCATTTCGCCACAACTCTACCTGAAGGGGTAACCCACACGGGTTCTGTATGCCAAAAAATGCTTTTCCCTGTTTCCGAAAAACCACGGGACGAACCAGGGTTACCACATAAGGCATTTCAATTTCCTCGGATTGGTTGCCCATCTCCCACTTGATAGATTGGATTGCAGGAGATATCCGACCTGCAAATGGAATGACATGCCGGGTTTGTCGGTTCATTTCATTGGTCATGACGACCTCTGCTGTACTGTCTCTTGGGCCCTCTACCCACAGGCTATCTCCCAGCCAATTCACAACTGGGATATGTTCGGGAGGTGTTATCTCAAAGGAAGTACTGCGCGTTTCCTGTTCTCTTGTTTCAGTGGTAAACTGGGCATCTATGTAATATCGACAAGGCGCTTTGGGTAACTTATCAGGCTCTAGGGTCAGGATGGGTTCTTTGGAGCTTGCCAACTCCAAGGTATCGTGGTACAATACACGCGGCAAATAGGTAGGGACCTCGGGGGGTCCAACCAATTCCTTGAACGTAATTTTTATATCTAATGTCCCTCCAGGAAGATCTAGTCCATTGGCGTCCTGGGTATAAGCAAAAATCTCCAGGGGTTCTCCATAAGTGATCTCCTCATTTTCCAGCTTGAAATGAAAAGTTGCTTCATCCAGTTCATAGTCTTCATAGATAAAGTGATTTTCCGCTATGGTGTTCAATGCAGTTTTTTGAAGGTAGAACACATGTTGTATATCCAACCTTAGGCCTAAGGAATCTGTCAGGACCATTTCATGCTGATACAACCCCGGACGGGAAGGTACCAGCTCTTTGATGGTTTTAACCCCCAATTCCAGTATGAGGGGAATGTCCAAGGGGTTTCCCTCCCTGTCCATGCAATACGCTTTTAACTTCAAGGTATCTCCCGGTCGGTAGCGTGGCTTATTCAGGGCAATATACCCCAGCCACCTTTCGGGGAATTTGTAGGGCCTTAAATTCCTTATGGCATTGGTTGAGGAAGGAACGAGGTGCCTTGGGGGGAGTTTAAATCCGTCTTTTTTAAGGTGGTGGAAGGTGAGGTCATTCCCGGCTTGGATTTTCAGCCATCCCATCCTCTTTTTACCGGGCAATAAAAACAGGTCCTTTTCTTTGTCAAATGCCAGGGGTTTTCCCTTAAAGGTCATTTTTAACTCATTGTTACGCACTTTTTCATGTGCTACCCATAGCCAACTCTGTTTTTTTCCTGGCAACAATTGCACATCCATCAATCCTGTCCGGTGATCGACCAGGGTGATGAGTTTACCCGACGCTGCATAAATCCAAAAGTACATCCCATACGGAAGAGGGTGCTCCCGGTAGGTTTCTTTAGCCCGTAATGGAAGGGTTTTAACCTTCTGGTTGGGCCGCAGCACAATGGCACCTTTTCCAGTGTTTTGGTCTTCAAATTGCCAGTTAACCCGCTCAGTCATCCATCTGGCCTGTTGTTTTGGGGTTAGGCGATACACCCAAACACTGTCACTTTTTGAGGAAATGGGATTTTGGGAAAACAGGGTATTGCCCAGTAAAAAACAGATCATTGCATACCCTGATAGTCGGATAATAGGTAGTCGCTTTTTCATGATACCAAAAGCTAATGGTACCAGCGATTTTCGACAAAGACAACCAATGGGGAAGGTTACACCTTAAATTGGTCCTACCATAGCTATTTCTACATGTCCAAGGTGCCAAAGGGTTACCACTCTGCTTAACCCTTTCTGCCTAGCTTTTCACAGGAAATCATGCGCGTTGGCTTCCCCAAACAGCGGGGGCGGCGATGGATGTGCGGGAGGAAGCAGTGTTTGGGGGAGAATTTTGCCGACTTTTCTTCGATTGGAAAAGTCGGACGATTCTACTTTTTCAACGTCTCCACAAAATCAATACGAGTAACCTTGATTTTACGAGAAGAAATGATTTTCCAGAACTGTTTACCGTGGATTGGTATTCTACGAGAGCGGTTCATTGGCAAATTCTACCAAACAGAACTTAGAAACATAAAGGACACTTCCACGCTCCCCCTATCACCTAAAAGCTCATATCTTTAAAACTACCCTCAAGACTTATCCGAGAGTACCACCTGGAATTTATCGGCCTTATTCACGCGTTTCCGGAACCTCCTGAATTCACTATAGGATTCAGGCGCAAATGTTCCTTTCTCCACCCTGTACAGACGGGTGTAGATCATTTTCCCGTCGGGCAGTTTTTCAAGGTCAACCCGATAATACCCGAATGGCGAATTAATTTCAATGGGCAGGACTGGGGAGCTTTCCAGCACGTATCCCTTGGGCGGAACCAGAACCAGGCTGTCGCGCTCCTGATAAGACGCAGGAAGCACCACCTCTTGTGTACGTTTGTCTATGGCCTTGGGAACGGTAACAGATGGGGCTAGCAAATTGGGCGTAATGAACAATCTGTTGCCGGACTTACTTGCGACATTGTTAGCCGTTAACCCATACCCAAGGGTTGAGGTAGGTTCATCAGGCGACGCTGCCAACGTGTATTCCCCTAATTTATAGCTCGTCACGGGAAGTTGTTCCTTCAACCACTCCTCCTGCTCCCGAGGAGAGCCTTTTCCCTGAAAATAACGAACCCCTTCATGCGGGTGGCCCAAGAAATTATACGCTGCTGAGACTTCAGCTTTTCCGTCTGATGTAAACGCGATGGTGCCTTTTCGAAAAGTCGAATTCTCGACAGCAGATCGGGCAGGAGTTCTTCGCAAGGCCCCTCCTTCTGGGGTCACAACGACCACCCATCGGTCTTCGGTAGACCCTCCCAGGTAATTGGGAGGCGATACGGTACTTGTACATTCGAACCACAAGGTATCTTCTTGCTGTGGTACACAGAGGATTACGTGGTTGAATTGGTTGGAGGGAAACCCTGGGTTAATTGCCTTTGCATTTCTGCCTGCACGAACAATGGTAGGGTGGGAGGTAATCCCGGCGGCCGTCAACAAGCTGTGCGTGTAGTTGGTCAGGGCCTTACAATCCCCATAACTGTTTTCATAAACATACTTTGCATCGTATGTCTGAAACCCTCCCATGCCCAGTTGAATCGAAACGTAGCGGGTATTCTCCTGGACAAATCGGTAGATTCTTTCGATTTTTCCCCGATCATTTTGAGTGCCTTCCAGCAATTGGGTCAACTTCTCCTGAAGCTCTTTTGGCAATGCATCACGCCCCTCGTTTAACCTCCGGTAAAACATCCCAAACTGTTTCCAAGTGTCCATTTTATCGGCAAAATATTTGACTTTGTATTGCCCAGGAGCCATACGGACCATAGGCGATAGCTCTGCATATCTCGGCCCATAGGGTTCCCGCTGAATGGCTGGCAGGTCTTTTAAAGACCATTGATACCAAGTCCCTTTTGAGTCCTTGGTGATCACAGCTTTTCTCCCTGCCATATTTTCCATTTGGTAGCGCATGGTCAATTCAGTAGGTACCCATACAGATAATTCTCCTTTTTGAAGGCTGACGCCTTCTTCTGATTGGGGCTGCCACGAAGGGTAATAGAATGGATTTTTGAGGGTCAATTCGTACAAGACCTCAACTGTGAATGGGAAACTGGCCTGGGACAGGTCGGCAACAGCAACTTTCCCATTATCAAAAAAAGAACCCGTAGAGGCATTGTACAGCTCAAAATCATTTCGCTTAATTCGCTTTATTTGCTTGCCATAAGCGTTATATGCCCTTGCTTCCAGGGAATTAAGCAGGACCAACTCCCCATCAAACCCCACTTTCACCAATGATAGCTCATCTCCAGTCGGCTTAAGGATCGTAACAGCTGTGTGGACCCGTAAAGTGGCCTTGTCATCCTGGGAGATGATCAACTCTGTTTTGTTCAACCTGGTCACTGCACGAGCATCCTGTGCCAAGCCAGGCGGAATGGCAGCAACAGGGTATTGAGTCGATGATTTTTGGGCTGAGCCTATTTCCGGGATCAGGGCTAACAGCAAAAGAATTAGGCCAATTCCTGATTCAGGACGTCGTAAAACAAAGGGATTCATGATTTTTTCCTTAGGACAATTTGTTCCTGGAACTTAGCAGATACGAGGTCAAAAAACTGCTTGATGTACGGGTACTCAGAGGGGCCAAACTCTATTTGGTTGATTTTAATTTGCGTACTTACCTGAAGGATGCTGCCCATATTCATGATTTGATAGGTGAATGAGCCTCCTTTTTCGGGAAGTGTCACCCTTGCAGGCTTGGGGACGGATTCTACCTCATATCCTTCCGGGACGGAAAACATCAGAATGTAAGACTCATCCAGAGGTACTCCGAAATTAACGGGATAGGTTCGTTTTTCGAGGGTAAGGGGGTTCTCTTCATATCCAGTTCCAACTATGGGCTTCAGGTACAAAAAATCACCAATGGCCTGGACATTTTCGGCAGAAGTCAATTTAACAGAAACCTTGAATGCCTCGCTGAGCTTGTCAACATTCTCTGTGTCCATATCGCTTATCTCTACATCCTCAATCCCTTCCAGTAATTCTTCTTTGATAAAATCCACCTTTTCTTCTGCCATGTAATATTCGGCACGATAGCTCCCCGCAGCGTACCCCTTGCTGCTATGCGTCATCTTTGCCTCCAGTTCCTGAAACTCGTTAATGGAAGCATTGACCATCACCTTTGTGTTAGCACTGGCATTGGGTCGAATCCCAATCCATCGGGGATCTTCCGGGTCAAGCAGGAACCCTCTTTTATTAAGGTCCATGAAGGGTAAAACCCCGGGAAGCAAAAAATCATCAACAAGGTCGAGTAAAACGTACTCATTCTCGGTTTTCACGTAGGCTATAAGGTGGTTAAACTGATTGGAGATGGGGTAATTTCTCTGGGTCATCCCGTGTTTACGGGTACTGATAATTACCGGATGGGCTTCCAGCCCTGCTGCGCGTAGGGTTCCGACCAAAAGCAAATTCAGCTCATCGCTGCTGGCTTTCTGTTCCTCGTACACCTTGGTAGAAATTCTCTCGGGAATAAATCCCAGTTCTCCATCCCAAGCCATTCTATTTCGAAGTCTTGAGAATACCTTAACAATTTTATCTTTTTCAGCCAACCCCTTTAACTCCATGCTTTCAGCGACCTCTTCATAAAACCTGGGATGATTAAGGAACCTGCCTAATTCCGTTTCTGTCAGTAACCTGTTGGTATAGGAATTCCAAGTGGACATTACCGGCCTTTCGGGATTGGCACCAAATTGAACCGCATTGAGCTGAAACCAAAGCTGCGTGTAATGGTCCCTCATTGTGGTGACAAAGGGTTCCTCTACTACAGCAGGCGCATCATTCATGATGTAGGTTTTTATTTCCCCCAGAATTGTTCCACTGAAACTTTCAAATCCGGACAATCCTCTCAGGCTCATCCGAGCCATCGTCTGGGAAACATTCTCCGAGTACCCCTCCGTTTTCACCTCTGTCATCGGATGGTCCCCTTTTGAGTAAATCACATATCGAAAGTTTTGAGGAATGCGGGTGATGTAACGGCACTGCTTCACTGGGTAGGAAGCCTGGAAATAATAGGGACGAAGAAATAACAAATCGTCCGTTGTTATTCGGTACTTATACTCAATTATACAACCTACGGCGACCTTGGGGAGGGTAAAGGAAACGGAACTCCAATCTTTATCGATCTTTTTCCTGAAAACACCGGAATTATCCATTTTAACGGATGTTACATTCCCATCACTGTCTAGATAATGGGTGACGCCTTTTATTCCACTTATTTCCTCAGATACGTTTCCGGTCCGGTAGGTAATTTCAGCTTCTGCCAGGTCAAAAGCTGATTCACTGAATATCATGATCCTGTTGTGATATTCGTATATGGTCTTCAATTCATTGCTGACCCTTCGGATATCCACCATCCCGTATTTATAGAGGAAAACCGCTCCAGCATCTGGGTCCTTGGGATAGTTTTTCATGCTAAGGTCTGCCTTGGAGACCTTGCCGTATTTTACTTTTTGGGCGAAACTGAAAAAAGGAATCAAGCAAAGAAGGAAAATCGCCGTCTTTTTCATGAGGGAAGTAATGAAGGATGAAAAGGGAATCATATATAGTTTCCTATATGCCAAATATGCATAAATTTCCTTTATCCTCCCATGAAATAATCGTCATACCAAGTATGGATACCGCTAGGGTGCTACTACTGTTTATGATGACAAGAAAAAGCAGGGTTGGTAACCGTCCCTGCCCAATTATTCGCAGAAAAACATGCGCGTTGGCCTCCCCAAACAGCGGGGGCGGAGAGGGGTTGTGGGAGGCAGCATTGTTTGGGGGAGAATTTTGGGTACTTTTTATGCACGCGCTCAAAAAAGTGGGGTAACTTTGGTCATTTTCTTACCTTATTGGGCAATTTTTCAAATCAGAAGTATCTTGTTGTATGAACCCTCGGGAGATAACCGATGTCAAGGTCTTACAAGATTTAGTGGTTGAGTTAGTCAATCGTGTGGAGGAGTTGAGCTTAGCCCTCTCTACTTCTGAGGAGGGGTTAGCGGCTGCTCAAGATGAGATTAATCGGTTGAAAGGGGAACAGGGTCGTCCTCGTTTTCCTCGTCGCAAGCGGAGCAAGCTTCCCAAGGTGAAGCAACGTCCCTCGAAGCCGTCATCAGATTCGGATCCTCCTCCAGGGGATACTGATTCTTGTTCGCCTCCCGAAGTAGATCGCTGTATTGTTGTGGATACCCCTCCTGTTGACCTACCTGCAGATGCAGTATTCAAGGGGTATCGCAAGGTCTACCAAACTGATGTGTTAATCAGTCGTCAGAACACCGAGTATCAAATAGCCCGTTGGTATTCTGCTACTTGTGGGAAGAGCTACGAATCTTCACTTCCTACAGGAGCTACTGCTGGCATAGGTAGCAGTTTGCGTAGCTTGATTCAGGTCTTGCATCATGGAGGAGATATGACCCATCGCAAGATATCGGAGCTACTGACCCATCTTGGGATTGAGTTGAGTAGTGGAACGATTAGTAATGTCCTGACTCACAATGATTGGGTGGAATCAGAATATGAGCAACTGCTGCCAACCATTCTAACCGAAAGCCCTTATATCCAGATGGATAGCACCGTAAGCCGTCAATCAGGCAAAGGGATGCATACCCAGGTGCTCTGTGGAGAGTTTTTCAGCTTCTTCTCCACTCAACCAGGCCGTAGTCGTCTCGATGTCTATGCAGCTTTACAGGGAAGCTCACGCCAAGCGGTTCAACTGGCATATACTCCCGTTGCAATTGAGCGGATGAAGGATGCCCGGGTGAGCAAAAAGCATCTTGCATATTTTGCTAAGACCTTCAAGCTAGGGGCCGTTTTCTCAGTTGCAGACCTTCAAACCCACTTTGAATCGGCTTCTGTTTTTACCAAAACCAACCGAGTTCGATGCTCGGCTATTGCCGGAGCATTAGCCGCAGGCTATTATGCTCAGCAGGATCAAGTCCCAAGAGTAGGATGTTTACTTACTGATGATGCAAGTGAATACCGAAAGATAGCTGCTCAGGTGCATCTGCATTGTTGGGTCCATGCCATCAGGCATTATCGAAAACTTAGTCCTACCCAACCCTATTTAAGAAGTATCCATCAAGACTTTCTGGATCGGCTTTGGAACTTCTATGACCGATTGAGAAGCTACCAGAAGCAACCCCCAGACCAGCAAGAAAGCAATCGACAAGAATTGATCAGGGAGTTTGATCAGCTCTTCGACCCACATACAGACTATCAACAACTCAATTATCAAATCGAGCTAACCTTGCAGAAGCGAGCCTTCTTGCTGGGATGTCTCCAATTCCCAGAAGTGCCTCTGCATAACAATGCTGCCGAAAGAGCTGCCAGGAGAGTGGTACGAAAAAGAAATATATCCCTACACACATGGTCACAAAGAGGAACCCGGATCAGAGATGCCTTTATGTCACTTCATCAAACAGCTAAAAAACTTCCAATCAGCTTCCTTGACTACCTCAAACAACGAAATGCAGGAGAGAGCCCCCAGTGGACCATCCCACAATTGGTCAAAATGAAATACCAAACGGCTAACTCCACAGCTTTTTGAGCGCGTGCCTTTTTTTCGATTGAAAAAGTACCACATCATAACTTTCCATTTCGAGTATCAATTCTGCTAATCTCATCAAGCCTTGATAAGTAGCCAGTTGCAAAAGTTGTCGTAAGTAGCCTATACAGAGGGCTCTCCCTGGTAATCGTGCTGCACCTTTTCGATCCTAATTCGCTGGCGCAGGATGGCATCATAAGCTTCTTGCCAACCAGCCTCTACCCAACTGCTCATCGTGGCGTCTACAAACAAATGGGTATGTACATACTGCTGGTCCTGCTGGATTTGGTGTTCCAGCCGCTGAAGGGAAACCTGACAGGCATCTAATAACTTGCCAATTCGGGTATCCCACTGGTCGATCTTCTCAGGAGCAGGTACCTGCGGGCTTATTCGCTCCTCTTCTACCTCTTCGTGTGCTATCACAAACTTCCGCTTTTTATTGAGTACTTCTACAGGGGTACTCAGCAAAAAGCTATAACTTTGAAATGGCCTGAAGCCTTGGGGGGCTTTTTCAAAGGTGGGCACGAACACCTCCTTTTTTTCGGTTAACTGATCGAAATCTTCCTGCCGAACGTAGGCTGCATCGTTCCCCCAGAAATTGGGAATTCGTACATACACCTGACCTTTTTCATCTTGTTCCAACAATTTTTTCTGAACCGTAACCACTTCCACCTTTTCGGTATGCCGCTTGATGTCTTGTTGTAACCCCTTTAGTGCCGTATCTATCGGAGAAAGGTCCACCAGGTAGCGGTAGCTCCTCATTTTGACAGCATCCTCTACCACTTGCCTGACCCATGGAATCTGACGGGTGGTGTCCCACAAACAGTCCCCCATTAGCAAGCAATCCATCACGTCCACAGCTCGCCGTCCATTAAGAAAAGCTGCAGTTCGTAAGAGGCGAACAACCTTTCTCCACCTTCTGTCGGACACGTATAGGTGTTCATCAGAGGGGTTGTCCTGGTTGTAAGCACTGATTTCTTTTCGAATGCTATGGATAAGCTCCAGGACATGGTCTGGTACTTCAATGTAGTCTATTTCCCGTGACCATTTTTGATACTCCTGATCGGTGATGGACAGCCCGGCGGGCATTTTCAGCCGATCCTTATGGGAGCCCGGCAACCGGAGCATCTCGTTGAACAAGGACTTATCATGAATGCCACCCACTTCCAGGCGAATCAGGAATCGGTCCCAAAGTGCTTCCAGCCCTTCTCCTTCAGCGGGTAATTCATTGGATGCCGCAATCAACGCCCGAAGGTCTACCTGGATTTCTTGTGCGCCATTTCGGTAGACTCGTTCATTCAAAACCGTTAGCAAGGCATTTTGAATGGGAGGGCTTGCCTTCCAGATTTCATCTAAAAAAACTACTTGCGCCCCAGGGAGGTAATCCTGTGTCAAGCGCTCGTACGCATCTTCATTTTTCAGCTTACTGATGGAAACCGGGCCAAACACTTCATCGGGGGTACTGAACTTCCCCATCAGGTATTCGAATGCCTGTCCTCCTTCAAAGGCAAGCTTTAACCGCCTGGCTAGCATACTCTTCGCCACTCCCGGAGGTCCTAACAGGAAAATGCTCTCACCTGCTAAGCCCGCCAAGAGGGCCAGACGCGTAGCTTTTTCTTTTTCAAATAAATCCTGGTTCAGTACCTCTAACAAGGCACGAATCCGGTTGGGGATGGCACGGGGAGGAGTCATAGATGTTCCAAAGGTACAATTTGTTGGGTAGTTTGTCAGAACACAAAAACCGTCCTAACATGTAGGCCTCTGATGGTTGAATTCTTCGACAAATTAGCAGATATTTGAAAAATTGAGGGTCGAATAAGGTGCCTTTCCTATGTCAGCCGCAAACTTTCCTACTCAGCACCGGGTTCTTTCCTCCACACGCGAAGCAACCAAAACATAATTTCAAACATATGTTTGACACATCTGGCGGCAAGAAAACCCTGGTCATCGGTGCGATGGGCCAAATAGGGCAAGAATTGCTGGAGGCTTTATACCTGCAAAAGGGAACAGAAGCGGTAATCGCCGCTGATATCCGTGCCCCTAAAACACCACTTGAAGGGAAATTTGCCGAGCTAAATGTCATGGAGCGCGATGCCCTGATTGACCTCATCAAGTCTCATGAGGTCGGAGAGGTCTACAACCTGGCAGCCATCCTTTCCGCGAAAGGAGAGCAACACCCCGAACTGGCCTGGGACCTCAACATGACGGGCTTGCTCAATTGCCTGGAAGCAGCCCGCCAAACAGGCCTAGAAAAGGTATTCTGGCCCAGTTCGATTGCGGTTTTTGGTCCTAGTTCCCCCCAAGCGCACACCCCACAATACTGTTCCATGGACCCTAATACAGTGTATGGGATCAGCAAATTGGCAGGTGAACGGTGGTGTGAATACTATGCAGCCAGGTATGGAGTTGATGTGCGAAGTCTGCGGTATCCGGGCCTCATCAGCTACAAAGCTGCCCCAGGCGGTGGAACTACCGATTATGCGGTGGATATTTTTCACCAAGCATTGCAACATGGCAGGTACACCTCCTTTCTAGATGCACATTCGCGCCTGCCAATGCTGTACATGAAGGATGCCCTCCAGGCTACCATTCAGCTGATGTCAGTGCCCAGGGAACGCCTTCGGATTCGGTCTTCTTACAACCTGAATGGGCTCAGTTTCACTCCAGCAGAACTTACTCAAGCCATCCAGGTGTTCATGCCAGCCCTGGAAGTTAGCTATGCACCGGATTTTCGCCAGCACATTGCCAACAGTTGGCCTGACTCCATCGATGACCGGTACGCTCGGGAAGACTGGGGCTGGAGGCCGTCTTACTCTTTGGAAGAGATGACCCGGGAAATGCTGGGGAACCTGGCACCCACCTATGGAGTCAACCTCATGACAGAAAAGGCTGGCACCTCCTGAGCCAAACAGAGAGGGCCCTGCTAGTAGAAAAAATCCCTGCCTCCTCGGCAAATTTGCCTCGAAATCCTCCGTGTATTTTTTCCCAAAGATTGTTAGCTTTGTTGGAACGGGATTGGTCCCGCGTCAACCTTGATCCGATATGAATTTTGTTGTCTCCTCCTCTGCGCTACTGCGCCAGCTCAGCCGTGTGGCAGGTGCAATCCCCTCTCGCTCTTCTCTGCCCATCATCGAAAACTTTCTTTTCGAAATCACTGGAAATGAGTTAGTCATCTCCACCACAAACCTGGAGACCTCCATGCAAACGCGCATTTTGGTTGAGGTACACGGAGACCCCATGCGCGTGGCGGTACCCGCCAAAATCTTGATGGACATCTTAAAAGCATTGCCTGAGCAGCCGGTTACCATTTCTGTTGAGGAGGGAACCTTTGGCGTGGAAATCCATTCGGAAAACGGGAAATATAAAATCAGCGGGGAAAATGGGGAAGACTTTCCTCAAATTCCCATCCCTGAGAGCACCGAATCTGTGGTAATGCCCACCGGGACCTTGCTGAAAGCGGTCAATAAAACACTTTTTGCGGCTTCGGATGACGAGGATAAGGCTGCCCTCAACGGCATTTTCTTCGACTTGGGCGAACACGGAATCACCTTTGTAGCCACAGATGCCCACCGGTTGGTGCGCTACCGCAGGGTAGATATGACGGTTGCGCAGTCAGCTAATTTCATTGTTCCCAGAAAAGCCCTGAATCTCCTGAAAGGATCCTTAAATGCTTCTTCTGACAGCGACGTGATTATCGGATACAACGATGCGAACGCTTCCTTTCAGGCAGAAGACCTGATCCTGGTCTGTAGGCTGATTGATCATTCATACCCCAACTATGAAAACGTCATCCCTTCTGATAACCCCAATAGGCTTTTCATCAGTAAAAAAGACCTTGCTTCTACATTGCGCAGGGTGAATATCTTCGCAAACCGCAGCACCCATCAGGTCCGGTTCAAGATATCTGAAAATACTTTGGAGATTTCCTCTGAAGACCCCGACTTCGCCAACGAAGCGAGCGAGAAGCTCACTTGCGTATATGATGGGTCGGACCTGGAAATCGGCTTCAATGCTGCCCTCCTGGTAGATGTGGTAGACAACCTGGAAACTGCCGAAGCGGTGATCGAGCTTTCTGAGCCTAACCGGGCTGGAATCATTTTGCCCAATGACCAAGAAGAGGGAGAAAACATCCTGATGCTCATCATGCCGATCATGTTGAACTCTTACGCCTTGTAATCCGGCTTTAAGCTTGTTTCGACAATTAGCGAATCTTCCTCTTCCAGCGCACATCATGCTCGTGCTGCTGGTCCTGGCAACAAGAATCGTTGTATTTCTGCCAGATTATATATTGCCTCAGGAGGCATTGTTATGGCTATGCGGTCAAAAACTGGCGAGTGGTGGCAAGCTCTATTTGAGCGTCTGGTATGCAGGTCCTCCCATAATGCCTTGGTTGTACGCTGCTTTTGAAGGATTACTGGGAGAGTATTCCCTGGTAAGCCTGCGCATTGCTACCTGCATTTACCTCTACCTCACGGCTGCCTATTTCAATGGTATTCTGATTCAGAACAAGTTTATAGAGCGAAAGAATTTCCTTCCAGGCATCCTCATCATCGTATTTTCCGCCACCCCCTGGCATGGCATGGAACTAAGTGCTCCTTTATTTTCACTTCTACCGATTACCTATGCCTTCCATTCCATCTTGCGTCTGACCAATGAAAAAGGGGGAAACTTCCTGCGATTGTTTACTTCTGGGTTTGTGTTAATGCTTGTATTTCTGGCTGATTACACCCTGCTCATGGTCGTTGTGGGGGTGATCATTTTTTACTTGAGCATTCGCAGGCCTCGTACGGATGAATTACTGACCATTCTCATCGGAATGGGATTATGTGGACTGCTGTTTGGGCTGGTGCTATTCTATCAAAACAGCTTATCTGAGTTCTGGCGAACTGGCATCCTCACACATTTTTGGTTTAAGTTGCCAGAAGGAGAAGGGTTAGCCTTTTATTCCCAGCGCGCATTGACCCTTACTCGGACAATTGGCTGGGTTGGGTTACTGATCATAGCCATACTGGGGTTCATCCACTTCAGGGTAAAATACTTCACCTACACCATTATGATCCGCCGGGTAGAATCTGCCCAAGCCCTTTGGCTAGGTTGTGCATTTATCAGCTACCTAATTGCTGGAAGAAACCTTCAAGGAGATGAGTTTTTTCTTGCGCTACTCCCACTTGCCGGTTATACCTCCAAAATATGGGAGCTTAGCAGAAATATCAGGTTGAGGGTTGCAACGGGGGGCTTACTCCTTCTCGGACCCATTCTTACGTTTGCAGGTGTCACAGGTCTGGTGGCTCCAAAGGATGTTCCTTTCATTTCAGCAGAAACCAGCAAATCAATGCTGTTCGGAGACTGCTTCCCGGATGAGCAAGAGCAGGAACTCATTACGTTTTTTGATGATCCCTTTACTATCTCAGGGGTTTGGATTTTAGGATTTAAGCCAGAATGGCACTACTGGACCAAGGCGAGATCGGCTACCCGGTACACAGATTTTAGGGCTTCTTACCAACGTATTTCCTATCTCTCTCAGGTAAATCGAGAGATTCCGACCTCTATAAAGGAGCTTGACATTCGAATTTTTCGGCAATTCAAGCGCGACATGCCTGGTTTGATCATCGATCCGGGTAGCCGATTCGAAAAATTTAAAAAAAGGTTTCCACTCCTCTTCAGTCAATTCCGAGAAATGACCGTAGGAGGAATCCCCATTTATCGAAGAGAGGCCAAAGGGCCGTGAGGGGGCATTCTCACAACCGAAATACCCGAAGGTGAAGCTGCCAGCTCACCTCGCGATGGGTCGCCTCCTCTCCCCAGGCTTCGGCGAAATAGGGGAATATTTCCTGCAACGCAGGGGTCTCTGGAAATGCCAGGTTATAATTCCGGGTAGAGGACCATGTAGACAGGTATCCCATAAATGCCGTAAGGTCCATTTTTTTTACAATGGAAAATGTAGGAGGATTTAGTGCTGCGAAAGGGACCTGAATATGCTGATAGCCTGTTTCAACATGCACGCGCTGAGGAGACCAGTAGTCCGCTACCATTGTGCGGTAGCGATTAAACGCCTCATCTACACCAGAGGTTACGGTACAAGGTGCGTACGTCCAGAAAGCCAAAACCGCACCCGGTTTGCCAACCCGCCCTGCCTCCTCGAAAAACTTTTCAAATTGAAACCAATGAATGGCAGTGGCAGCAGTAATTAAATCAGCAGAATGGTCAGGTAGGCCACTTGCCTCTGCCGGGCTGCATTGGTACGTTATCCTGTCATGAAAAAATGCTTGGTTCAGCTGGGCGGAACTGGGATCGGTAGCCTACACGTGTGCAAAATGGTCCGCCAGTTTTACCGCAGCTTGGCCATTTCCAGTTCCACAATCCCATACGACCTCTTTTTTCTCACACAAGCCCGCCAGGTACTCAAATAAGGCATAGGGTATTGAGGCCGGAATTGAGCATAAGCGGTTGAGTCATGAGAAAAGTAATCAGCAAAATTCATGTCGAATGCTTGAAAAGCCCAGAGAAAAAGACCAGAAATCTAATCCTGATCCTAAGGCTGATAATTTACCTTCTTACTAGCAGGAATCCAGAAATCTGTTCTAATTTGGAGGTGAAACCGTAAACTGGAAATGTACAGCGTTCCGCCCCTTAGTCCGCCTGGTAAACGTTGGGTAATCCCCGACCTACACGGGTGTGCCCGGACTTTTGATAGGGTTTTGGAACACCTGCAGTTAAGCCCAAATGATCAGCTGTTCTTGCTGGGAGATTATGTCAACAAAGGCCCAGGGAGCCGCGAAGCCCTGGAGCGGGTCATGGAATTGGTAGCAGGCCCGTTGCAGGTATTTCCCCTTCGTGGCAACCACGAGCAAATCTACCTGGAGCTTCCCTATGACTATGAAGCCCTTGCCGAGCGGCTCGGGCCATTGGAACAGTGCAGCCTGTTTGATGCTCAAGGCAAGGTACTTCCAAGGCATATTGAGTTCATTAAAACCTTGCCGCTCTATTATGAGCTTGAGTCATATTTACTTGTTCATGCCGGCCTGGATTTCTCGCTGGATAATCCCTATGAAGATGCCAATAGCCTGTTAAATATTCGTAGATTTCCCGTCCCTGAGAACTTCCCCAAAACCATCATTCATGGGCACCACCCCCATCCATTAGATGCCATCCAAACGGCAATTAGCGATGAGGCAAAGGTCATCCCACTGGATAATGGGTGTGTGTACGTAGGGGAAAGAGAAGACTCGGGGAACTTATTGGCCCTTGAACTCAATACCCGAAAGCTCATCATCCAACCCTATGTAGATCCTCCTCGAACCAAAAACCAGGCAGCCTTAGCAGGAGACAGCACCTGAATGTGTGGGCCTGTTCTTTTCATAACATCATAACCATTTATCTGCCACCATATGCCATACTCCCAGGAAACCCTTTCTCCCCTGATTGACAAGCTTGAAGCCATCTGGCAATACAGCCAGCAACTCACCGTGGACCGCCAGGACCTGATTGCAGACATGCCTGATACCCATCGTGACAGTGCAATCAACCTATTGCACTACCTGGGGCTGCGGCATTTTGATATCCGGGAAATGCAGCGCAAGCTGGGAAAACTGGG
Organism: Bacteroidota bacterium; assembly: GCA_039024295.1. Classification (GTDB taxonomy): domain Bacteria; phylum Bacteroidota; class Bacteroidia; order J057; family J057; genus JBCDIQ01. Next base: position 8,147 of record JBCDIQ010000005.1, on the reverse strand, counting down.
CATCTCACGATTGGGGAAGGCAGAAAGCCACGTGGCTGCGTCTATGCTGGCGATTCGGGATAATTTATTGTTGCTGTCTGGTCAGGAAGCAAAATATGAAGATCCGCCTGTATCTTTTTCTCAAGGGCCAGAGCTACTGGATGCGCATGCAGCAGACTTATTGGGGCCGTCTCCAGGTAACAGAAGGGTTCGGATCATGGTCACCTTTCCTTCAGAAGCTGCCAGGGATCCCAAATTGGTCCGTAAAATGTTGGAAGCCGGGATGAATGTGGCCCGAATAAACTGTGCCCATGATGGGCCGGAAGCATGGGCAGCCATGATCAAGCATTTAAGAGAAGCAGAGACCAAGACCGGACTTTCCTGTAAAGTTTCCATGGACCTGGCAGGCCCCAAGTTGCGCACAGGCCCTTTGGAGGAAGGCCCAAAGGTAAGGCGCATCAAACCCAAAAAGGATGTTTATGGGAATGTAGATCAGCCAGCAAAAGTATGGCTGGCCCCGGCATCTGTCCCCACTACCAAAAAAGGAGCTTTCCATGTGCCGCTCCCTGCTGAGTTCATAGCAGGATTCAAGGCCAAAGACCAATTGTACCTCAAAGATACCCGGGGAAAGAAACGGTATATCCAGGTCAAAAAAGAAGGCAAGAACGGCTGGTGGGGCACTTGTATGGCTACCACTTACCTGTTGCAGGGACACAAAATTGAACTGCGCCGCAAAGGAGATACCGTAGACAAGGCACGAATTGGAGACATTCCTCCAGTCCCCCAGTTTATTCCCATCTCAACCGGTGATAGCCTACGCCTCCACCTGGAAGGAAAACTGGGAGAAGCCGCTCAGTTGGACGAAGAAGGAAGAATCATCCGACCCGCCCATATCAGTTGCGCCATTCCAGAGTTATACCGTGACATCAAGGTGGGAGATCCCATCAGCATGGATGATGGAAAGATTGTGGGCATGGTGATTCATCGAGATGAAGAGGAACTCCTGATTCAGGTGACAGAAGCTGGCCCTAACGGTAGCAAGCTCCGAGCAGAAAAAGGCATCAACCTGCCCCAAACTCAACTGGATTTACCTGGCCTGACCAAGGCTGACCGAAAAGCCCTGGAGTTTGTGGTTCAACATGCAGATGTGGTAAATATGTCGTTTGTGAACCGAACAGAGGACGTAGACGATTTACTGGAAGCCTTGGAGGAGTTGGGTGCCAGGCCTGACCTGGGAATCATCCTGAAAATTGAGACCCGAAATGGAGCGGATACCTTGCCCCATTTACTGCTAAGGGCCATGAAGCGATATCCAGTTGGGGTCATGATTGCGCGCGGAGACCTTGCCATCGAATGTGGCTGGCGCAACCTGGCAGAAGTTCAGGAAGAAATCCTGCGGGTATGTGAAGCAGCTCATGTCCCTATTGTATGGGCCACTCAAGTTTTAGAAAACCTCGCCAAAAAAGGCCTGCCTTCACGGGCCGAGATTACCGATGCTGCCCAGTCCCAACGGGCAGAATGCGTCATGCTCAACAAAGGCCCATACATTCGTCAGACAATTGAGCTGTTGGATGAAATTCTTCATGGGATGCAAGACTTTCAGCATAAGAAAGCACCGATGTTGCCTGCGTTAAAGTGATGCGCGTCTTAAGCTACGACCCCGGGGTGAATGAAACGCTGGTACCGATTAGGGGCTGGTATTTCCGTGCCTAAACCTAGCGAATTCGTTGGGCCAGTTCCCCCTTACAGCTTAGGTGCTGTAGCACCCAACAGACTTACATAAAGACATGAAGTCTATTTTTGCAGGACTGTTTATGGGAAGTTGGTTTTACGTCTCAATTAAATCTTTCCCAATGTCAGTTCGATAGTTCATACCTTCAAAATTGATTCGGCTGGCATTTGTGAGTGAATAATGGATCGCATGCTGGATACTTTCACCGAAAGAACTCAGGGCCATGACCCGACCGCCATTGGTGAATATTTGTCCACGTTCGGCGCGGGTACCTGCATGGAAAATAATAGAGTTCTCTACATCTTCCAGCCCGGTGATCAGCTTACCCTTTTCATAGGCTTCGGGATATCCGCCACTTACCAGCATAATCGTTGTGCAGGTTTTGGGAGATAATTTCAGCTCTTTTTCAGAGAGATTTCCGTTTACTACCCCTTCGAACAGTTCCACCAAGTCTGATTCCAGACGAGGGATGACCACTTCTGTTTCAGGGTCTCCCATGCGAACATTATACTCTAATACATAAGGGGTGCCGTCCACCACCATCAAGCCAATGAAAATAAAGCCCTGGTAGGGGATACCTTCTGCCTTAAGTCCGGCCAATGTTGGTTTTACAATCGTTTCCTCAACCTCGGAGAGAAAACCTTTCGTGGCAAATGGTACAGGGGAAACGGCTCCCATGCCTCCGGTATTCAGGCCAGTATCTCCTTCCCCAATCCGCTTATAATCCTTGGCTGATGGAAGCAATTTGTAGGAGGTGCCATCGGTGAGCACAAAAATGGAAATCTCGATGCCTTTCAAGAATTCTTCTATGACCACAGTCGTACCTGCCGCTCCAAATGAAGTCCCGGAGAGCATATCTCGAACAGCAGTTTCAGCCGCTACATGGGTCTCGCAGATTAAGACGCCTTTTCCCGCTGCAAGTCCGCTCGCTTTCACCACAACCGGCAAAGGCTGCTCCCGCACATAGGAAAGTGCAGCTTCTATTTCATCTGAGTCAAAAGATTGGTAGCGCGCGGTTGGAATGCCATGCTGCTGCATAAACCGTTTGGAAAACTCCTTGCTCCCCTCTAATTGAGCACCTGCTTGGCCAGGGCCTACTACCGCTACATTTCGTTCTCGGAGAAAATCAGCCAGTCCATCTACCAACGGTTGCTCGGGACCAATCACGACCAGGTTAACTTCTTCTTGCTGCACCAATCCATACACCGATTCGTGATTCTGGACATCGATGGGAATGTTTTCCCCGACTTCCAGGGTCCCAGCATTTCCCGGTGAAATTAGCACACGTTCGCAGCGGGGAGACTGGGCGAGTTTCCATGTAAGGGCGTGCTCGCGACCGCCCGATCCGATGACCAGAATGTTCATGGTTCAAAGATAGGAGACTATTTGCAGGAAGAAAAGAAAGGCGTATTTTAGAAGCAGATGAATATGAAGTACTTCCAGGAAATTCAGACAATGGTTTCCAGCCTTTGGACAGGCGCAAAAGAAACCGGGAGGCACCTGAAAAAAGGAGGCCGATCCCGGACCCCTGTTTCTATAGAAGATGAAAATTATTTCAAGGAGGCAGATAAAGCAGTGACCATTCAGTATCCCATGGAAAAAATTCCTGTACCGGATACGGGACGTTATCGCCTGCACATGGAAGGGGACGATTGTATTGTGTGTGATAAATGTGCACGTATCTGCCCGGTAGATTGCATCACCATCGAGAGCTTTCGGGCAGTTGAAGATTTAGGCAGAACTTCAGACGGTTCACGCAAGCGGCTTCACCTGCCTGTATTCGACATCGATATGGCAAAGTGCTGCTATTGCGGGCTCTGTACCACGGTATGCCCCACTGAATGCCTTACCATGACTAAAACGTATGATTACAGCGAGTACGACAGGGAAAATTTCATCTATCATTTTGGCATGCTCAGCCCAGAGGAGGAAGCCTTGAAGCGAGCAGAACTGGAGAAAATCACCCAACAAAAGGCCGCTCAAAAAGCCCAGGCAAAGCCTACCGGGAATGGAGGTGTTGTCAAGAAAAAGCCGCTCCTTGCAAAAAAGCCCCTGATGGTAAAAAAGAAGCCTGACGCATGATGTGCAGCATGATACTTTTCAGTTTTTCGGTGGCTGAGTATGTCGAAGCCACCCCCAATTTGTCGCATCTTTCAACAAGCTTAAGGTACGGGGACATGACGAAAAAGTAACCTGAGGCATTATGAGAAAACTGATTTACCCGTTATTTAGCCTTTTGCTGCTTTGGGCCGCTTGTTCCACTGACGCGGGCGAAGAGGTATTGGTGCCAGATAACGACGCTCCGGATTACGGCGGTATTCCCACCATTTTGGTAGAAAACTATGTCAACCGCTTGTACATCGACCTATTAGGAAGGGAACCCGTTGATGCAGAAATGGCCCAGGTGGTAGAAGAACTGCGCACTGGTGAACTTCAAAAAGCTTCCCGAGAAGCCCTGGTCGATCGGTTGATGACCAGCTCAGATTTTGTTGAGGGAGATTCCTCCTACAAGCGGGCTTATTACTTACGGATATACGAACTAAGCAAAGCAAGATTGCTGGAGGGCGTTTCTGACGCGGGCATTCGCCGAGAAATTGGCATCATCCGCGCTGATCAAATCAAAGATTCCCTCAACGGCAACATGGCCGCCTATCAGCAACGACAAATCCGGATTGACCGGATGCGGGCCGTGATTGATTCCCGTCTGGAATACCAAAATGGCCAGATTCCCATCAATGACATGTACGGCCGGATGCTGCAAAACGACATTTACGATGAGATCAACATGAATTCTATCAACTTTATCCGGTCGTGTTTCAATGATTTGTTTTTCCGGTTCCATACCCAGGCTGAATTTGACAATTCCTTTGAGATCATTGAGTACAACAACTCGTCCACCATTTTTGGCCAAGCTGCTCAAAACAAGGAAGAGTATGTGCGAATTTTGGTATATTCTCGAGAGTTTTATGAAGGGATGATTCGGTGGGCGTACCAAACCCTGCTGGCCCGTGAGCCCTCTTCTGCTGAAACCCGCACCATGATGGAGCATTTTTTTACCGAGCGGAACTTTCAGCGCGTGCAAAAGGAAATCCTGGTTACAGACGAATACGCAAATTTTTAGGAGATGAAAAAGCTGATTGGAATAATTGGATTGGTAGGTCTGCTGATGATGGGCTGTACTTCCTCTGAGGATGAATACCGCTATGAGGTCAACCCGGAGGAGGTCCTTTCAGCCAACGCAGGAAAGAAAAAGCAAAAATCCATCGAGCAATTCATCTCAATCTTATATGCCAATTTATTCCAAAAAGCCCTCTCTGCGGATGAAATGATCGAAATCCGCAAGTGCGTAGAATCGATTGGAGACAAAGAACTGGCATTTGAAATTGTGGTAAGTAACCTAATGAACCGTCCCGATGTAGTCCTTCCTACCGATGAGTACATGCGGGAAAACATGGACGAATTTTTACTCGATACCTACAAACGATTTTTCGTTCGCTTACCTTCTGAGGCGGAAAAAGCATACATGAAGAATTTCATTTCTTCAGACCCAAATATTTCTGCTGAAATGGTGTACGTCTCCTTTGCCTTGGCAGAGGAATACCAATTTTATTGATAGTGCGCAGTTTACAGTGTTCGGTTTACAGTATTAAGAGCATAGCTCAACCAACTGTAAACCGAGAACCGAAAACCGGTAACTTCTTCAAACATGAAAAGAAGAGCATTTTTACGTAAAGCAGGAGCGGCAGCCGTGGGAGCCATTGGCATGCCATATCTGTTGCCTAGTGGAAGGCTGTTTGCCCGGACCCAGTCCCGCCTGGCAGACCATGTGGTTGTGGTGCTCTTCGCAGGCGGGGTGCGCCAGCAGGAGGCAGTTGAGCAGCGATACTTGGATGGTAGCCAGAACGAAGCCATTCCAGGAAATATCCTCTACAACTTGTTGAATGGCGATCCGCCAGAACAAAAAATTGTATATGGCACCGATGCAAGTCTTCGTGGGGAAATCCCAATTCCTAGGCTGCTGAACCAGACCCTCCAGCAGCAAGGGACCTTGTTTCGGGAAATGCGCGCCACCCTTGTGGGGCATTATGGCGGGCTAAATGTGGCCCTGCAGGGAAACACGCTCACAACTCAGGGGCTTCGCCAAAAACCACTGAATCCCACCATTTTTGAGTACGTCCGCCGCCATGCAGGAGAACCTGCCAGCAAGGTCTGGTTTGTGGGCAATGGCATTGGCAACTCAGTTCCCCTCCTGAACCACAGCACCCATCCGGAGTATGGCCAGCAGTATGCGGCCAACTTCCTGGCACCTCAGATTACTTTCGGGGAATTGGGCTTCAAGCATTTGTCAAAATCCAAGGTCTACCACCCGGAATACGAGCTGGACCCGATTTATAAAATGAAATACTTCCTCGACAACGTATTCGAGAACAAAGCGAGTGCAATCGGAGGAATTCGCAATACACCGGAAGAAAAGCTGGACATCAAAAACTTCCTGGAAGCCACCTGGCAAAAAACGGCCAATGGCACCATTACCCAGCCGCCGGTCAATGACATCAATGACCTGAGCAACATCGGCTATGCCTGTGAGGTCATGAAGTGGTTCAAACCCACACTCACCGTGGTGAACCTTAACAATGTAGATACCTGTCACGGCAATTTCACCACCTACCTGCGCAACCTCCACCGGATCGACCACGGGGTAGGATTTATGTGGGATTACATCCAGCGGCAGATTCCGGAAATGTCCAATAACACCATTTTACTATTGGTACCCGAATGCGGCCGTAACCTCCAGCCCAATCCCATTCTGGACGAAAACGACTGGTACGGCTACGACCATTCCGACGCCAATGCCCGAAGGATTTTCGGTATGATGGTAGGCCCCAACGTGCCTCAAAACCTTACCCGCGGCAGCGTCAACAACTCCGTAGGGGAATCTGCCGATATTGCCCCTACCGTGGCCGAGATTCTCGGCATCAAAGATACTGTGATTGGAAGCGGCCTGTTGGCAGGATCGGCTAGGTCTTTATTTGACAGAATATAAATTAGTTAACGGTTTACGGTTATCCCCGCTTTGCGGGATTTCGCTTCGCTCAACAGTTTTTGGTATTTCCCACTTGGTGGTATTCATTTTTGAAATGTGATTCTCAAAAGCTTCCGATTAATTAAGATAAAAATCCACTTGAAGCTGATTGATATTAAACTTATAACACCCTAATGATATTTTATAAAAAAACATGCGCGTTGGCCTCCCCAAACTGCGGGGTCTTCATCAAGGCAAGCCTTGATTCGATTTGGGGAAGATTTTGGATATGTTGAATTGATTGGAAAAGTATCACATTCCAACTTTTATCCTTTCCTAGTTTCCTTTTTGGTTGTAGATAGGAAGCCCGATATTATAAGATAACCAGCCTTGATTTTTCTGTATGCCTAATCCCATAAAAAAACTCCTCTTCTTCCTCACCCTCCTCCTCACCGTATCCTTCATCGGCTGCGACAGCCAGGGAGATGATGCCCCGCCCAATCCCTTTGACGAGGTGGAGGCAGGACCAGGAGGCGTGGACCCCGAACTGATCAATGTAGATCCCCAATCCATCACCGGGCTGCATACACGCATTTTTCGCCCGACCTGCGCCAATTCCGGCTGCCACGACGGCACCTTTGAGCCGGACTTCCGTAGCATTGAGAGCTCGTATAACACCCTGCTGCTCCACCCCATCATCAAAAATGATCCCGATGGCACCTACACCTTCCGCGTGGTACCGGGCAATCCGGAGGAATCGGTTCTCTGGAACCGTATGACCGAAGATATTGATGGGCAGTCGGGCATCATGCCCTTATCCATAGATCCGGACTCAGACTGGGAAGAGAAAAAAGACGAGCACCTCGCCAACCTACGTGCATGGATTGAAGCTGGTGCGCCCGATATGTTTGGCAACACCAGCCAGGGAGGCAATCTGCCGCCGACCTTGCAAGGCATGGTCGCCCTCATTCCTGGACAAAGTACACCCCTCACCCGTGATGGTAGAAGTGGACCTGTTGTCGTTCCAGGAGGCACTTCTCAATTGGAAATTTGGCTGAGCATCAAAGATGACCGTACCGCCTCCGCTGACCTGACTGGCAACATCCGATTATCCGCCGAGATTAACGGCTTCTCCGGCAGGCCCCAACAAGCACTTTCGGTCGAAAGCCCAGTTTCCTATCCCGGCTTCTCAGGTGATGTCATCTCCTATCGCCACAAGCTGACCATTGACCTGTCCAGCTTCAACCCTGGTACGCGCGTGTACCTACGCGCCTACATTCAGGACCCTCAGATTCCTGCTCCAGTCGAAATGCCCGCGGATGGGAGCATTGTGTATATCAAGGATTATTATGCGTTGGGGTTGTAGGGGGAGAGATAAATGGTCTAAAGATTTTTATTTCAAGAGCTTTTTAG
>JBCDIQ010000004.1:0-46652 GCA_039024295.1 Bacteroidota bacterium | reverse complement strand
TGTGTAGATCAGTTGAACAGATGATCTTTTAAATTCCATAGTAAAGCAGTGACTTTTTCTTTTTAGGTTATCTATTTCTAAGCTACATATTTTAGTTAAAAAGTACTAATTTTTTTTGCAAAAAAAAATGAAAAGAGATATTCAGTATCTGTTTATGGTTTGGTTTAGCAGTAACAGCAGTAAATTCTAATCCTTAAAACTAAGCCTCCTTGATTCACCTATTTTGTTCACATTAAGCCAATGGACTTCCTAAGAATTATGTCTCCAAGTAATTTTTTATTTGATGAAATTTCCAAGCAAAACCACTCTTTTTTTAACTCTTAGGAAACAAAGTTTACTTTCTATTTTAGGTTAAATAAGCCCCACCACTGATGAGGTTACAGTAGCAGCTACCTTAGTTGGGTCTTTTTGATCCCCCTACTTCCACCCCTCCAACAACTTCTCCCCTGCTTCCACAGCTACCTCCAGCCGATTCTCCGCAGGCGGGATCGGGCATGACCAGCCATCGCTGTAAGCACAGTACGGATGATAGGCTCGGTTAAAATCGATGGTCACGAGTTCTCCGGGTTTAGGCAGGGGCAGGTCCAGGTATCGTCCACCGCCGTAGGTGGTGGAGCCATTAGTGGCATCGTTAAAAGGCAGGAAAAGGGAAGTCCCAAACACTTTTCCATTTCTGCGCAGGCGGTACACCGCCAGACGGAGGCTATCACCGTGCAGCTCAAATTCCAAGTAGCCGTAGCGCACAAATTCTTTGGGCCGCTCGGGATTGGAGGTGGGAATAAGAAAAGGAAGGGTGTCCTGGCTAGGGACCAATGTTGCAGCAACGCGGTAGGCCGTATCGCCGGGAAAGAAAACCAAGCCAGGGAATATCTTGGCCTTATCCCGAACGGGTGAGACGTCCGGGTTTTTGTATTTCTTCTGCTGTGCCTTGCGGTATTTTTTGAGGCCTTTTACAAAGGCTTTGGGTTGCTGAGCTTGTGCCTGTGAAGGGAAGGACGCAGCCAGGAAGTAGATCAGCATAATCTTTACAAGGAAAGAGTGGCGTAGCAGCTTAGTCATACCATCCATTTTTACAAAACCGATAACGGCCATTGGCTTCTCGGGTGAAGAATAACAAAGTGTTACCGTTGGTCACCAGCATATGAGGGGCTTTCAGCTCTGAATTGTACCGGCCAATCTGGTACAGTACTTCTTGGCTTAAGGGGACTGAAGGAGCTTTGCACTCTGCCAGCAGCCAAGGATTTCCCGAAGGATCAAATACCAGCACATCGAATCGCTTTCTAGTGCCGTAGTAGGCGATCTCTTTCTCCACCCCAATACGGCTTAACGCAATACCACGTTCGTGGTGGAGGTGTTGTACCAGCCGTTGGCGGACCTCCTCCTCCGGGGTGTGCGCCACCCACAATTTTCTGCAAGGGTCCCATATCTGGTCCATCCCATTCTCAGTGCGGAGTTTGAAATGCTGGTCAAGGGTGTGCGGAAGCATGAAGCAAAGGTAGAGAGCTTTGGGCCTACTTGCAAAGGGGAGGGGCAAGCTGTAATTTTAGGGGCGATGATCATTTACAGCGTTACCATTTCCCTCAACAAGTCGATGGCTGATGAGTGGATTTCCTGGATGCAGGAAACCCATATTCCGGATGTGATGGCCACCGGGTACTTCGATTCTTCTGAATTTAACCAGCTACTGGACCCAGTAGTTGACGCCAACATGGCAACCTTCAATATCCAGTATCGGTGTCGCACCGAAGAACATCTGCAGGCTTACCAGAAGGAAGCGGCTCCTGCTTTGCAAAAAGCCCACACCGATCGCTACAAAGATCAATTCATTGCCTTTCGTACCACACTAAAAAGACTCTCCTGACATGAAACAATTGTTTTGGTTGGCGTTAGTAGGGATGTTGTGGTTCCTGGCAGGTTGTAAACATCAACAGACCACAGATGGGGCTGGTGAAATCAAGTTTACGGTTATTGACCAGGGACAATATTCCGGCATGGAGGAACCTGAAGATCGGTTCATTTCGGATGGTGCCTCCTGGGAAGCAGTCTGGTCTGTCCTGCAGAAAGGCGTGATGCCTCGTCCCACCCTCCCAGAGGTCAATTTCGAAACACACACCCTGATTGCTTGTGGCATGGGAACCAAGACCAGCGGAGGATATAACATCCAAGTAGACAAGGTTGAAAAAAAGGAGGCTGTTATCACCGTATCGGTGGTAAACTCTGAACCAGGAGAGAACTGTCTGAGAACCTCGGCCCTGACACAGCCATATGTCGTCATTAAACTAAAAAAGCAACCCGCTACTGCTTCGTTCAGCTTCTCCCATACCACTGCTACTACTGACTGTCGATAACCTTTTATGAAAACCTGGGTATACGCATTTGTTGGATATTGCATTTTGTTTGGAGCGGTAGGCGCGCAAGTTTTCCATGATGACCACCGCCTCAGTTCCCAGGGCCCTATTCCACCTGCTTTCCTCCTGTCCAGTCAATCAAAAGTTGCCAGAGCTCTTGACCAACTTCCCGATGATGAGCCTCAAGAAGTCAGGGACCTGAAGTCGGATTTTTATGAAGAGAGCTATTATTACACGAATAAGCTGCTCCACAGCGGTAAGGTCCTGTTCAATGATCCAGTTTCGACCTACCTAAGCGACTTGATTGACCGTCTGTTAATACATGACCCAGCACTTCGTGCCCAGATTCAGGTCTATGCAGTGCGCTCCAGTAATGCAAATGCCTTTGCCACCAACCAGGGCCTCTTGCTGGTAAATTTGGGGCTTATCAGTCGGGTAAATAACGAAGCTGAACTTGCTTTCATCCTTTGCCATGAAATTGCACACTTTAGCCGTCAGCATCCCATCGACATTTACCTCCAAGGAGAATATAGGAAGGAAGCACGTAAAAATATTCTGGGAAAAAGAGAAGAATACCCCCTTTTTGAAAGGAAGCAATACAGCCAGGAAAAAGAGCAAGAGGCAGATTTAGTTGGGTGGGAGTTGTACCGAAAAACTCCCTACGATTACCAGGGAGCTTTGGGGGCATTTGACCTGATTCAAACGGCAGAGCTTCCCTTTGGCAATACAGACTTTATCCCGGAATTTTTGGAAATCAAAGGCCTCCGTTTTCCCGACTCCTATACCCGGGCAACAATCCCAGAGATGACGCCCTTGCAGGTAGACACTGTGCCAGATGTAGGAACCCATCCCAGCACTTCTGTTAGAAAAAAATACCTGTCTGATAGAATCGCCGCCTATGGGCTCAGACCCTCTGGAACCTTTTTCTTATTGCCAGAAAAGCGATTTTTCCGTATTCGGGAGGTTGCCCGCTTTGAGCTTTGCCACCTGTATCTTCAGGAACGAGCCTACGAACCTGCCCTGTACCATGCATTTTTATTAAGCCAGAGGTATCCTAAGCACCAAATATTGAAAGAGACGGTTGCCTATGCCCTGTACGGGCTGGCAAAATACGCGAATCAGGGGCAGTTTTGGGATGTACACAAGGATTACTCAGTTCAGAATGGTCCAGAGCGGAAGTTATATTACTTGATGGAACAATTGTCCCCGGATGAGCTAACCACCCTGGCGATGCTGCATTCCCTGGAGTGTTGGCAGAATAGGGGCACGGCTGGCAGAATGGCGGCCATGACGCGGGATTTGATGCGGGAACTGGGCATACACCATGTTACGGATGTGGATTATTTCTCTCCAAATGTGAGTGGGGGGGAACCAGATAATTTTGTTCAGAACGCCCTGGGAGATCTTTACCAGGACTCCGCCTTCTTGAGGCTGCTGACCCTTGAAATTCGAAACGGGAAGAGTATCCGGGAGAACCGACTCAAGAAAGAGGCCTACCGGCTACCAAGAACTTATCTCCAGCGTGAACTTGCCCTTAAGGGCTTTAATTTGGGGCTAAAGAAAATTGTGCTGGTGGAGCCGTATTACCAGAAATATGACGAGCGGAAAGAAAAATCAATTCGTTACCTAGAATCAGAAGAAAAAGAACAGAACATGCTCCAGACCCTGGAAAAGCATGCATCAGCTTGTGGGATACAGCACATATCCCTGGCATCTCACCTCCTTGATGCCTCAGATGTCGCTTCATTTAGAGACCTTGCAGTGCTGAACGAATGGTTCAATGAACAGGGGCTACATCAAGGGGTAGACATGATCAGCACCAACCACAATGAAATTTACCGGCTACGAAAAAAATATCAATGTGATCATTTTGTCTGGGTGGGAACCTTTTCAACCGTAACTAAGCGGAGGAATGCTGCATTTATCGTAGGGGCCGGAGTAGTGGTCTTTCCGTTATTGCCGATAGCCCTATACTATGGCCTTACCCCGGCACATGAAACGATGTTGTACGCAAGTATCTATGACATCAAAACGGGAAAATATGTGTTGCAATTTCCGAAAAAAATGAGGCTAAAAGATAAAGATGATTTGATGAATTCCGTATTATATGACCTGATGTACCAAATCAGTTATCCCTGAGACTGGATTATGCTCCGTAACCCTTTTTTTGCTTCCTGCTGCATCATTTTTTTGTTTCTGCTTGGAGATACTTGCTGTGTTTTCAGCCAGGTGCCGGGTTACTTGGGGCAAAAGAATATCCTGCACCTCCGGGTAACAGGAGCCCCAGCTGTGGCCTATGGCAGTGAAGAGGGCTTATGGGGACCCAATCTGAAATGGGGACTCGGGTGGGAACGGGTGATCTCCAGGCGTTTTTCTTTGGGCTTGGTAGCTTACCAAATTGGAACGAAGGTGCGGTATGCCAATTTTCAGAAAGAAAATGGCCTTGCACATGTCTGGGCGAATGCCGCAGGGGTTCAGATCCATTGGTACAATTTTTTCAAGCGAGGGAACATTGCGCCAATTGGGCCTTACCAACGCCTTGAAGTAATGTACCTTAATTATCGCTTGCAGGACATTGACCGAAAGTACTACCTGGATGGCCGTGAAAACCTGGGAAATTTTGACGATTTGGCCTTTACCTTTGCAGTTGGCACCAAGGGAATTATTGGGACCCGGCTTTCCTACCACGTTGGGATACAGACAGGCACCATGATGAGGATCCTGTCCACTTCGTTTATTTCTTCCTCAGACCCTGACATCCTTGGGGCAGCACGGTTAATTCGTCATATGTCATTTAACCTGGAATGCGGAATAGGATACTTGTTCAAATGATGCTTTACACTGCTTGGGTGTAAGCCTCTGCAAATCGTTTCATTTCTTCAATTAGGGGCATTGCCAACTGTCCTTTTTCAGTTAGGGCATACTCCACACGCGGAGGTACTTCGCGATAGTTTTTTCGAACAACGAGTTCGTTTATGGTTAGCACCTTTAATTCCTGAATCAGCATTTTTTCACTTATTTCAGGTATTTTCCGTTTCAACTCTGAGGTTCGTAAGGGGCCATGATACAGTTGATACAGGATCAACAGTTTCCACTTGCCGCCAAGTAAGTCTAGGGTGGTTCGAATAGGACAGCGAGGGGTAATATTCGCAAACGTATTTTCCATACTTACCAAAAGGTGGGTACCTAATTATTTGTAAGGTAACCCTAAGATGTATTTTTTCACCAAAAAGATGAAACAAATTAAGCTACTTTTTGTCTGCGCCCATTTTTTTCTGGGTACGGCATTGGGTCAACAAGAATCTGCAAAAAAGATGAAGGTACTTTATGTGTACGATGCCCTTTGTGGCTGGTGTTATGGTTTTTCGTCCACCTTTTCTCAGTTCCATGAAAAATACCAAAATGAGGTAGCATTCGAGGTGATTTCAGGTGGCATGGTGACAGGCGATCGGATTGGGCCTATTGGTGAGGTCGCGCCTTACATATCGTGGGCGTATAAGGATGTAGAAAAAGCAACGGGCATCACCTTTGGAGCTGATTTTTTGGAAAAAACGCTGAAAGAAGGGACCGCCATTTTTACCTCCATTCCTCCCGGAATTGCCCTTTCGGTCATGAAAGTAGAAAAGCCAGAAGTCCAGGTCGCTTTTGCTGCTCGACTTCAGCGAGCCATATACTTTGATGGCATGGAACCTAAAAACTGGGAAGCATACGGGCCACTGGCTTCAGAATTTGGGGTAGAAGGAGAGGCGTTTGTAGAGAAAATGAAGGAAGTAAAATTTTTGGAAGCGGCCCAAAGAGAATTCGCCATGAGCAGCCAATTAGGCGTAACAGGGTTTCCAACCATTTTTCTTGTTTGGGAAAATAAAGCCGTACCGATTGCAAGAGGAGCCGTTTCCTATGAAGTATTGGAGCAAAATTATCAACAAGCTAAACAGCAACTGACCAAATGAAAACACTTGCTATTTTTGGTGCGTCTGGCCAAACCGGCCAGCACGTACTCCGTATGGCCTTGGAAAAAGGCTACCGTGTGAAGGCACTGGCCAGAACACCGGAAAAGATTACCCAGCAATCTCCCCTGTTATCCATCATCCAGGGAGATGTGTTGAATGCCCATGAGGTAGAGAAAACGATCGAGGGCACGGATGTGGTGCTTAGTTTATTTGGCCATGTAAAAGGCTCTCCAGAATGGCTACAAACCAACGGCACCCAAAACATTGTTGCAGCCATGAAACAGCACGGGGTGGCCAAAATCATTTCTCTTTCAGGGGGCGGCCTCCCATTCCCGGAAAAGGACCAACCCAAATTTACTGATCACCTAATAAGAGGGATCATGAAGTTATTTGTCCCGAAGGTGCTGAGTGATGCGATTCGTCACCACGAAGTTTTAGCCGGTAGTGGACTAGATTGGACCATCGTTCGTGGCCCTCGTCTAACAAATGATCCTGCCAAGGGAGCATACCGCGTAGGCTGGGTAGGGGTAAACGCTGGAACCAAAGTCAGCCGTGCAGACCTTGCGGCTTTTATCCTCACCCAGGTGGAAAATCCAGAGTTTGTACACCAGATGCCTTTTGTCACCCATTAAAAAACCCTCCCCAGACTTAACTGGGAAGGGAAAAATAATGACCTATTAAGGACTTACTGAATCTCTACATCAAAGGTCACTTCAATGTCGGTTGATCCACCTGCTCCTGAAGGAATGGCTCCACCAGGAGTGTAAGTTATCCCTTTGGTAGGCTCATGACGTAGGGTAACCTTTACCGTGCCAGTTCCTGCTGCACCTGTTGTGAAGGTGGTTCTCAGGCCCAGAGGGTTACCATCATCATCCATGTCTGCGTAGGCAATGTCGAGGTCAAGACCAGCACTGGTTTCAAAGAAAAACTGGTGCTCATCATCCTCTTCAGCAATCTCCTCTGTGATGTTCTCAGCAGGCATCTCCAGGGTGTTGAGCAAGGTGATATCTACCGTATAGGTGGTATTTGCTTGTAGTGCCTGCTCAGTAATTACAGGAGCTGCTGGACCTTCTCCGTCAGCATCGATCCAGGTAAAAATGGCCACACCTCCACCACTAAAAGTCATGGTCAAACTGGTGATTACTTCCTCTTCGTTTGGTGGCTCAGTTGGAGCGTCGTCATCGTTATCACAAGAAGTGATAAGCATCATAGCTGCTAGCACTGCCAGCAGCAAAGTCAGGGTTTTAAAAGAATAGTTGTTCATAAAAGTAGATTTAGCTATTGAACTTTGGATTAATACATGGTTTGAAAATCTATGGTTCTGTCGAAAGTGTCAATCCAGAACCTGGTTAAAACGTCCACCGAATTCGCAGGCTCACATTTCTGCCTGGCTCATCTGCGTATAGCCAGAACGCATTCATATACTCTCGATAGCTGGTATTAAGTAAGTTGGTGCAAGAGACAGTAAATTGAAGTTCTGAAGTACCCATCGGAAGGGTAGTACCTGCCTCAGCCTGGACCAATGTGTATGCATTGGGGGCACCAAATACGGTTGCCTGGTAAGCCCTTAGTTGATCCAGTTGAGTTTGGTAAACTTCTGGCAAAGTCTCAGGCGTTATAGTCGGTAAATCGGGGGTGCGAATTTGTTCGAACACATATTGTCCACGGATTTGTACAAATGTTTGTTTCAAATTGCCCAGCTTGGGAAACTCTCGTCTGAGGGTTGCGCTTATTCGGTCCGCAGGCATACCAATAAGAAACTGCTCCTTCGTCAGGTCCCTGGCCCTCAGGAAGGACGCCTGCCCCTCAAGCTCCCAGTTTTGGACGATGGACCAAGTTCCTGATAAATCAACTCCTGCCAGAAGGGCATCAGTTTGGGTGTAATTATACACTGGAAAGGTACCCCGTATGGTTACCCGTGGCAGGGGATCAGGGGTAATGAAAATAAAGTTTTGAAAATAGTGCAGGTAGGGAGCTGCTGAAAAGGAAAAATTTTGGTTTAGGCGTATGCTCCATTCTCCTGTCCATTTAATGCCTGTCTCAGGGACTAGCGTGGTATCCCCTTCCTCTAATCGTGCTACTCCATGATGAAGTCCCTCACTGAGCAATTCATTTACATGAGGAGGCCGCATGGCTAAGCCCAGATGAGACCGGACATTCATGTTATCGCCTAACTTCCACCATCCGCCTATACTCGCCGAGAAGGTATGGAAAGGAAATTCAAATGATTCCCGTACCCGGAGCCTGGTAAACCTGATCGATTCTGTGAATCGGCCATCATATCGGATACCTGCCTCATAAACCCGTTTGCTGGTGGTCCACTTGATGCTGGTGAAGGCACCTCCTGAATAACTGTCATAGAAGGGAAGTAAGGGTCTAACCCCAGTCCCAGGTACATTTCGGTTTTCCTGGTACAATCCTGAGACTCCTGTGACCAGTTCCCAAGACTCATTGAGGGTTCGTTCCCATACCAATTCCGCGGTATGAGTGGTGAGGTCCAGGTCAAGTGCAGGTATATCAGATCTCCCACCTCGTCGTATGTCAAACTCTTGTCGCTGATTTTGCTGGTAGCCGTAGATCAATTGCAGGTCATCATTTTCTGTAGGCTGCCAATTGATTCTCCCTTTTAACAGCCGGTGTTTAACCTGCTGGCGTGGGTTCATAATTTCATACTCGTTGTTGTCGGTAAATTGAGGTTGTTGGCGATCAAAAGACTCCAACAGGTCTGTTATGTTGCCGATGTGCCCTGCGCGTAAAATGCCCATTTCAGTGTTGAACTGGCTGGCAAATACTTCCGTCTGCCATCTTTTGCGCCGGTAGGCGAGGGTAGCAGATATATTCTCTTCCTGTGCGCCAGTATTGGTAAGCCAGTAGTCAGGTGCACGCATATCTCCGGCGCGTTTTAAACTGCCCTGCACCCGCCAAGATAGCCCTTTGACTGGTTTTACAGCTCCTTCCAGCCTGAGTGCCCCAATTCCCTGGCGGCCATTGGCAATCCCAATCAGGTGGGCTTCCCCACTGAAGGGATCCGTTTCTGGCATGTCAGGCGGATTTACAAGAATGGCCCCTGCAATTGCGTCATTGCCATAGCGGATAGCCGCCGGACCTTTAAGAACGGTCAGCCTACTGGCTTGAAATGGGTCAAGAACAGGGGCATGCTCTTGCCCCCATTGCTGGTCTTCTTGGCGAAGGCCATTATTACGGATGTGAATACGGTTGCTGTGTAGTCCGTGAATTACAGGTTTTACCACTTGAGGGCCAGCTTGGATCGTCCGGATTCCGGGAAGCTCCTGAAGTGCTTGTGCCAGCGGAAGCCCACGAGTGGTGGCCATTATCCGTCCAGCTAGCACTTCTTTGGTTTGCGAAGCGTCCCCGGGAAGTTTATGTTCGGAAATTACCACTTCCTCCAGCATTACTGATTGCTTTTCCAGATGGAAGTTTAGCTTTTGATTACTGCCATCAACCGTATGGCTGATTTCAAGATTTTGGAAATTTACATGTGTACAAACCAGCGTCAGGGGACCGCGGCACAGCTTATCGATCACATAATTTCCAAGAGAATCGGTGAAAACCCCGCGCTTCAATTCTGGAATGAAGACTTGAGCATAAGACACGGGTTGATGAGAAGCTTCCGCCACTACCTTTCCCGATAATTTATATGTACAGGTTGAAGAAGATTGGGCGGCTAATTGATGGAAAATAATATTGCCCAAAACAATTCCCCAGCCTATGAGTTGGGACATGCTGATACGCATGGAAAAAGGGATTGAATGAAAAACTACTTTTTACTGATTTAAGAACTTGAGAGTATCGTTTTTAAGCTAATTAGTAGGAAACACCTAGAGGTATTATAAGAAAACCGAAACCATCACAGCCTCGTGCTGCTTGGCGAGCAAATCCTTATGATACAGGTGTAGCATATTCAAATCTAGCCTCAAAAGTAGAAGTTAGGTTTGCTAAATGCAACAAAGTTGCAATAATATATTGCCCAAGTATGAGCCTTTAGTTCCGCTTCCCGTTTACCTCTTATTCTAATGAGTGTTCAAACCCCTTTCTGAGCAGGAAAAATACCTCTTCATCTATTTCATCAGGATGAGCAATTCGGATGTGACACGCAAATTTATTCCGGTAGGAGGTGGTCTTTTTGATGCGTTTCGAGATGGGGGGATCATCTGTGTAAAACTTCACGTCAAGCTGTGATTTCATCGGCTTAATGATCAACCATGCTTTCTTACTCGTCATCACAATGCTATGGATAGAAGCACCGATACTGTTGGGTTCCCAGCCTGCCATTCCCTGCACCAAGTCATCGTAGGCAAGCACCAGTTCGTCCGGCTTTCCCAGGAACAGTTCCCCAATGTCCTTGGTGGTACACATATGGAACTGATTGGTTTGCTTGAAGTTGCGCTTACAGACGGGACATTGCCACATGGAAAAGGGAGGTTAATGATGCTCTCTAATTTTACAGAGAATGGCTTAAAAAACTTCACTTTTCAATATAAGGTTTCTTGTTCTTGTAGCCAGGGCAGGTAATTACCTGGATGAATAACCTGAAACGCTGATGCTGGATAAGCCTTGCGCCAGGCAATGGGGGGGCTGACTTTTTTTCGTTCATTCCATTTAAACTCATATGCATACAGTTTCCCTCCACGATCTTCTATCCAGTCGATTTCCTGTTGGTCATATGTACGCCAGAAGAAATTATACACCAGCATTTTTTCATAGGCTTGTTTTTTCATTCGCTCACTAACGATGTAGTTTTCCCATAGCTGACCCACGTCATTTCGAAGGTCTAAAGGAGTCAGGTTGGCGATGATTGCATTACGGATTCCGTTGTCATAAAAATACCACTTGCTGTTTTTGGTCACTTCTTTGCGCAGGTTTCGACTAAATCCCCCCAGGCGATGGAGGATAAAAACTTTTGACAGCAAGTCCAGGTATTTTTCCACGGTATTTCTACTTATGCCCAGTTGAGTGGCCAGTTCATGGTAGGAAATTTCATTTCCCACTTGAAAGGCAACGAGTTGAAGCAGCCTGAAAATCTTGTTTGCATTCCTCAGTCCATCAAAAGCCAAAATATCCTTTAGCAGGTACGAACTTACCATTTCCTGGAGGTACTCAGCCCTAGCCGCATTATCAGGCAGGTGAATTAACTCGGGATAATTGCCATAGACCAAGCGTTGGCTCAGGTATTCGGGCTTTTGCCAGTTAGGTTCAACTTGGCCATATTCTAATTCAGAAAAAGGGAATAGATAAAAAGTCTTCTTTCTTCCAGTAAGCGGCTCACCGGTATGTTGTTCCAGGTCAAAGGCGGATGAACCTGTAGCAATAATCGCCAAGCCCTTGATATGGTCCACCATCAGTTTCAGCACCTTTCCAACCTCAGGAATTTTCTGGGCTTCGTCAATTATCAGCAGTTTATGATCCCCAATTAGTTGTTGGTAGTGGGTAATGCTTCGGCGTTCTAAAGCTTGTTGGGTCAGTAGATCTTCGCCGCTCATAAATAGTAATGGCTGATCAAGACCCTCCATAAATTTCTCTAGCAAAACCGTTTTCCCAACTCGCCTTGGCCCTAGTAGTACCAGAACTTTATTCGGTTGCAGAGCCGCTTTAAACGGATCTTCAATATGTCTTTTAAGGATTTTCATGAATTAGATCAGTGTATTGAACGAATTTAGCTAAATTTGTTCAATACATTCAATGAATTTGCGTAATTTCAGGAAACAACCTGCTGCTGTTAGCACAATCTTTCTCCTACAAAATCCGTATATTTGTAGCGGAATAAGCATGTATGAAACAACTGGCTTACACATTCGGTGCCTTCCTTTACCTCCTGTTGTCCCTTGGGATACAGGTAAATATGCATTATTGCAAAGGGGAACTCGAAAACGTAAGCCTGGTAAGCGAAGGGCAATCATGTGAAGAACCCAAGGAGGAAAAGCCCCTTTTTTGTTGCCTGAAAAAAGAAAGTAGTGGAGCGTATGCTGAGAAAATGGAGGCCCATTCCCCCAATTCCTCCTGCGAGAACAAAGGCTGCTGTTCGAATGAAGTAATCCTGTTGAAAGTCCTCGATGAGCGCCAGATACAGCCTGCTTTTCAATGGTCCCCTTTGCCGTTGACTGCTTGTGCCTACCTGCTAGACCTTTCGCCTAAGTACACCTTCCCTGAGATTTACCCTGCTGGGAAATGGCAACCTGACAGCGGCCCCCCTCCACCTCCTGAGGCTGCTTGGCTGCTACATTGTTCCCCTATTCTGTACGGTTGAAAAAGTAAAACCCCTTATTATCAGGCTTTTTGAACAAAGGTCTGCGAGTTTGTTTTACTTAATTCAACATCATGTCTGTTCGAACATATATATTTCTATTTTTCATTTTATTTCCTGGGGTACTTGCCTCACAAACGATCCGGGGATTGGTAGCCAAAGCAAAGGAACCTGGCAGTTCTGAGATGATGGAAGAACCCATTCTCCTGCCAGGGGCCAGCATTTATTGGCTGGGAACTAAGGTAGGCACCTTGTCTAATGCCTCCGGGATGTTTCGTATTGAGCGAGCTGAAGGTACAGATTCGCTTGTAATCCAGTTTGCGGGGTTTCAGGGAGACACCCTTGCCGTTGGTTCCCAGAGTTTTCTGGAGGTGTACCTACAAGAACTACAACTGGGTGATGTCGAAATCTTACAACGTAAAAAGAGCACTGACTTTTCTTTCATCAATCCCATGCAGACACAGCTCATGGGGCAGGTGGAGTTAACCAAGGCTGCTTGTTGCAACCTCAGCGAAAGCTTTGAGACCAATCCCAGTATCGATATGGCTTTTTCAGATGCCGTGACGGGAACTCGCCAAATTCAACTGCTGGGGTTGGCAGGACCTTACACCCAGATTAGCCGGGAAAATATGCCACATATCCGTGGGTTGAATTCGGGGATTGGCCTAGCCATGGTACCGGGACCCTGGATGGAAAGCATCCAACTGACAAAGGGGATTGGTTCGGTAGTAAATGGGTTTGAGAGCGTTGTCGGACAGATCAATGTTGAATTGCAAAAGCCATCTGAGGCTGAACCTGTATTTGTGAACCTGTTTGGGAATGAAGGTGGACGAATGGAGGCGAACGTCCATTTTGCTCATAAACTGAATAAAAAGTGGTCGACAGCTTTGCTACTCCATGGCCGGTATAATTCTGTAAGGATGGACCGGAATGAAGATGGCTTCATGGACAATCCGCTTGAACAAAATTTCTATGCCCTCAACAGGTGGCAGTACATGGGAACTGATGGCTGGATGGGACAGGCAGGGGTAAAGCTGGTTTCCTACAATTTGACGGGCGGAGAACTGGATTATCAGAGAGGTTCCCTTCCGGAAACCACCAATTTTTGGGGGACTGACCTAAGGGTTAGGCGGATAGAGGGCTGGGCAAAAGCGGGGCACGTATTCAAAGGGCAATCCTGGAAATCTATTGGATTACAACTGGCCGGTAGCCTTCATCAGCACGAAAGCACATTTGGTCGCAGGGGGTATAATGCCGATCAACAAAGTGGCTATGCCAACCTGATTTACCAGACCATCATTGGCAATACCAATCACAAGCTCAAACTGGGTAGCAGCTTCCAGGTGGACCGGTATGACGAGCAGTTTGTTGGAGATAGATATGAGCGGACAGAAACAGTACCTGGTATATTCACTGAGTATACCCTAACGGGCAAAGAAAAAATAGGAGTAGTTGCTGGTTTGAGGGTAGACCATCACAACCTATTCGGCAC
Source organism: Bacteroidota bacterium (assembly GCA_039024295.1). Lineage (GTDB taxonomy): Bacteria > Bacteroidota > Bacteroidia > J057 > J057 > JBCDIQ01. Next base: position 32,600 of record JBCDIQ010000004.1, on the reverse strand, counting down.
CTTTGCCACGCCCAGGCTTCATGTTCGCTATACCCCCTTTTCGGGTACAGTGGTTCGCATGTCAGCAGGTCGGGGGCAGCGTACAGCAAACATTCTCATAGAACAAATGGGCTTGATGGCCAGTGCACGAAGATTTGTTATTCAGGGAGAAAACACGGATCACCCCTACGGATTGGCCCCGGAGGTTGCCTGGAATGGTGGTGTCAATATCAGCCAGCGGGTGAATCTTTGGGAGCGGGAGGTGATTGTTTCCGTTGATTTTTATCGTACGATATTTGAAAATCAGGTGGTGGTAGACTGGGACGCCAGCCCTCAGGAAGTGCAATTTTATAACCTGGACGGACAATCTTTTGCCAACAGCTTCCAGGCACAGCTCGATTATGAAGTGCTCAAACGTCTGGATGTCCGAATGGCCTATCGCTGGTATGATGTTCGGACGACCTATCGTGGAGAATTATTAAGAAAACCCCTGGTGGCAGAACATCGAGCATTTTTCAACATGGCTTACACCACACCGAATGATTGGAAATTTGATGCTACTTGGAATTGGGAAGGTCGAAGAAGGCTCCCAACTACAACGACCAATCCTGTTGAATATAGGCGGGAAGATTATACGGATGATTTCTTTTTGCTAAATGGACAGATCACCAAGATATGGAAAAAGAAATTTGAGGTTTACATAGGGTTCAGCAACCTGCTCAATTTTCGACAAGAAGCCCCAATTCTTGCCAGTGATCAGCCCTTCAGTGATTTCTTTGACAGTTCAATGGTTTGGGGACCCATCATGGGGAGGAATTCTTATGGGGGAATTCGGTGGAGGTTATAAGGTAGTAAGAGCGGTGATCCTTGCAGTACTGTCCCCACCTTTTCGGGGGAAGTCACATGGACGTTTCTTTGTTTTTATTTGTATTAAATCTAAATAAAGTGCTAATTTTGTTAAAATTTGTTTTATGTATACCCTGCCGCTCGACATCTTAATTGCGGATTCTCATTACCTTACACGTACAGGGCTAAAACAATTATTATCCTCACAGCACGGTTTCGAAATTGTGGGAGAAGTGGCCAACAGCCTGGAACTCAGAAAGAACTTACCCTCCCTAAAACCCAATGTGGTCATTTTGGACTATGACCAGGAAGGCCATTTTTCCATTGACGATATCCAGCACATCTCAGATAACTCTCCCATATCTCAGGTGTTGGTTATTTCTTCCGATACGGAGAAAACGCGGGTGCTAAAGGCACTCGAATTAGGGGCACTTGGATTTCTGACAAAATCCTGTGATGCCTTTGAAATATTGGGTGCCATCAAAGCCACCGCCAACCAGCAAAAATATTTTTGCAGCAAAGTACTGGATATTGTGCTGGAACGAGAATCTGATGATCAGGACGAAGGCTGCGATCCTATTCCCCCGCTCAGTGACCGGGAGCTAGATGTTGTCCGGCTCATGGTACAAGGGGCAAATGCACAAAAGATTGCCGAGGAACTGTGTTTGAGTATCCATACGGTGTATACCCACCGGAAAAATATCATGCGAAAATTACATGTCTCTACGGCAGCAGAAGTGATTCTGTATGCCATTCAAATGAAGTTGGTAGAGGCATAAGCTCGATCTAGGCGATTATTTTCTCCTTTCCTGTCGATCGCATAATTTCAGGGGGCCCTCCATTCCTTACACCTTCCTCGATTCCTTTTCCTTTGAGACACTGTATTTGAACCAGAAAATCTCCTAACTTTAGGAAATATTTTTCGTTAGAAAAGCACGTTCATTTTAATCCGCAGCTGTGGGTATTGTTACAAAGTTTAAGGATTTTCGTTCGAACCGAAAGGATCGGAATGACCGCAAAGTAGCTTCCAATGGGCAATCCCAGGAAAAAGAAATGTCTTTCCTGGACCATTTGGAAGAGCTCCGCTGGCACCTCATGCGTAGCCTTGCAGTTATTATGATTATTGGTATTGGGCTGTTCGTCAACATCCAATGGTTCATCGATACCGTTATTCTTGCTCCCTTTTCCCCTGAGTTTCCAGTCAACAAATTTTTGTGTGACCTGAACCAGTCCCTTTGTTTTGACAGCGTAGGGGTGAGTTACCAGGCAATTGATCCTTATGAGCAATTTTTAAGAGCAATTGGTCTTGCCTTTTTTGGAGGCTTTATCATTGCTTTCCCCTATGTGCTATGGGAAACCTGGCGGTTCATGAAACCTGGCTTGCATGCGCATGAACGTGGCAAACTCAAAGGTACCGTGTTCATCCTAAGTGTGCTCTTTTTTATCGGAGTTGCATTTGCCTATTACGTTGTACTGCCCTTTTCTGTGCAGTTTCTTTCTTCCTTTAAACTTTCTGAAGCCATTCAAAACCAATGGCGGATTGGCAAGGTGATTTCCCTGGTTACCCAGATCGTGGTAGCAGGCGGTATTCTGTTTGAGCTGCCAATGATGGTCTTTTTCTTTTCCAAACTAGGACTCCTGACACCTGCCTTCATGCGCACCTATCGCAGGCATGCGCTGGTGATCTTGCTGGTAATGGCCGCCATCATCACCCCGCCGGATGTGCTGAGTCAAATCCTAATTTTCCTTCCACTGGTCATCCTTTACGAATTCAGCGTAATGATTTGTGTAGTGGTAAATCGAAAAAGGGACAAAGAGATAGGCCTGACCACAGAAGAATAGGAGCCCCATCTTTCTGATTTTTCTTAAAATTGTTTCCCCCACTTAATCCAGGTTGGAGGGTTTCCACCCTGAATCCGGACCAGGTAGGTGCCTGTTGGTAAGTCGTCTGGAAGTGTAATAGCCTGTTCACCAGGGGCAAGCTCAGAGGAGAAACTTTTGACCAGTTTACCGTCTGTTGTAAAAATAGTTATATCGAATGCCTCAAACTGTAGGTGAGGAGCTAGCACGAGTTGGTATCCACTTGGAGTTGAGCTAATGCCAAACTCCTGCTGCTGGGGCAGTTCTGAAGGAATGCTTAGCGGGCTCACCATAATCGATATGGTATCTCTCGCCACACAGTTGCCCCGGGTTACCTCCACCGAATAAGTTCCACTGCTGATGACCCTTAGGGTTTTGGTGGTATCGCCAGTACTCCAAAGAATTTGGTCGGCCGGTACCAGACCAATGTCAAGGATTATGCTATCGGCTACGCTGGTATCTGCGCCTAAATCCAAAGAGGTTGGGTCAAATGCTGGGAACAGATCCACCTCATACCATTGTGGAGGAAGGATAATCAGCTGCTCATCTGTGATGTACAACTTATTCGATGTGGCAAAGCAGATAGCTTCTTTTTGGCTGAAAGTCTCCAAGCTTATTTCCTGATGAAAACCAGAGAAAAAATCACTGCCATCAAAACAGGAAAAGACCCAGAGTTTATTATGGCCCAGGAGCACCAAATGATTTTTGCCTGGGCTGACCGCTGCGCCAGTCACCCAGGAGGTTTCCCTTGGTGCTGGGCCTGTATAAAAGCTGTCAACCAAGGCGGCTTGATAGGTGCCCGGCTGATCTGACAATCGATAGTGCCGGGTAAATCCCGTGTAGGGATCTGTTCGGTTTTTGGTAAACAGGTGGAGGGAATCTTTTAACCAGACGACAGCTTCCAGGTCATAATTCCGGTCTTCATCGGCAGGAGGAAAAGAATCCTGCTCAGGGTAGCTGAAAAAGATTCGCTCCGGAATCAGGGTATCACTGGCGAGGGAATCTGGGTTAGGAATACGGTAGATGACCAGGTCCTGACGGTCATTGTTGTTATTGCCTGCATCTGCCAGATATAGGTTTCCCTGGTCATCTTTTGTCATGTCTTCCCAGTCTACATGTTGTGCGGAGTCCAGGGTGAGCTGGCGGGTAACCACCCCCTGTTGATTCAGCAGGTACAGAAAAGGATTGTCTCCACTGTCATTGTGGAGCCAGATTTTTCCTTCTTCGGGACAAACTGCACCAGAAGTTTCATTTAGGAAAGCAGGTAGACGGGTAATGACTTGTAGCGGCAGGGTTTGACCGTACCCGAGGTGTAGCAGCAAAAAACCCAGTAAAATGTACCTCATGTTTATTTTCGGTTAAAAATGAAGAAGAGTTCTTTTCCTTCTCTGCCCGGTTCGGAATTATAGGCGTTTTCCAGGATGTGTGTATGAAAATGGGGCCTGAACAATTGTTCATATTCTTCTTTACTTCCTCCAAATGGTGGCCCCTGCTCAGTCAGGGGAAACTGAAAAAATAATCCTGCAAGCTTAGCATTTGGTTTCAGGAGCTGGTGCATGTGTTTGACATAAGCTGGCCGCATACTGGGCATTAGCGCACAGAAAAAAGTCTGTTCCAGAATCAGGTCATAAGTGCCTGTGTGTTGGAAAAAATCCTGTTGAAGGAGATGTTCCTGAGGAAATTCAGGATAGCGTTCTTGAAAGTACCTTAAAGGTTCTTTGGCCCAATCTAGCACAAAGGTATTTTGGTATCCCTGTTCCCATAAGTAGGCTGCTTCGTGAGCAGAACCGGCTCCAGGCACCAGGACCTCAAGGTTCGGATCAGTTAGTTGATTGATGTAAGCTGCCAGGGGAGTGGAGGGGTGAGAAAGGTCCCAAGGGGTGCTCCCAGTTTGATAGCGTTGGCTCCAGTATTGTTCGGTAAGCATGATAGGTATAGTTGGTCTGTGAGTGGATGATAATCCGATAGCTAGGCAAAGTCTCAACACTTATTCTAGCCGTTTCTTCCCGGTGTTAAAGAGCATGATGCAAATGACTCCTGCCAAAACTCCAATTCCAGCTCCAGCCAGTACATCTCCGGGGTAGTGGACCCCCAAATATACTCGGCTGTAAGCCACGGCTGTTGCCAGAAAGAAAAACAAAATGGTCAGACGATTTTCTCTAAAAAATAGGCTCAGAAAGGTGGCCAAGGCAAAAAAGTTGGCAGCATGAGAAGAAGCAAAGCCATATTTACCACCACATTTTCCATTCAGGGTGTGCACCACAAAGTCCAGATTTGCCTCCAGGCGGCACGGACGGAATCGTTCTACCCAAGGCTTGAGTATGCCTGAGGCTGTTTGATCGCTTATGGTGATTAAAACGCCTACACACGCTAACAGAAGAAGGGTTCCCTTCCATCCTTCTCTTCTGAAAATCATCACAAGCAACACCAAATAAGCAGGAATCCAGGTCAGTTTTTCACTGATGCCCCACATGATCGGATCTACCCACGGATGGTGCAGGCCATTTAGCCACTGAAACAATGCTTGGTCCTGCTGTATGAGCCATTCCATTGGAGATCAGGTATAGAAGGTATTGATAAGGTTAACGATGCTACCTACCATCAACAGGCTCACAAGGGTGTAGGCAACTACATGAAACCACTTTTTTCGGGCAGCATCTAATTGCTTAACGTATCCTGCCATAAATGGGTAGATGGCTTGTAAACTGAACATGGCCACTAAAAACCCCAAGATACTTCCCGCGAGGATGTCGCCAACAAAATGAATTCCAATGTAAACGCGTGTGTAACAGAGTAAGGCTGCCAGGCTAGCAATTCCCACACTGATCAACCACTTGGTCCTAAACAGTGAATAGGTAGCCAGAAAGCTTAATGCCCCCGTGGAGGCCGCACTATGTCCTGAAGGAAAAGCATTGTGGATACGTCGTTTCAAAAAAACCGCATGAAAGGCACCCTCTTCTGGGAAGATGTAAGGTGGGCGGTCCCATCCGGTAAACACTATTTGTTTAAAGAATGCCACCAGGAGCGTAAGCAGGATCATGCCTGCAACCAAGGTTAAAAACAGGGAATTATCCCGTTTGATGAGCACGAGGGCACATATGCTGGTAAGCAGGACCCCATCTCCCAGATTGGTCAAATGAGGCATGATGGTATCTCCTAAAGGAAAGTGCCAACTGTTGACCTCCAAAAAACTGCCTTGGTACCCCCACAAGAGTAGAAATACCGCCCAGCAAATCCAAAAAATGACAAGGGTGACAAAAAAATAAATAGGGGAGAGGAGCCGCATGGTCGTGTGTGCCAATGAAAGAGGTATTGCCTAGTGCATACAGAACCCAGAATTTTGCCAATTAGAGCGAAGCGAAAAGGTCGGGCTGTAACGTTCAAAGATTTAGTTCTGGAAGCACTAGTTGACGGCAAAGCTAGCATTATCCCTCAAAAATTGGAATCATCAAACCAAAAGTATGCTTTCCAGGGATCACCGGGCTGGTTGCGTCGCAGCCTGAACCGAGCCCTGCCTGCCCCCACAAAGGCGGTCTGTGCTTCATCCTCTATGGCGAGGTTAAAATTCCGGACCACATAGGCTTCTGTGTCTGTTGTGTCCTGTTGGGAATAGTAATTCCAGTCGAGGTTGATCTGGCGAACAGACTGAAAGAGGTTGAACGATGTATTTAATTCGGTGTCACGGTCCCAACGGATTTCCTGCGCCTGATCGAAATCGTAATAGGCAAATGTGAAATCATTGGCAAAGAGTTGGCCGTATAGGTTGGTGTCCCGAAGTTCATAGGCATTTTTGAAGAGCAAAAAGTAGCCATCCAGGGTGCTGGGATCTCCCAACAGGTTGGATTCGTCCAGCCCCTCTTCATCAAATGCAGGCGCAAAGGGGTTGCAACTCAACAGAATCAAGTTTCCTATTACCAGCCATATGATGTGTAACCTCTTCATTTGTCCTCACAAGTTATGTGTTGTAAGTTGAGCAATCAACTCCTGCTACCATGAAACTTTTGATTCTTTCTGATATCCACGACCATGTGTACCACTTAGAGGCTGTGTTGAAAGTAGCACCTCAGGTAGATCATATACTGGTTTGTGGGGATTTATGTTCTCCTTTTGTGCTGGTTCAGTTACAACAAGCCCTTACACAGCCCATTCACATAGTATTTGGCAACAATGATGGGGACACTTATCGGATGACCAAACTCGCCGCTGAGCATGTTCACCTGTATGGAGAATTTGCTTCTTTGGAGTTTGATGATTGCCATATTGCCATGACCCATTATCCTGATATTGCAGCAGCAATCTCAGGGGGAAATGAGTTTGACCTGGTGTGTTATGGACATAACCATATCTGGTCAGCAAAGAAAGTGGAAGGTACTATCTTGTGTAATCCTGGAACTATGATGGGCTATAACCCCGGCACAAGAGGGAAAGTATCAGTTAGTTTTGCCTTGTATGAAACAAAGGGTAAAAAACTTCAGCACTGGGAGCTGGAAACTGAAAATAGAGCAGTTCGCCTTTTACAAAACTGGAATTTTGATTAATGATAAACAGTTTTTGGTAAAAGGAGTTATTTTGCATCAAAGATATACACCTATGAACAGAAAAGTAGCAGAAGTATTAATTCCGGCAGTTGCGATAATTTGCATTACTTCTTTTGTGGGATATAATATTTTCTCCCGAATGCCATCAAACGATGAGCGGCAAAAGGAACAAGCAACTCGTTTACAGCACAAAGAAAAATTTGACACTGCTTTTACACCTTATGAGTTTACTGCTGTGGTAACGAATATCCAGCGGAGGCTAAGGACAAAAGAATTTATCGGAAACACTCGCTATGAGGTGAGCATTGATGTAGTAAATCCAGTGAATATTCCCAACCCTCACGACAAAGATTTTGAATTGTTTAACCTAGCGGATCCTTCCAGTAGTTGGTTGTATTTGAGTGCTTTGGACGGTAGGTTTGTCAAAAAAGGCGACACTTTAGTGAAAAAGCCTGGGGTTGCGGAGTTTGTAGTAGTAAGCACCAACTCCAGGAAAGAAGTGGTTTACGATACCTTGGGATTTGGGTGGAAACTATTTATCGATCCGAATAAAAAGTATGAGTAGGAGCTGTCAATTTTTTTTCACGATTTTTTACAAATTTGTAACAATTTTGCATCTTTAGAAGTCATTATCAATACTAATAATTGAAAAGATCTTAAGAAGATGACAATAACCAACATCGGAAAGCGCCTGGCCAAGTTTATGGAGCAGGAAAATATTGGGGTGAATGAGTTGGGCAGAATGGCCGGAACTTCCGGTACTCAGATCTCAAACATTATTCATGGACGGAAATACGGAGTTGATAAACTGTTGGCTATTATTGATGCACTTCCTGCGATCAATCCCCTTTGGCTCCTAAGAGGGGAGGGGGAGATGATGCAAGCCAATGTGGGCCGTAGTGCAGATGAAGTCGATTACCTCAACCGGCTTTTGGAAGAAAAGAATTCTACTTGTCAAGTACTTCAGGACGAAGTAGATGCCCTCAAGAAAATAATCACCCTGCTCGAAGAAAAGCTTGCAGCACCTGCACTAAACGGTAAAACCGTTGGATAATCAGAAGCCATGTCACTTCATCAACTTGAATCTTCTGCTCTTAGCGTAACCATAAAATCTCTGGGAGCAGAGGTTTCCAGTGTGAAAAATCTACAAGATGGAACTGAATACATGTGGCAGGCTGATCCAGAGGTATGGGGACGGCATTCTCCGCTTTTATTCCCAATAGTGGGCAGACTTAAAGGTGATTGCTACACATATAAAGGAGTTTCTTACGAAATGGGACAGCACGGTTTTGCCCGCAACAGTGAATTTGAGCTGCTAACCAAAACAAGTAATGGCGCTGGCTTCAGGTTGTCATCTACCGGGGAGACAGAAAAAATATATCCCTTCAAGTTTGTCCTGGACGTAATTTATATGTTGAACGGTCAGGAGCTTGAAGTAGCATATGAGGTAAATAATTTGCAAGAGGGTGAGGAACCCTTGCTTTTTTCCATCGGTGGGCATCCTGCATTTTCCTGTCCGATCGTTCCTGAAGAATTACTGACTGACTATGTGGTAGAGTTTAGTGAAGAAGAACATGCCCACAACCATTACCTTGATGCAGGCATTCGGTCTGGTGAGACAGGCGATGTGCTGGTAGGGAAGCGAGAGATACCTGTTACGCCCACACTGTTTGATCGAGATGCGTTGGTATTTGGCTCGCTTGCTTCAACCTCTTGTAGGCTGCTTTCTGCTAAGTCGGGGAGGTCTGTGCAGATGAACTTTGAAGGGTTTCCCTATTTTGGGATTTGGGCCAAACCGAATGCTTCATTTGTGTGCTTGGAGCCTTGGCAAGGAATTGCCGACGAGGCGTCTCACAACCAGGAGTTGGCAGAGAAAGAGGGAATAATTGAATGGCGAGAAAAAAATAAGCCATTCCGTATTTCGTATACTTTGATATTTGATTGAATTGGCTATATTGTTTGTTCATATCACTCTATGTTAAGAATTTTACTCTCAGTTAAATAGTTTTTCATTTGAATTAATTTCTGGCATTGAACTTGTTTTTAGGTCTTTTATTTATTTAAAGATTGCTTTCTGTTCCTGCTCGGGAGGCCTTCTGGAAAACATTCACTAATCCGAACGTGTCGTAAACCACTATTTATCTTATTGTCTTTGGTATTATAAATATCACTACAGTGGACAATCATTTTATTTCAACACTTAGGTGTCCCATCACCCTGGGAAGGGTGGGGCCCGCAGGTGCCCAGCTTATTCAGGAGCTAAACGTCCGTATTGGCAACGGAGACTTATTCAACCAGAAGGGAGAAAAAATCAGGAAACCCATTACGGAAGTACTGGTAAATGATGCTGGTAGTTATGCTTATCTATTTAAGGATAACATCTACCACCTTCTGCCAGAATCTGCTATTCCCCTTCATGAAACAGCGCAGGAGGTCAGACTTTCAGTGGATTTGGAGAGCTTTCAGGCAAAAAAATCAGTGCAAACCTTCTACGAAGAAGGAGGCTGGGAGGCTGATGGCGACCATTTTCTGGATGCAGCTTTGTATGAGGACCTGCGTCCTGTAGCGGAACCCTACATTCGTAAGTGCCATATGAAGGTACGGCAATTCATCCCTCCTTCGGGGAAGTATTTGTTGGATGTGGCCTCTGGACCCATACAATATGACGAATATTTGATATATTCTCAGAATTATGAAAAACGGATATGTGGGGATATATCAGTTGCCGCACTGAAGGCTGCTCAAAAACGCTTACCTCCAGGTAAGGGGATATTTGTCCTGTGTGACATAACTGCGCTGCCATTTCAGTCCGATAGCATTGATACTGCGCTTTCCCTGCATACCATCTACCATGTGCCAGCCCAGCAACAGACCAAGGCTATACAAGAACTTCACCGGGTAGTGTCTGTTGGAGGTAGGGTTTTGATTGTATATAACTGGAATAGACGCAAACTGCTCAAGCCACTTGCAAGGGCTGTAAGAGGAGTGTACCACGCCCTTAAACCAGCTGCAAAGCGTAAGTTTGAGGAGGTTACTGAAAGCGATCCGGGACTTTACCACAAGAACTTTTCCTATCAGTACTTTAAGCAATCCCTAGGCATTGATTTTAAAGTGGTGAATTGGAGGACCTTCAGTGTACCCGTCCAAAAATTGCTGATCCGTCCAAAATTGGGGGGAAAGGCCCTTTTGAGCCTATTCTACCAATTGGAAATCAGCTTTCCGGAGTTGTGGGGACGAATTGGAAACTATCCATTATTCATCCTGGAAAAGGAAACGGCTTACGAACCATCAGTTTCAGATAAGTACATTCCTGTTATTTCGACGGATGATCTTGAACAGATGCGTACCAGAAAGAAAGGTTCAGCCCCAGTGGTCCTGCCAAAGAAATAGTACACCATCAAATAGGTTACCTGAAGGAGTGGCAAGAGTCACTCCTTTTTTGCTTTGAAAAGGGAGGATGGAAAGAGGAAAAATATTTCCCTTTTTTGATTTTGGATTGACAATTGCAAGAAGAATCTTTGTAATAAATTGTCATAGAACGCATGTCAAACTCACACTCCTCCACTTTTACTCAAACTCTTTCGCCTGTCAAAATAAACGGAGTTATTCAGCCGTATGCCTGGGGAGGATATTCCTTTATCCCTACATTAACGGGTACCCCTTCATCAGGAGAAATCCCTTCCGCGGAGCTTTGGATGGGGGCCCATCCCAAAGGACCTGCAACACTTGCCAAGGATGAATCCCAGACGCTGGAAGCTTTCATTGGGCAGGCACCTGAGGAGATGCTCGGGACATCCGTTGCTGGAAAGTTCGATAACCGCCTTCCCTACCTGTTCAAGGTGTTGGATGTAAAGGATATGCTTTCCATTCAGGCACACCCGAGCAAAAAAGCAGCAGAAGAAGGATTTGCCCGGGAAGAAGCTGCGGGGATTTCCCGGATGGCCCCCCACCGTAATTTTCGTGATGACAACCACAAACCAGAAATAATGGTAGCCCTTACGGAGTTTTGGCTCCTCCACGGGTTCCGGTCAGAGGCTCAGATTCTTGATCTCATGGACGAGGTTCCTGAGTTTAGTTCCTTAAGGTCCTACTTTGAAAATGGGGATTACAAAAACCTATACCGCCACCTCATGGAGATGCCCCAAGAAGAGGTAGATGCCCTGCTGCAGCCATTGATCCAGAGGATAACCCCAGCTTATGAGGCTGGTAACTTGAAAAAGAGTCATCCTGACTTTTGGGCTGCACGTGCTGCAGCTACCTTTTCCCCGAAGACTGGGAAATATGACCGAGGCATCTTTTCTGTCTACTTTTTTAACCTGGTTAATATTCCAGTGGGACAGGCCATTTTTCAGGATGCAGGTATTCCCCATGCATACCTGGAAGGAGTAAACATGGAATTGATGGCCAATTCAGACAATGTGCTCAGGGGAGGACTTACTCCCAAACACATTGATGTACCCGAATTATTAAATCACCTAATTTTTGAGGCCGTGCATCCCAAAGTTCTTGCCGGAGAGCAGGTTTCTCAAGCAGAGTGGGTGTATAAAAGCCCAGCTCCTGATTTTGAGCTCAGTTGTATTCAGTTGTCACAAGGTATTGCTTATGACAGCGTAAAAGGGCATTCAGCTGATACAGTGATTGTAATGGAAGGCAGTGCTGTGCTCCAGAGCAAAGGGGAAGAAACGCCTTTGAAGAGAGGCGATATTTTCTTTGCGCCAGCGAATATGGCCTACCGCATTGTTGCTTCCGGTGAGGCAACTTTATACAGAGCTACTGTTCCAATTTAGAGATAAGCAGTGCCAATCAAGATGATTCCAGAAGGCGTCAGGTTTTTTTGATAAGATTTTCCATCAAAGGTGTAGGATACATATTCGCAGCCTGTTGAGGTATTCCAGTTCATGGTAAGGGTATCCTGGGGTTGGATGACCCACATGAACCCCTGAGGCTCACAGGTTTCTCCCGTGTAGTCTGAAAAATCTATGCTTTTTCGCATTGCTTCTACTTGCCGGGGGGATTCTGCGCTCAGGATAAGTTTAGGCTGCTCGCCATCGTAACTGTAAACCTCAATTCTGGTGGCATCCTGGATGAATGCATTGTGAGGTGAGGAGGAGCAACCTGAGATCAGCAGGATTGACAAACCAGTAGCAAGAAATAGGAAAGTACGCATGGCCTAAAATAAAAATGTGTTACTTCTGATGGAAGTAACACATATTGTTGACCAAATCTAAAAGATTCTGGTCCGTCTTGTCACAAGCGTTTTTAATGTCCGATTTTCATGGGTTTTATTTCTTCAACCCCAATAATTTCCAATTCCGTGTCCTCTTCCTCAGCCCGAACCTGAAAATCAAACAAGATTTCTTGAATGTCTTTGTCGATAAAGTCCGCTCTTGTTCCGTCAATTACTACCCTACTTTCTTCTGGAATATTCTCTAGTGTCTTAGAAAGGATAGCTTTGTTCAAGAAGCTCACATCTTTATCGAAGGTGATTTTATAAAAATTACCTTCCTGCACTACCTTAATGGCAGTTCGGAAATTGGCCTGAATGGTAAAGAAAATACCCACCATGGTACCGACTGCAATGCCACGAAGGAGATCCGTTGCCAGAACAGCAACAATGGTGATGATGAATGGTAAGAATTGGTTCCAGCCTCCCTGATACATGGCCTTGAACAAAGAAGGGCGAGCCAATTTATATCCTACCATTAGCAGAATTACCGCCAGACTTGCCAGGGGAATCATGTTGAGCAGGCCACCAATGGTAATAACTGACATCAGGAGGAATACAGCATGAATAAATGCTGACATGCGGGTACGACCCCCAGAGCTCACGTTTGCACTACTTCTCACAATTACTGCCGTAATGGGCAAGGCACCTAACAAGCCGGCAAGGGTATTGGCCACACCTTGTGCAATCAGTTCACGGTTTAGGGGAGTTTGGCGTTTGTGCTCGTCCAGTTTATCCACTGCTTCAACGCTTAGGAGGGTCTCTACGCTTGCTACCAGCCCAATGGTGAGGGCAATGACGTAAATTTGAGGATTGGCAAGTGCTGAGAAATCTGGAAATACAAACTGACTGATAAATCCATTGATGCCACCATCGACAAGTTCTTTCGGCAGGTTTACCAAATGCCCCCCTTGTCCACCCAGAAGTACCAATTCTTCTCCCATTCCGGGAAACAGAAACCTGTTCATGACCACGCCCAAAATAACTACCATGAGGGCACCTGGGAGGAAAAAAAGAGATTTAAGGAAGGGGTTATTTTCCCACAACAGGAGAATTCCAATACTGACGGCCGCAATTAAAATTGCACCAACCTGAAAATGAGAATCAACAACAATTTCTTTAATAACCGCAAAAGTCTCCAAAATGTGGAAGTTTAAATCAATGGCTTCGGTATCCACACCAAAAGCATGGGGCAACTGTTTCCGTATCAGGATAAGTCCAATTGCAGCTAACATCCCCTTAATCACAGAGGATGGGAAGAAGTAGGCGATGGTTCCTGCTTTGAGAAACCCCAGGCCGATTTGTATTAAGCCGCCCAGGAAAACAGCTACCAGAAATGCTTCCCATGAACCTGCTTGGTCTATTCCTGCAATAACAATGGCAATCAGGCCTGCTGCTGGACCACTTACGCTCAAGGGAGAGCGGCTAATAAACGGGATAACCAAGCCGCCAATTATTCCTGCCAGTAAACCAGCAAATAACGGAGCTTCGTCAACTGTACCTTTTGAAGCCAAGGCGATTCCCATACACAACGGCAGGGCAACTAAAAATACGACCAGCCCGGCTGGGATATCGTACTTGAAATTAGAAAACACCCCAAGGTCTTCCTTGTGAGCATATATTTTTGGGTCAGATTTTCTATCACTCATCGGAAAACTAAGGTTGAAGGGTTATACATCCGAACATATGAAGATAAATACATATGAAAGTAAATATATGAAACTTTGTTCATATTATTGGTCCATTTTAACCGATATTGGCAGGGGTGACCTATATTTTTTCAAGAAAAGTTTACATTTTTCGAAAAAAATGGTTTAATAAGTTCCTCAGCCTTTAACTTTAATCGTGCTATTTCCACTTCCCAACCCGCCTTTTCATCGTCATGATTGTGAGTAACCTGTTCATCGCCCTCATACCCTCATCCATTAATTTTTCATTTACATGTCGCTCATCCAATTTGCTGTGGTAGGGTTGGGCCGTATTGGCCTCAGGCACACTGCCATTCTTTCAGGGCATCCTGCGTGTCAGGTTGTTGCTGGATGTGATATTGATGAACAAGCCAGAGAAGAAGCTGCATCAGCCCACCAAATCCCCGTCTATGAAAGTATCGAACAGATGCTTCAACATGAACCTGTGATAGAGGTCGTATGTATTTGCACCCCCAATGGAATACATGCCCAGCAGGCACTGGCGGGACTAAACCACCAGAAGCATGTGGTCATCGAAAAGCCCCTGGGATTGACAAAGTCTGCCTGCGAGGAGGTACTCCATCGCTCTCTTCAGGTTAACCGGCAAGTGTTTTGTGTGATGCAAAACCGCTACAGTCCTCCCTCAGCATGGTTGAAACAAGTGGTGGAAGATGACCTGTTGGGAAACCTCCACATGGTTCAAATCAATTGCTATTGGAACCGAGATGAGCGGTACTATAAACCCGGAAGTTGGAAAGGGTCCCTTGCACTAGACGGTGGTCCGTTGTTCACACAGTTTAGCCACTTTGTAGATACCCTGTACTGGATATTTGGAGATATTGAGCAAGTTCAGGCCAGGTTTGAAAACTTCACCCATGGTCATAATACCGAGTTTGAAGACAGTGGGTCATTTAGTTTTAAGCTAAAGAAAGGAGGAGCCTTGGGGCTTTTTTCCTACACCACTGCTTGCTGGGATCGGAACTTGGAAAGCAGCCTCACGGTCATAGGAGCAAAAGGTTCGCTGAAAATTGGCGGTCAGTACATGAATGAGGTAGTCTATTGTCACATTAAGGACTATGAGCTTCCGGAATTGCCTCCCACAAATCCCCCCAATCACTATGGTCCCTATATTGGAAGTGCCGCTAATCACCATTATGTAATTGAAAACGTGGTGAATACATTAAATGGAAATTCCTCCATTAGCACGAATGCACTTGAAGGTCTCAAGGTAGTGGAGATCATTGAGCGGGTGTACCAGCAGCGCCAGCTTGACGAGCAGCTTTTAGCACCCACCCAATCGCAAGCAACGTAAGGAAACCTGCAAGCCAGCCTATCCAGTCGCCGTATTGGGTATAAAAGGTTTGGGCGTCGTACAGGTTAATTTTCCTGTCAACGAAAGTCGGAATCCAATATTCAGTCGCTCCATCAACGTTCCCCCGATTGTCGACGAACATAGAAGTTCCCGTATTCGCGGATCGGGCAATGGCTCTTCTTGTCTCAACTGCACGAATGGAAGCCAGGGAAGCATGCTGGATATGGCCAGATGATCCGCTTCTTTGGCCGGTCTCTGGATCGCTGGAAAGGTTCCACCAGCCATCATTGGTCACTATCACGATAAGCTGTCCACCTTCCTGGACCAATCTTCTCGTGTAATCTCCATATTCAGATTCATAACAAACCAATGGGGCAACGACCTGGCTATCAGGTAAAAACATCAGATTGGATTCCAGGGGTTTGCCAAAGTTCCCTAAGGCACCTCCCAAATCAATGCTGAATTCTTTTAGGAAGCTAAAATACTCCAGGTAGGGCATCCGCTCGACCATGGGCACCAACTTGGCTTTTTGTGAAGTTTGGGGTTCAGCATCGGGATTCAGGAGCAAGGAGGCATTGTAAATCTCGTAAAAATAGCGCGGCAGGCCACTCCGATCGTTTACGGCTCTGGCAGTTATAGGAATATTCTGGGTGTTGGGGGGGAAACGATATGCCTCTGTAAATCCGGTGAGCAGGCTAATTTTCTCCTGGTCTACGGTCGCCCTGAGGGGTTCAAGTAAGTTGACATGTAAAAGGTCCCTGCGCCAGATAGGTTTAGGGATGGCTGTCTCCGGGAGCACTGCCATATCGATGGTATCAATACCCGGCTTATTGATTAAGCCCACGAATACTTCAACCTGCTCTTGATGGGTCATCCCATGAAATTTATCGTAGGGATCAATGTTGGGCTGAACTATTCTGACCTTGAGTGTGCCAGAGGACTGAAATACAGCTCGATTTTCACTTAACAAGCCAATATTCAGGGCGAAGGGCAATAAAGCTACTCCAGCAGCTGCCCCCCAAAGCAGGGCTGCGGATCGTTTGGAAACTTCATTTGCCCGCACCACCTGATAGACCAACACATTCACCACCAGAATATGAGCAGAAATGCCCAATACCCCGGTCCATTCGGCATACTGGTAGAAAATGGGATAAAATGCCTGACTATGGCCAAGTGTCAGCCAGGACCAAGATAGTTCCCAGTGAAAATGTAGCCATTCAAAGGTCACCCAAAAAGGGACAAGGGTTAGGCTTAACAGCAACCGGTGCGACAGGCTACGAACCCTGGCAAACAGATAGATAGGAATCGCCATCAAGAAGGGGTTCACCAGGTTAGCCACTAACCCTGCAGAAAGTGCTTGTAAGGGGTTATCGGCAGCCGTTGCGGTGAGCATCAGCCAATAGCAGCAGCCAAAGTTCCAGATCACAAAAGTGGTGTAGGCGTAGCGGAAAATCTGTGCATACCGGGAAATGATCTGCCGTTTGTAGATCCAGGGCTTTTGCTTGAACCGCCAGATAAATTGCAGGGTAACGAATCGCCATAAAAGGACCACGATTGCTTTGAAAAATCCCCAGAATCGGTCCTCAAAAACTTTTTCGGGGGTATGGTCGATCACCAATAGCAGCGGAACAAATGCCACATATGCCAAAAAGGAAAAGGGGAATGGTGGAAAAGACAGCACCAGCATCAGGGCTGACAAGATCACCATGGGATAAGGTTTATACCGTGCCAGCCAGAACAACGACCAGCTCTCCTTTGATTTTTGCGCCATGATCGAAATGTTGGTGAATTTCGGACAGGGTACCCCTGACAGTTTCTTCGTGCAGTTTGGTGAGCTCACGGCTTACGCTTGCCAATCGGTCTGGTCCAAAGGTAGTAATTAAATCTTTGAGGGTACGCAGCAGCTTGTGGGGTGACTCATAGAAGATCATCGTGCGAGGCTCCTTTAATAAGGATTGTAACCGCGTTTGCCTGCCTTTTTTCACCGGAAGGAACCCTTCAAATACAAATCGGTCACAAGGGAGGCCGCTATTCACCAAAGCAGGAACAAAAGCAGTGGCCCCAGGCAAAGCGTCCACCTGAATATTTCTGGCGATGGCTTCACGCACAAGGAGAAATCCCGGATCGGAAATGCCAGGGGTTCCCGCATCAGTCACAACGGCAAGGTGCGTAGAATCGCGAGTTAGCTGATCCAGTAAAGCAGGAACCTTTTTGTGTTCATTGTGCTGATGGAGGGCTACTTGTGGGGTAGTAATTTCGTGGTGTTTGAGCAGTATCCCGGAGGTTCGGGTGTCTTCAGCTGCTATGAGGTCAGCCTCACGAAGTGTTCGTATGGCCCTCAGGGTAATGTCTTCCAAATTGCCTATAGGCGTAGGCACCAAGGTGATATGCGGGATAGTGGCCATATCAGGGAGTGAAAAATATCAAATCAACGCGACGGTTTAGCTGACGACCTTCAGTCGTTTCGTTTGTGGCAGCTGGCCGAGTCTCGCCGTAATACTTTATTTCAATCCGGTTTCTGGGGATTCCCTTGATTTCCAGGAACTTTCGTGCTGACCTACAGCGATTCAAAGATAAATCGACGTTGGATACCTCTGTACCTGTATTGTCAGTGTGCCCTGAAAGCCGGACCATGGTTCCAGGATTTTCTCGTAGGTATCGAGCCACCAGTCCAAGGCTTTCACGAGATAAGGTACGCATGTCTGATTTACCTACATCAAAGTAGATACTCGCAAACGCGTCCTCTGAATAATAGCCAGCTTCTTCCCCATATTCCGGACAACCATCGAACCTTGGGCTTCCAGGAATTTCCGGACAACGGTCCTCCCGGTTGGGGACCCCGTCTCCGTCTGCGTCAGCATAAGGCAACTTTAACAAGGCCTTGTTTACCCCAAATGAGCCTACCTGAGGTTTTTCTGGCTTCACCCGTTTGGGAGGAAAACGCTCCCAGGAAGGTGAAGGAACGGCAACAGCTAGTGGAATGTTAGCTGCTATGGCAGGGAGCTCTTCGGAAATCGAAGGGGATGGAAATGGTGGAATCTCCTTGAAAACCTTCTGGAAAGTTGGTGTTGGAAGAGGAGGGATGGAGGGAGCGAGGCTCACCACGGGAGGAGTCTCGATGTTCTGAATTGGAGGGTTGGCTGCCACAACAGGGGTTGGGACTGAATCCTGAAAGGTAGGTAATTCGTCGAGAGACCTCGTTTGAACGGGAGTTGCCACAGCAAGTGCAGGTTCAGGCGTTGAAAGCAATGGAGTCGCTTCCATGGCGATAGGGTCGAGCGAACATCCCTCCAACGGGACCAGCCCTACAACCTCTGGACATTTGTCTTTTTTATCGGGAACCCCATCCAGGTCCTTGTCTCGAATACGGCCAAATGGAACGGGTAGTCTCAAAGCTACGTGGACATCCGCGCCTTGAACTTCATCCTGTAAAAATAAGTTCAGGATATTGTTAGAGCCTACTATAACCGGGCCTAACCTAAGCGTAGCTCCTACCGCCCATCGATCATAGTTGATCCAGGAAACCGGGACCGATAGCCCGAGCCATTTTCCTTCCAGTCGTGGGGCAATGCTCAGTGCAGCCGGAAATTGTACTTGCTGACGATTGTTTCTTCTGTTGATGGGGGCATGAAGCATCGCGTTGACATATAGTCCACCACTGATTCTCCGGTCGTATTGAAGGTTAACAGCCGTAGGAAGTGCCATGGTAAAGCTGTTGCTTGACCCTATGAATTCAAATTCTGCATTCAATACACTATCTCCTTCCACAATATCGTCCTGCTTCAATTGATTGAGGTCATACAGGTCTACCGAACCGGTAAAGTCTTGGCTGAAAGGAGATTGCTCAAATCGAATGCCTCCCAGATCAAGTACAGAAATGCCTATTTTATCCCGGTATTTATTTTTGTCCCGCATGGGGCGGCGGTATTTGCCTCGACCTACGTGGTATTGGTTGTGCTTCGGCCGAAACTCATATACCACACCCACGTCAAATCCAAAGCCGTTATTCCCATCAAAGAAAAAGTCTCTCAGGCTGAAGTCGTCGAAGTCCTCATTCCGGGTTTCGAATGCAGTTGAGTGGGCGTATTGGGCATCTACATCGTGAACAGTAAGGGTAACGGTATCGCGAAAGGTGTATTCGATTTCATCCAGGTAAAGGAAAATTGCACCTAGTCCAGATAAATATTTTACCCGTCCACCTGCTTTTACATAGTGTCTTCCCGTATTAATAATTTCTCTTCCATACGCCAGGCCAAATTCCAGGTAACTTGCAGCATCCAGGCTAAAGTCTTCATTGCGGAATCGCTCCCCATGTTGAGAAGGCACATTTAGAGATTCATAGGCAAAACGAGCACCGGGTTCTTCCAGTCCGTTAGCATTTACGAAATTGCGCCACCTGCTGGTTATAGCAAATCCATGCTTGGGAGAAAGGGAAACCATGAGAGAGGGAAGATGAAGGTCAAAGTTGGTAAAGAGCTCCTTTCGCTCTCCATCAAGGGTTTCAGGAAATAATTCCCGGTAATTCCCTCCATTTATATCTCGATTTCTGAGGAGTAAAACGTCAGTAGAAATGCCTAAGTAGTTGTTATGAATACCCGCACTTGCCCCAAGTAGGTTTAAATCAAAAATTAGGCGGTTGTCTGCTACTGATGCTGGTTGGACATCTATCCCATATACCCCGGCGTAGTTGCTGCTTTGTAACCCAATGAAATTTTGCGCGAAAACTAAATTGCCAAATAGCCCGATGAAAAGCCACAACTCGCGCCAGGTGAGATTCATAGTGTGAAGGTTAAAGCACCAAGATAGAAAAAATATGCGATCAGGGCAGCAAAAAGCGTGCTTAGCAGGTTGACCAAGTCATTGTCAAGAAGGCCTTTTTGCTGGAAACTCCCCCCCAAGAGGGAATCCATAACATTTCCCAGGATGCCTGCTACCCAGATAATGAGCCAGGAAGGGCCTCCAAACATTAGGGCTATAAATAGGCTACCAGAAATTCCTGCAAGACTTCCTTCCAAGCTGATAACGCCGTCTTTACCTCGTTGGTCAGCTTTGAAGGTGAAGATATGTATATATCGCTTGCCCCAAACATTGCCCAGCTCTGAAGAGCAGGTGTCTCCCAATGCCGAGGTAATACTCGCAGTCATAGCAACTACAAACTCGCTTTGATGTTCTGGAACAATCCAGGCCACTAATCCACATAGGCCAGCTATTCCGCCATTTGCCAATGCATTGATCAGGGTGCGCTTCCCTGCATTTTCCTGCTCAAGGCCGGCATTGATCTTTTCTGATTTTCTAAACCTTGAGGCCAAAGATCCCAGTACAAAGAATGTGAACATGAGGCCTATTCCCTGCCAGCCTCCGCCCAGAAACATAGCGTAAGTGAGAACGACCCCGACAGCAGCTCCTACGGCATCTATCTTTTTGCTTGCCCAGCCTCCAATTCCAAGGGCTATTGAGAAAATTGCCGCATAGGAAGCTTGATTGGGAAGGTCAGCCCAAGGAAAATTGAGTGCCAGGACGGTAACTAGAATAGCTGTATATCCTGTCAGCCACTTAACCTGTTTGGTAGATTCCATTACCTGCAAAAGTGAGTTTTTTAATCAATTGACCCAAAATCCAACCTTAAAGTGATAAATGAAATATAATTGACTAATTTTTCACTTTAAAGTTGTAAAATTATTTTTGGATAGCTATATTGCAACTACAAAATGAACATGATGACTAAGCAGCATGTCTGAGTCCAGTTTTTTAGAATTATTTTGGAAGCAGTCGCAAGTATCAGGCTTGGTGTTCTTGGGTGAGGGGAAAGGGTTGATGGGATGGGAGTTGCCGGTGGCTGCTCGTCGTCAAATCATCGAAGGGCTGAGCGGAGAGGGGAAATTGGTTAATAGCTTTACGGGCTTTCCCCAATTGCCTGGGCGAAGTTTTCAGTCTAAATGGAAAAGCAAAACAGTTGAGATTGGGCTTTCCAGGGGGTGTTCCGAAGCCATGCCATGCGCTGCCATTTGCGTGTACCTACGAGCTGTTTAGCAATAGTTCTGCCCCTGAGTCGAAAGAACCATATTTTTGATCTATAACAGCCAACAGTCCATGAATATTTACTTAACCTTACTAGAGAAAATTATTGTGTTCCAAAATGTATGATTAGAAAAAGAGTGCGCAGGCCCCGGTTTCAACTTCATCACAACCGTTCTTTCAACCTGCATGACTGTCTCCTCCCTGGTTTCCCGGTGGAGAGGCCCCTTCACTGGGGAAATAACTGCGTACTTTTTTCTTTTTTTGGTGAGGTCAAGAATGGTTTCACTTGTTTGAAAGCCTTCAATTTGTTCAATAGGATAAAAAGCTTTTTCTACCTATCACCTAGTACCTTCTTGCTAACACCTAGCACCTTATAGCTAAAGCCTAATACCTCTAAAAAGATGAAAAGTCCCTTTACCGGCGGAAGTGCTTATCTGGAGCAAACGTGGCGAACTGAGAGGTTCCGTCGGGAGGCATTTCATGTGTTTGTTACCCGATTTGTCTGCGAAGAGACGGGGGAGCCTTTTACTACAGAAGAACAGGATCAGTTGGTTCAAACTCAGATTCACAACCAATACAGGAGTTTACACCGAATTCCATTTCCTGCTGAGATTAACTCCTTAAGGGAATCTTATGGTTTGTCTGCAGCTAAAATGTCGGAAGTCCTGGATTTTGGAATTAATAGCTACCGTCAATATGAAATGGGAGAAATCCCTGCGCTCGCCAATGCCAAGCTAATCAGGTTGGCAGAAAAGCCAGAAAATATGTTGGCCTTTGCACAGGAAAAAAAGTCCATCTTTTCCGCAAATGCTTATAAAAAATTGATCCTCAGGATAGAGGAATTGATTCATATGCCACGTGAGTCTGAAGGTGAACTGATGACGTATTTGTGGAATTCCCATACCGAAGCCAATTCATTTACCGGGTTTGTAAAACCGAATTTTAAGAAGGTGGCGAACTTTGTCCTATTTTTTGCTGAGCAAGTAAAGCCGATGAAAACTAAGTTGAATAAGCTGTTATTTTATGCAGATTTTAGCCACTTTCAGCAGACAGGATTTGCCATATCTGGGTGTAATTATCGGGCGATTCAGCATGGGCCGGTGCCTTCTCATTTTCGTGAGCTATTCGGTATCCTGGAGAGTAAAGGGTATGTCAACATAGAGTCAACCATTCTTGAACATGGGGAAGGGGAACGTTTCCTTCCTGGTCAATCCTTTGATGACTCCTTGTTTACCGAAAAAGAACTAGCGCATATGCGTGCCGTAGCTAATCGATTTGGTGAGATGCGTAGCCGTGAGCTGGTTGAGATGAGTCATCAGGAGAAAGGCTGGGAAGTTAACCAAGAGAAACGTAAGCTGATTGATTATCAGGCACATGCCTTTGAGCTAGTTGGAACCAACCCAAACGAGGACTAACCCTACCTATGATAAGGGTAAAGTGAGCTGCCACCCGTTAATGAAAAGCATAAGGAGATGGGGCTATTACAATCTGTGTTTGTTAGAACGCCCTGAGGCCCTTTCGCATACCTGATGGTCAGGGCTTGTTTGTTTATAGACCCTGTTTCAATAGTGGTTTTGGATGCTTATGTTAAGGGGGTAGACTTTGATCAGCATGATGTGTAACCTTAAACCAAATTATTTATCCCAAGCTACTTTGACTGTAAATCTGGACTACATTCCTTCCCAGAATTACATTAAATGCATGTTGTTAAGCCTTCTGTTGGGATTGGTGGTCTCCAGTCATGCTGCTTACCTCCTTTGGATTCTGCCCAAATTGAGCGATATATCGGTGTAGGAAGGGTATGGGGATTTTTAAAGTATTACCATTTCAAAGTAGCCAAGGGAGGGTTAGACTGGGACGCGGCTCTGGTAAAGATTTTTGAGGAGGGAACCTTTGACCAAAATGATAGTGCTTACCATCAGGCCTTGAGAGATTTAATAGGAACTGCAGGGCAATTTAAAAAGGGTAAAAGAGCAAAATTCCCTATAGGAGATCAGGAAACCCGCAATGTAGATTGGTCGTGGATAGCCGATACAACTAAGTTGCCAGAAGAAATTACGCATTACCTCCAAGCGGTAAGGTCGTATCACCACTTCAAAAAAAACCACTACGTGCAGAAAACGCAGTATGAGTATCGCAGGTATATACTTGACCATAGCTACGTAAATCAAAGAGCACCTGATGTTTCCGTTAGGCTTCTTGGGTTGTTCCAGTACTGGAATGTGATCTGGTATTTTTATCCGTATAAAAATTTAGCACCAGAACCATGGGAGGATAAGCTTTATGAATTTATTCCCTTGTTTATTCAAGCTGAAGGAAGACATGCGTACTACCGGGTAATGCTCCAGCTTACCAAACAGCTCAAGGACACACATTCAGACTTTTCTCACTCCCCATCAGATCCGGAAATTTACGGTTACGCCAGATTCCCGTTCAGTTTTACCTCCCTATCCGATACCTCCATTTGGATCAGCAAGATATGGATGGACTCGTTTCCAGGTCGAGGGCAACTGAAAGCTGGAGACCAACCTCTTGGAATAAATGGCACCGAAATTCAAGAAAACATCAATAGGTTGACCCCTTACATTGCGGCATCTAATGAAAGTGCCTTTCGCCGCAACGTGTGTAGCTATTTACCTTATGACACTGTTAAAGGCGCAGTCCTTAAATTGAAGCGAGCGGATAGCATATTTTATGTAAATGTTTCCCGGCTTAAGAATGATGAAATGAAAGGTTTGGATCTCAATTTTGACTTTAGCGGTCCTCCTTTGATACAGTATTTCGGGACTCAAGGGGAATTTTTGTATGTAAATTTAGGGCGTGCTACAACAACGGATTTGGACAGCCTTATTGAAGCGATCGAGGGAAGTAACAGCATTATAATTGATCTAAGGTAAGGCATTACATCAAATTGCGAGGAGATGAGCTGGCTCAAGCTTTGACCTGTGAGAAACTTCCCTATACCATTCCCCATGTGACAAACTTTGCCTATCCCGGGTATCTTTCCATTGGTGATACCTTATTTTTAACAGGGGAAAGAAAAACGCCCTACCCGGGAAAAATCATTCTGTTAGTTGATGAACGTGTGCAAAGTATCAGTGAAATTTCTACTATGATGTTTCAGGCGATTCCGCAAACAGTTGTAATTGGACGACAAACTGGTGGTACCGTTTCAACTATTTCCAGGGTGTTTCTTCCTGGGCATTTTATTGCAGAATTTACCAATGTGTGTCTTACCTATCCTGATGGATCCTTTGTTCAGGGAAATGGGGTAAAAATCGATATTTCCGTTCCCAGGACCTTGCAGGGAATCCAATCTGGAACAGATGAAATTCTGGAGGCGGCGTTGCGGTATTTGGGGAAATAAAGGATGCAGGCTGAACCGAATTCACACTTTTGGGGAGGTTATTTTTTATCTGCAGCCAATTACCTTTTATCCTAAAAATAAAAACTACAGAATATTATTTAGCCAGATTCCCCAATCTATTTTCAGTTTTAAGTCAAATCGCGATCATCATTGAGTCGATTCCAATTCTCCAAAAGGAATTCATCGGAGAATTATCATGTGAGCTTGTGTTGAAACAGTAATACGAGTTACCTTTAACAGGTATTCAGCAACTATTCCTATTCATTTCTCCATGCACCCCAAAATAAAAGAACTCATTCAGGAACTTCGGGCATCTGAAATCCTAGATGATGAAGCCCTCGCACGCGGCAATATGCTCTACCTTAATGGGCAAATACAAATTCTGAGCGTGGGTAAAAACCAAGTTGAGGTATTGATTGATGATGAATACGATGATTTTGAGGTGGCGATAACCTTCGGCAAAGGTGATATATCTTCCAAGACACGAGGGAGCAAGGAGACGGAACCCGCCCATATCATCGCCACTTTGATGCAGTACAATGATGAGTTGCTCCGTAATGAAAGGCAGCATTTACCTGTTGGGAAAACGTATACACGAGAAGGAATGATTCGTCGTGTGCTGGCGGAAAGAACGGAAAAAGCAGTACGTGCTGACTATCGGATTGAGTTTGCCGCTAACCCTTATGGACAGCATGTACTTACAAATGAAAATGGAGCAAAATACAAATTCACCTTTCATGACCTGACAAAAGAAACAGGATATTGTACTTGCCAGGATTATCGTACCAATAAGTTAGGGACATGTAAGCACCTGATGAATGCGTACCTCCAGAAAAAAGGAGACAAAAAGTCCCTTAGAAAGCCTAAAAAGCCATTTCCATTCGTAGATGTACATTTAGATCCACTGAAAAACTACCAGATTTGCTGGTTTCATCCTGATCCTCACTTATTATCTGACGAAGTCCGTGAAGTTTTGCACACCTATTTTGGTGAAGAAACACATATTCCAGAAGACCCTGTGAGAATCCGCTCTCTGTTACAGTTCGTTCAACAAGCTGATCAGATGAAACAAATACTTGTTAGGCCTGAGGTAAATGAGCGGATTGAATTGGCATTTCAGGATGATTTGCTGGAAAAGGTGAAGGCTAACCACCAAATGGACTTATCTGGGCTCAAAGCTACCTTGTACCCATACCAGAAAAAGGGAGTAGAATTCGCCGCGTATAAGTCTGGTGTAATCATTGCAGATGAAATGGGTTTAGGAAAAACCCTTCAAGCGATTGCCACTGCCCTGGTGAAAAAGGATGCATTTGGCTTCACTAAGACCCTTATTGTATGCCCTGCATCTTTGAAGGACCAATGGAAAAAGGAGATCGAAAAGTTTACCACCGAATCTGCTGTTGTGGTTTCAGGAAGACCTGATGAGCGAGAGAAAATCTATCGGGAAAGTGATGCCTATTTCTTCATTATCAATTATGAAACCATCCTCAGAGACAAAAATGTACTCAACCAGATGGAGCTGGATTTTATCATCCTGGATGAAGCCCAGCGAATCAAAAACTACGAAACCATCACTGCCCGATCGGTTAAAGCCCTTCACAAAAAACATGCACTGGTAATTACAGGTACACCTATCGAAAATCGGCTGGTAGATCTGTTTTCCATAATGGATTTTATTGACCCCTATTTTCTGACCCCTCTTTGGGAGTTTTCTCAGAAGCACTGCTATTTTGATAAGGAGAAGAAGAATAAAATTACCGGCTATTTTAATTTGCAAGAATTAAAGGAACGGCTGAAACCTATTTTACTTCGGAGAACTAAGCGAGAGGTCATTGATGACCTGCCCAATGTGACCCAGATTGATGTGCCAGTTGCTATGCATTTTGACCAGGCAATGATGCATACAGGCTATGCGAAAGGAGTGGCCCAAATCATACGGAAGAAATTTTTGACTCCTTATGATTTCAACAAGTTAATGATGCTGCTCAACAAGATGCGCATGGTGTGTGACTCCACCTTCTTGGTCGATGGAGAAACCAATATTTCGCCCAAACTTGATGAACTCAAACATATTTTGGAGGAGAAGTTGGACATCGTGCAGAGCGACCGTAAAGCCATCATATTTTCGGAGTGGACCCGGATGAATGGGCTGATTGGACAATTACTCCGGAAAATTGGAGTGACTTATGTGGAACTCAACGGGAAAGTGCCCATACCCAAGCGGCAGGCTTTAGTGGATAAGTTCTATCACGACCCCGAATGCAAGGTATTCGTTTCCACTGAAGCAGGTGGTGCTGGGCTTAACCTTCAGGCAGCAGATACTGTGATCAACTTTGAGCTTCCTTGGAATCCAGCAAAGAAAAACCAAAGGATTGGACGAATTGATCGCTTGGGACAGGAGGCTGACCAGTTGACGGTCATTAACCTGATAACCCCTAATTCTATCGAAATGCGGATTGCTACGGGACTAATGCTGAAGCAGAACCTTTTCGAGAATGTACTGAATAAAGAGACAGTTGGAGATGAGGTAGACTTTTCTGATAAAGGAAGGGCGCAATTTCTCAAAGAGCTATCTATGCTTATTGAGGACTTAGCCGAACCAGGACCAATGAGCGGACAAGAGCCTGATGAAGAATTGGATGGCCCTATCATACAAATGGCAAAAGAAATATCCGAAGAAGGTTTAATTCCAACCCAAGAGCCTGAGCCTGTTGATGAAAAAACGGCTGAACCTACTCCTGCTATAGCTGCTGCTTCTACAAGCAGTAATGGTGCTACCACCCCGTCCGGTACACCTGCTCCTGAATTGGTGGAGATGGAACAAGTCATGAACCATGGTCTGAACTTTTTATCAGGTATGTTTAAAATGGCAACCGGAAAGGACCTTGCTACTGAGGACCAGAAAATTGAGGTTGACCATGAGACAGGAGAAGTGGTTATGCGGTTTAAAATGCCGAAGATATGATCGTGTCATTCGATTACCACTTCTGGGCTAATTTTCCATTAGCCGTTTAATCAATTCTTCACTTAGCCCGGTGATTTCAGCAATGCTTTCGGCTGAGTTGCCCTGATTAGCCAAAAGTTGGACCAACTGCTTTTGTGCATCTTCCTTTTGCTTGCGCTCTTCCTCCTTTTGCTTTCGTTCATCTGCTATTTGCTGCTGTTGCCGGGCAGAAAGTGCTCGCATATGGGCTATTTCTTCTTCTTTCTTTTGAAATTCTTGAAGGACTTCATCCTCCAGTTCCATTTTCTCTTCTAAATCAGGGTCGGCCAAGGCTTGCTGCAATCGGCGAATCACTGGCTGATAGCCTTCTGGATAGTCTGCTTCATTGAACTTCAAAATATGGCCCTTGGTATCGGAAATGTTTGACTGGTCAAAAATGCTGAGAAATCGCTCTAAGTCTGTACGGCGCTTTCCGGTGAGGTAACGGGTCTGAATGACGATGGCATCATGGGTTAATGCCTCAATGAATGGGTGCTTTTCATCGATTTTCTCTCCTGTTGAGGCATCATAAGAATTCCGGCTAACACGCACCACGGGGATGCCATTCTGGGAATAGGGTTCGCCAAGGATGTAAATGGGTAGAATAGGAAGGGGAGAAGATGAGTCGTCTTTTTCTGTGTGAGGATTACGCTGGTATTGCTGGCCCAGGTATCGACGAAACCTCCCTATCTGCTGGTAGAGCTTCGCTTTTTGCAGTTCGATGAGGACCATCTTTTCAGTTCCATCTTCCTGCTGAATGCGTGCTCGGAAGTCCATTCGGGTGACAGTGATCTGGGCCTCGCCCAGCTTCAGGCTTTGTTCGGTAGAATAAAAGTCCAAGTCGAGTACTTGCTCTCCCAAGATAGCCGTCAGGACCAATCGGGCCACACGCTGATCATCCATCATGTAGCGAAACACGACATCATACAGCGGATTGGCAATTTGAATGGACCCTGACATGTGCTAAAGATAGGGGAATTTTGAGAAAAGCAGAATCAAGAAACTCTCTTCTTTAGGTGCAAAAAAAAGGAAGCCTTCAAAAGGCTTCCCACTTATACAATTGGAAAAATACACACGTTTATACGTCTACCTCAGAGAAGACCTTTGAGCTGAGGTAGTCACGGTTCATTCGGGCAATGTTCTTGATGGAAATGCCTTTAGGACATTGAACTTCGCAAGCACCTGTGTTGGTACAGTTGCCAAATCCCTGCTCATCCATGGCTTTTACCATTTTCTGAACCCTCATGTCACGCTCAGGCTGTCCCTGTGGCAACTGGCCCAGGTGAGAAACCTTGGCTGACACGAACAACATGGCAGAAGCATTTTTACAAGAAGCCACACACGCGCCGCAACCGATGCAAGCAGCTGCGTCCATTGAGGACTCAACCACGTCAGTCGAGATAGCCGTTTCGTTGGCATCCTGAGCATTTCCGGTATTTACCGAAACGAATCCACCCGCATGCATGATGGTGTCGAATGCCGTACGGTCAACGATCAGGTCTTTGATTACTGGGAAAGCCCGAGCTCTCCAAGGCTCAATGTAGACCGTATCTCCATCCTTGAAGCTCCGCATGTGAAGCTGACAGGTGGTGGTACGACGGTGAGGTCCATGGGCCTCACCATTGATCATCATATTGCAGGAACCACAAATACCTTCGCGGCAATCGTGGTCAAATGCAATGGGATCTCCCCCTTCCTTGATCAGCTTTACGTTCAACTGGTCAATCATTTCGAGGAAAGACATGTCTGGGCTTACATCTCCAACGGTGTAGTCCACCATTTTCCCCTGAGCCTTGGGGCCATTTTGACGCCAAACCTTGAGGGTGAGATTCATATTCTGGTTATCAGCCATTGAAATATATGCTTTTGTAGGTGGATCAAATTATTTGTAAGAACGGGTCTTGAGTTCAACGAATTCAAACTCCAGCTCTTCTTTGTGCATGGTCTGAGGCGTATCCGACCCATTCCATTCCCAGGCAGCTGCATACGCAAAATCCGCATCATTACGCATTGCTTCGCCTTCTTCTGTCTGGTACTCTTCGCGCAGGTGACATCCGCAAGATTCGTTACGCTGGAGGGCATCCCGAATCATCAATTCACCCAGCTCCAGGAAGTCGGCTACACGCCATGCTTTTTGCAACTCTGGGTTGTAGTTGTCATCCGTACCAGGAACTTTCACGTTCTTCCAGAAGTCTTCGCGGATGCGCTGAACTTCCCCAATGGCGTACTGAAGGCCTTCCGCATTACGGGAAATACCACAGTAATCCCACATCACTTTACCCAGCTCCATATGGAGTTCATCAACTGTTTTGGTACCATTGATGCCCAGCAGGTGAGCAGTATGTTCATTGATGCTTTTCTCAGCCTTGGCAAACTCAGGATGGTCTGTGGTTACTTTGTCTGTCATTCCCAGATCAGCCAGGTAGTTACCCACTGTAAATGGAATCACAAAGTATCCGTCAGCCAGTCCCTGCATCAATGCAGAAGCTCCCAGGCG
Source organism: Bacteroidota bacterium (assembly GCA_039024295.1). GTDB lineage: Bacteria > Bacteroidota > Bacteroidia > J057 > J057 > JBCDIQ01. The sequence continues at coordinate 2,288 of JBCDIQ010000004.1, read as the reverse complement.
GTTTGCACCGTGGTCTGAGAAGTTGGCTTCACCCAAAGCAAATAGCCCAGGAACAGTGGTTTGCAGGTTGTAATCTACCCAGAGGCCCCCCATGGTATAGTGAACCGCAGGATAAATCTTCATCGGAACCTTGTAGGGATTCTCGTCAGTGATCCGCTCATACATCTCGAACAGGTTACCGTAACGTGCTTCGATGGTGCTTTCACCCATGCGGTTGATCGCATCGCGGAAGTCAAGGTAAACGGCGTTTCCAAATCCTACGACAGAACGACCTTCATCACACACCATTTTGGCGTTACGAGAAGCCACGTCACGAGGAACGAGGTTCCCAAAGGAAGGATAACGCTCTTCGAGGTAGTAATAACGGTCATCCTCAGGGATGTCACTCGCTTTGATCTGCCCAGCACGAAGCTTTTCGGCTGTTTCAAGGGACTTAGGTACCCATACCCGGCCATCATTCCGAAGAGATTCCGACATCAGGGTCAGCTTGGACTGATAGGTTCCGTGAACTGGAATACAGGTCGGGTGAATCTGTACGTAGCAAGGGTTGCCAAAATAGGCACCTGCTTTATGTGCTCTCCATGCAGCAGAACCGTTGGAGTTCATCGCATTGGTTGAAAGGAAATAAACATTTCCGTATCCACCGGTACAGAGCAGTACTGCATCAGCTGCATGACGCTCGGTTTCGCCGGTCACGAGGTTCTTAACGATTACCCCACGGGCACGTCCATCGACCTTAACAATGTCGAGAATTTCACGACGGGTGTAGGACTTCACTTTGCCGAGGCCGATCTGTCGGTTGAGGGCACCATAGGCACCTAGCAGCAACTGCTGACCTGTTTGACCACGTGCATAAAATGTACGGGAAACCTGTGCACCCCCAAAAGAGCGGTTGGCGAGGTAACCACCATATTCGCGGGCAAAGGGTACGCCCTGAGCCACACATTGGTCAATGATGTTGACACTTACCTCTGCGAGGCGATAGGTGTTGGCTTCACGACCACGGAAGTCACCACCTTTAATAGTATCGTAAAACAGGCGATAAACACTATCACCATCGTTCTGGTAGTTTTTGGCAGCATTGATACCACCCTGGGCAGCAATACTGTGTGCCCGACGAGGGCTGTCCTGGAAGCAGAAGGTCGAAACTTGGTAGCCCAATTCTGCCAGAGAAGCTGCTGCAGAAGCCCCTGCCAAACCTGTTCCCACCACAATGACGTGGAACTTTCGTTTGTTGGCCGGGTTTACCAGCTTCATGTTAAATTTATGGTTGGTCCACTTTTCTGCTAAGGGGCCAGCCGGTACGTGAGATTGTAAACTCATGATATTTTTTTTATAGATAAATGACCTGAAGCAGGGTCATGTGTTTTATTAGGTTAATAAAAAGAAAAGCGGCATAGAGGCGAATCCCAGCGGGAAAAGCACTGCTACAGCTATTCCTATTTTGGATATAAGGGGTGTATATTTATCATGTACCCATCCCATGGTCCGGAATGCACTTTGGAAGCCATGGTTGAGGTGAAAACCGAGTAGGATCATAGCAATCACATAAAACAGGGATATGTACCACTGCTCAAAGGCATCTTTGGTGATGTTAAACATGGAAACACCGCTGATTTCAGCCGTTGCCATTCCTGCTGACTCAAGTTGGGCGAATGATTCTTCCCCAATATATCCTCCGGTTTCTAAGCCATACTGTTGCATGCTGGCATCAAATCCTTTTACCTTCCATACTTCTTCGTAAGCTTGTTCAACGGTTACCGGTACACCTCCACCAAATTTGTAAGCTCCCCAAAACATGACCAAGTGGGAAACAAGGAATACCAATACAATACTCCCGGATATTCCCATGTTACGTGAAAACCAGCTACTTCCTTTGTTGCTCTTGAATTTATAGCTCTCAGGTCGTGCTTTTTTATTTTCTCGTGTAAGAATAGCTGCAAAAACAATATGCAGAATAAACCCTGAGAACAGGATGATTTCCGCAGCTCTGATCACAGGGTTGGTGGTCATGAATTTTGTGTAAGTATTAAATGCCACTCCATTATCACCCAAAAACAACTGGAAATTTCCGGTAAGGTGGACAAACAAAAAGCTGATAAGAAACAGACCCGTGAGGCCCATCACTAGCTTCCTTCCGATGGAATAAGAGAAGACACTCGTTATTGCGCTCATGTTATATTATTTTATGAAAATTCAGTTTGTATGCAAAAGAGATCATATAAAATCAAATCTATATTTAGCATCTAAAAATGTCAACCAATTTAGCACTGATCGTGGTTTTTAGA
>JBCDIQ010000003.1:0-53751 GCA_039024295.1 Bacteroidota bacterium | reverse complement strand
GTGATACCCAATTCCCAGCAAAAATGTCAGGAAGCCAAAGTAAAATACCAATACCAGGCTCTCTTCATGACGGAAGCCCACGAGCTCATGAAGTGCGGCAATGGAAAAACCCGAAGCCAGCATGGCAAGAAAACCTGTCACCGCCATAAATAAGTACAGCTTAAGGTTCATCTGTTGGAATACCATAAACAGCAACCACGCACAGCTGATGAAGATGAAAAAGAATTGGAAAGCCTCTGATAAATCATTTGAGGAGATTTGCCGCTTTGCATTTAATATTCGGCTGATGTTTTTAGAGGCCTCACCTTTCATTTGCCTTAGATCACCGTGTGCAAAGAGCATCTCCTTCGATTCAAAAGAAGCCAGTACTTTTTGAGAGGTGTAGGGAATACGATAATCTGCATACTTCTCCAGCACATCCATGTATCGATCAATCATCTCCAGCTTTACTGCATGGGTTGTCGGACTGGTATGCAATTCGATCAGTTCATCGGTTGCAATTACCTCAACCCCTGACCTAGAGTAGCCATAGTTATAGTGATAATCCCCATCAAAAATGACTTTTCCATCAGGGGTTAGATTCAGTGGCTCAAAAATATATGTATTGGTGGGAAAGAATAAGTCTCCTATTTCAAGGGCATTGAGGTCGGATTCTAATTCACTCGTGGTGACCTTATTGGCCACCATGCTATTGTGAACGCCAGTATAAGCTATAGGCCCTGCTGCGATTAACAGGATAATGAAAAAGTAGACCACCTGATCACGTAGATTTTGGGCATTATTACGCTGGCCCGAATGCTTTTCTACCTTAAAAAGGGATACCTGATAGGTGTACCACAGAAAAGAGAGCCCTGCGGGAATCATCAACAGCCCAAAGTATAACCCAGATTCAGGTACATCATACGGCTGAATGGGATTGACCGCCAAGTGGAGGCCCATCAAGGCATACCCAATCATGACAAAAAAGAGGGCATAATGCACCTTGGTGGCCCACAATGCGGGGCGATTTAACAGGAGGTAGCGGTCCAGGCGCTTCAGGAACCCGGGTAGGAGCAAATCAATCTTTCTGAGCATGTTCTCGGAAGAGTTTGAGGGTTGAGGTACTGATATCTCTAAAATATTGAGGAGAGATGCCCGCTTGTGCAAGGGCACCGAGTACTTGGGCGGGCGGCACATCTGCCGCTACCCGAACCAGGGTGATACGTCCCTGGTCTTCTATTTCTAATCCATTAAGGTCTTTCAGGACGTCTTGGATTTCCGAGGCGGACACATCCGCCACGACCTCGAAAAGGTTTTCTTTTCGGTTCTGTCCAAACTCCTGCATGGAGCCATTGTACAGCGCACGGCCTTCCCGCATGAAGATGATGTTGTCCGCGATGCTTTCTACCTCGTGCAAATGCTGGGAGGTAAGCAGGATGGCAATGGGTTCGGTCAATGAGTCTGCCAGGTACCGCAGGTCCTGCAGAAACATCTGCTGGGTGTTGATGTCAAGGTTGGCCAGTGGCTCGTCAATGATGAGCAATTGCGGCTTCCAGACCAATGCCCGGGCAAGTTCAAACCGGAGTTTGTACCCACTGGAAATTTCCTTCCAAAGGGAATCGCTGTAGCGTGTCAGGCCCAGTCGATGAATGATAAACTCCACCCGATCCTCATTGGCTTGCCCTTTGATCCCATGAATAGCGGCAGTAAAGTGCAGATTTTCTTTCAAATACCCCTGCCAAGGAGAAAGTGCCTGCGGAATAAAGGCAATGTGCTGCTTGATCTGGTACCAGTCGCCTTCGGGAACATCGAAGCCCGGATACCCCAATTCTCCACCATCCGCTTGTAGGTCACCTGCCACCATGCGGAGAAGGGTCGTTTTTCCATTTCCATTCTCTCCCACCACGCCGGGTATCTCCCCAACTTTTAGGGAAATGTCTAATGGAGGTAAGCGAAAGGTATGTAAGGGAGTGCGAAACGTTTTGGTGATACCTGTTGCTTCGACTACTACTTGAACGCCTTCGACCTTTTCGGCTGCTCTGAACAAGCCGTGGGCATCTTTGTGAACAGGAACGTTTTCGGGGGTTTCCAGCTCCAGTTCGATGGCATCCAACAATTGTGCACATTGTTGCAATAAAGCGTTTTCCTGCTCAGCAAGGTTTTCTTCCGGCCCGCTTCGGACCCACTCATTATAGGCAGCCCTCAAGCTAATGGCGTTCCGTTTAAGTTCGGCAGGTAAATAGAAATCCGTGAAAAAATCCAGTACCCTGCGGGTAGCACGGCTCAAATCCTTGGCTTGAATCAGTTGGCGCAATTCCGTGAATCGCTGACGGATTTCAATGGCGTTCATAATGGAGGAAAAAGTAAAGGTAATTTACATACGACCTTCAAGGTAAAAAAGGTACAAAGTCCGGGACAGAATTATTTCAACAAACCATGAAAAATGGCGAATGCCTAAACTCATTCTAGGTATATTCCGTTATATTAGTCATCTCTACGCGCTATCATTTATCATTGGTCTAACTGCGTAATGTCGTTCATTATGATGAAAAGAGCTGTTGGTGCATTTTTGTTGACAATGTTAGGCTCCTTTGCTGGGGTCGGAATCTACAAAGCGTTTTTCGAAGAGCAGTTTATCCCGCTGCAACAAGAGCCGATTTCGGCCACGTTTTCCAAGTACACAGATGACCGGCCCAAAGCTCAAAATGAGCTTGCCTTGCCCAATTTTGTGGAAGCGGTAAATAGGTCGCGCCCAGCTGTGGTGCATATCCGCTCTCGGTATGAGGCGCGGAAAAACCGCAAGGACAGTGACTTTTTCAGCAATCCATTCAGGGATTTCTTTGATGAGTACACTCCACGGGACGCTCCACAGGGAATGGCCACGGGTTCAGGTGTGCTGATTTCAGGCGATGGCTACATCGTAACCAATAACCACGTAATCGAAGATGCAGACAAGGTTGATGTAACCTTGTTTGATAATCGCAACTTCGATGCGGAGGTCATCGGAACCGATCCCAATACAGACTTGGCGCTGCTCAAGATTGATGCAAAGGCGCTTCCTTTCCTTTCTTTTGGTAATTCAGATCAGGTTCAGGTAGGAGAATGGGTGCTTGCCGTTGGTAACCCCATGGACCTTAAGTCCACCGTGACCGCAGGGATTGTGAGTGCCAAAGGCCGGAACATTAACCTGCTGCAAGGAGAAGGTCAAGGAAACCTGGCCATTGAATCATTTATACAAACAGATGCTGCGGTAAACCGTGGAAACAGCGGCGGCGCCCTGGTGAATATTCAAGGAGAGCTGGTAGGCATTAATACCGCCATCGCCTCTCGTACAGGCACCTATGCCGGGTACAGCTTTGCCATCCCTTCCCTGATGGTGAAAAAGGTGATGGAAGACCTGTTGAATTACGGAGAAGTTAAGCGGGGATTCCTTGGGGTTACCATTCGTCCGGTAGATGCTCGTTTGGCAGAAGAGGAAAACCTGGATGTTTTAAAGGGTGCTTATATTACTTCTGTTGCTTCCAATAGCGGTGCGTCACGTGCAGGTATTCGCCCTGGAGATGTGATTATTTCTGTAAATGATCGCTTGGTGAGCAATACTTCTGAACTTCAGGAACAGGTGAGCCTCTATCGTCCTGGTGACAAGATCACGGTGAATCTGATTCGGAGAGGGGAAAAGGTCAGCGTTCCTGTAACCCTGCAGGGATATAATGGACAGGTCGCTGCTGCGACCCCCAAAGCCTCCGAACAATTCGAAATGGAGGGGTCGGAGTTCCGTTCCCTGACAGAGTCTGAAAAGCGCGAGTTCGGGACGCCTTATGGTATAAAAGTTGAAAAAGCTGGTAAGCGTCTGGAATCCGGTGGCATCCAGGACGGATTTGTGATCACCGAGATAAACGACGAAAAAATCCGTAGTGTAAACCAACTCCGCCAGGCATTGGCTGGTACAGGCGATTTCGTTACCATCAAAGGCTTGATGGGAGATGGTGTAATTGCTTCTTACAGCTTTAGCTGGTAGGAGAAATAGGTAAATGAAAAACTACAGGCCTGGGCATTAGCTCAGGCTTTTTCTTTTGCCAGGGTAAACATATCTGGGGAGTCCAGAATGAGGGTGCCGTCTGGTCGATCTGCGGCAGCTCTCATGGCCTGTGCAACAATTTCCACATGAATCGGGCGGTAGGTGCTGAAGAAAGGAAGCCCTCCCAACAGGTGCCCTAGCTTTATGCCGATGTTCTCTCCAAAGCGATGCTCTTCCCGGTCTCCGTCCAGCACCGATGGGCGCAGGATGGTTACAGCTGAGAACCCCAATTGCTGTACATCACGGTCCAGCTCGCCCTTGATTCGGGTGTAAAAAACGCTGGATGTTGAATTGGCACCGATGGAAGAGATGAGCACATAGGCAGGGACTCCATTCGAAGCTGCTGCCCTGGCGGTTTCATATTGATAGGTGTAATCAACCTTGTATTGGGCTTCCTGGCTTCCAGCCTTTTTGATGGTTGTCCCCATGGAGGAAAATAGCACGTCTCCTTTAACGATGTCTTGCCAGGATTCAGGCTGGTTATAATCTACCACGTGAACCTGAATGTTGGGATGCGTATGCGCAAGTTCTCGCCTGGACAACAGGTGAATTTCTCCATACGCATCGTCCTCCTTCAACTGCTCCACCAGTGCCTGCCCCACCAGGCCGGTTCCCCCCAGTATCCAGGCCACTTTTTTGGATTGATTATTCATGGGTTATACTATTTTGTCCGAAAAAAATCGGTAATTAGAGCAAAAGGATGTTGAAATAGCCGAATAGGTACCCTTTAAAGGTAAGTCTCATCCTCGTGATAAAGGTAATTTAGGATCAGGAAAAAAATAAGATTTCGATTTGGCGCAGAGATTTTGAGGATAGACAAGGCAAAAAATGTGAAAATAGCGGGCTATTTGAGCATTTTTTAACGAAGTATAAACTCAAAAGATCAAGTCAAAACAGCCAAATTATTTTTAGACTGATCCTTAAACAGAAAAATTGATACGCATTCAATATCGAATGCCAAAGCACAATAATTAACTCCTAAAAACCACTACTCATTTCTACCTCCTCCAAATATCGCTATGGCCGGATCATTCTGTTTGGGCTTATTTGGCTGGGGATTGCCTTTCTGATCCGAACAGCTATCACCCTGGCTTATGAGCTGCCGGACAAAACGTGGATTGAAAATCCCGTGACAGGGCGTTCAACCCTGGTGTATTCTGCAGACAGTGTCCTCCTGACCCGGATTCACCGGGGCGAAAACAGGATAGCCCGTAATTTGGAAGAGATTTCCCCCAATGTGCTAAATGCGCTCATAGCTACAGAAGATAAACGATTTTACGAGCACAGTGGGATCGATGGTAAGGCCATTCCCGCTATTTTGTACCGCTACCTTGCCCGTGATCAGGTAAGTGGTGCAAGTACAATTAGCATGCAGTTGGCCAGAAACCTGATTCCAGGCATTGGGCGGGAGAAGACCGTGATGCGGAAGCTCAAGGAAATGTGGGTGGCGGTCCAGTTGGAAAAAACGTACACCAAAGAGGAAATCCTCAGCCATTACCTGAACACAGTAAACATTTATGGGAACTGCTATGGCATTGAAACCGCTTCACGGCGATTGTTTGGTACCAGTGCTGATAGCTTACCTGCGGAAGATGCCGCATTGATTGTAGGCTTGCTGAAAGGCCAGGGAATTTACAGCCCCTTTAGGCATCCGGAACACGCTCGCTCGCGGAGAAATCTGGTGTTACGGCTCATGACCGAAAAAGGAAAGGTTTCTCCGAATGACCTTGAAAGCTTACAAAAAAGACGATTACTGCCCGATCCAAACGAAAAAATCACAGCAAATGGATTGGCCCCATACTTTCAGGAGCAGGTGCGTCTATGGCTGGAAAAATGGGGCAAAGCCAATGGATTCGATCCTTACAGAGATGGATTAAGGGTGTATACCACATTGGACAGTCGCATCCAACAGCATGCAGAAGCAGCTATGAAAACCCACATGGAAGAGCTGCAAAAGACGTTTAGTCGCCAAATTCGGGGGAAAGAGCCCTGGCGAAAAGACCATGACATGCTGCGGGGAATGATGAAAGCAAGCCCACGTTACCTCCAGGGATTAAACAGGGGGAAAACCCCCGAAGAGGTGCGCCAGGAGTTTGAGCAGCCAGTAAACATGAAAATTTTCACATGGGAAGGCCTTATGGATACCGTGATGAGTCCCATGGATTCCATTCGGCATACCAGCCGTGTGCTCGAAACCGGGTTGGTTTCCATTCACCCGCAGAGTGGCCACATCAAGGCATGGGTTGGGGGAATTGACTACAATCATTTTAAGTATGACCACGTGCAGGTCAGCAAGCGGCAAACTGGTTCCACCTTCAAGCCTTTTGTATTTACCGCTGCCCTGGACAATGGCATGCACCCGTGTGATGAAGAACTCAACCAACGGGTATTCTTTTACAATGAAAAAAATGAGGTGGTCTGGGCACCTGAAAATCCTTCTTCCAATGCTGGAGGCTATGTAACCCTGCAGCAGGCCCTCAGGAGTTCGTTGAACATCATCACGGCCCGCCTTACCAAGCGGATTGGCATCCAGAACATCTCTGAGTACGCCCGACTGATGGGCATCCAAACTGAAATTCCGCCCCACCCGGCAGCTTGCCTAGGCACCACAGAATTAAACCTCCTGGAACTTACGGGGGCTTATGGAACGTTTGTGAACCTGGGCATCTGGCAGGAACCCCTTTTTATCACCCGGATTGAAGACCGGAATGGAAGGGTGTTGGAAGTATTTACCGGACGTACCCGGCGTGCAATCTCAGATGAAACGGCCATTCAAATGGTGGACATGCTGCGATTTGCCGTGGGCACCCGGTACAACCAGGGTGCGCGGCATGCATTGCCCATTCAGGTGGGAGGTAAAACCGGAACGACTCAAAACCACTCTGATGGCTGGTTTGTAGGCATTACCCCTGAGCTGGTCACAGGCATTTGGGTGGGATGTGCCGAAAGAAGGATGCGTTTCCCGAACTTCAAGTATGGACAAGGGTCCTATATGGCCCGCCCGATGTTTTCGGCTTACATGAAAAGGGTCTGCAAAGACCCCGAGACCAAGCCCCAAATGCGAAAGTTCGAGCGACCAGCTGGTGTTGCCCCTACCGGGTATTGTGGAGCGGCAAGGAGGAAGTCTACCCAGAAATCTGGCAGTAAAACCAAAGGCCCGCAGGGGTTTGAAGGCTGGGAATAGAAGTAGGATTAAGGGGGTAGCATGCTGATAACCGAGAATAACTTACCCTAACAGTAATTGCCCGAATGCTTGGCGCAGGATTTCCCATACCATACGTGCCGTCTCCGGGCCAACTCCCAGGGAGGTAAAGGCACTCACCAGGGTACCTACCATCAGGCTTTCCCAATCGGTTCGGCCAAGCTTTCCGCTCATGTTCCCCAAATGATCGAACCGCACCTTGAGCACTTCGATTTGCTCCTCGGTGAGATCGGTTTCTTCCAGCCGGGCCGTGGCCAGTTGAAAACGCTCCTTTATTTGGGTTTGCTGGGGTTCAGTAAAGGGAATGTCTGCCAGCTCTTGCGTACCCCCAAAATTAAGGCGGGTTTGCGCAACGGTAAGCCCCATCTTTTGCCAGCGATCCGTCTCGGTAACTTCCCGTTGGAGGTTGCCCAACCACTCTTTCACATAGGCCAATAGCAGGTACCAATCGGTTCCGGGCCGTGCCTGAGATTCGTACTCGTGGAGGCCGGGACAGTAAACTACATAGTGCATATCCCGACGATTGGCCTTCTCAAACAGGAAATAGTAGGTTCCCTCCCGGAAGTTCATCCGTGTGGCTTTTGGGACCACATCAAATCGGCTGTTGACTTCTTCGAGAACAAATTCAGCAGGATTTAGACCTGCTTCTTCAATGAGTTGGAAAACTTGATTTTTTTGGCTGACAAGCAGTGGCATCTGATGGAAACAAATTGAAAGTAACTAACAGATTTTACGTATCTAATCTATTAGTAGATACATTTTACTTTTACTTACAAGTAAAAACGACGCTCATTCCTTTACCTTCGATAGCATTTGTCTGGTTTGCACCTCCCTCAACACTTCTGTTAAAAGAATGGCTTGCCTGACAGATAGGCTACATGGCTAGTTACAAAGATTATCTTTCTTCGTTCTCACGTTAAAAGCCAAAATATATCCCCCTTTGGTTACAAATTGGATGTACAGGTTTTTATAGCTCAAGTCAAATTCCTCAGAACAGAAAAAGTCATGCAATGAGATGGTATAGCTTTTCTTTCCAATGGAGTCGATGCTTTTTAATCTTGGATAATGTTGGGCGTTTGAGATGTTGATTCGTTCCAGGGTATCCTCCGTAAGCAGAATTTGCATGTCAAAGGCTTTTGAAAATGTGGGGATGCTTTTAGGCTGATATATGCTTAATATCTCTTCGCTATCATCAAATATGACCAAATGCCACTTTAGGGTTGACCTGTATACCAGCTCCCCTCTTCGGGTGATACTTCTCTCTTCAGCAAGGGCCAGTCTATTTTCCTCAATAATTATATATATCCCTTCATTGTTAAGCTGGATCGCTTCACAATGAGGTGGTGTAAAAAAGGTGTTATAGTGTTCTCCCACAAGGAGGGTATCATTTAGGTAAATGATAGATACTGCCTTCTCTTTTTCAGAATAAAAAAATGCGATAGCGTCAGTTGAATCAAAGGCTGAGTTTTGTTGGTCATAATGAATAGAGAAATGGTTTCCCTTCTTTTGGATTTGACCTATGTTAGGATATTGAAGGATGGTTTTGGGAGACCATAAACCCCAAATGCTCATGAAAAAGAAGAAGCAAAGGTTTACTTGGAGGAATGTCATCATTTTTTAGAAGTGGAGTGGGTGATCCTACATAACCCATAATCGAATGCAATTCCTTCCAGAGAAGGATTATGGTCCTTCCAATTCCTCAGAAATCTGTCCAGGAGGAAACACAATCATATCAAATATGCCCGCTTGAATCAGCTCTTTGTAAGGGCCGTCTTTAGGGTATGTTTTATATTCATTTTTATAGTAAATAGATAAACTACCAAGCCACTCTCCATTTGGATAAACTATTGGGATAAGGCAAATATCATTTCGTTGTATCCTTTTTAAATTCTGCACAATATTACAAGTCTGTTTTCCTTCTTGAGGCTTAATATGCATTTGCCCTAAACTCATCACACAAACTGACGAGTCATCGCAGATATCTTCTATTGTTTGGGCCATGTGCGCATCACGAATAGCTAGTTTACGATCTGTTTTCCCTCCTTTCATAAATCCATAAGATGCAATAGATCGCATAGATTGGTAGAAATAAAGCCAGTAAGTTGAATCTATGCGAGACTGACATTTCGCCTGTAATGAATCATCCATCATAAATGATTGTGCCCACTTTTGTATCTTTGACCTAGAGCGAGCATTTCTTATAGGATACAAAAAATCAGGAGCCTCAAAATTATAAAACTCAGGAGTATCCATACCAAGTAACTCAAATTGCATTTCGCGGACACTTCTGAAATCACTACCAAACTCAATATCTATCGAAATGAAGTTGAAGGTAACTGAATCCCTATATTTACCTATGTAATCGATTGTTTGTAAGGTAGGACTTTCTAATATATAGCCTTCTTGAACCAATGCTGCTGAGTCCTTTTCTGATAGAAAATACTTTTTTAAAAAGTATACAAAACTTGGAGGATATTCATAGCAAAGATTAATATTTCTGGAGCCCGCTTTTATTACCCGGTCTATCAAGATTCGAAAGAGTTCATTATTTTCTTGTGGAAATATGTGGGTTTCCCCAAGCATGTACACTTTCCGTGTGAAAAAATCATCCGATGCCTTATTTAGATCATGCTCAGTAGAAGTGATTTGTGCTTCAAGTAGCAGAAATGAGTTTGCGAAAAGAAAGCATAAAATTAGGTTCATTTTCATACCGTTTACCATTCCGGTTTTGTTAGTTGTTAATAGGAAGGAGACGATATGGGCATATTCCAGCTAGTTCCTACGGCATTTCCGATTGTCATATTTAACATCTCCAATCAAGTCTTTTGGAAAACCCTTTAAGTGGTTATGGATCGAATTTACCTGTGTCCTGTATTCGGTAAAATGAATTTTTCTTTACCTACTCGTATAGCAGCTTCCATGCTCAGTAGATTGGGATTGTTACTGCTAAATAAAGTACCTGGTAGGCAGCGGAAGAGCAAAGAAAAGCACCCTTTTCGGATAGATTAGGATAACTTGTTTACCTGAAAAATCAATCGGCTCGAAATTCATCTTTAGGTTTAGTTTCTGTGGCTGGTAGGTATCTCCGAATGAGGCCATCCATATCACGAAAGAATGAATTCTTTGGTATGTAGTACTTATTACAATGTAGCATAATATCAAGAGATGAGCTCCAGCCACAATCCCCTATAAATACTGTATCTGTCCCATTGAGTACTAATCTGTAAGAAACATTTATCAGATGAGAAGGAAATAGGTAATCAAGGTAATTTTCACTGACATCATCATAATATACCCTGGAGCCTTGTGGCCAATTTTCTTGAAAAAGATTTACATACCAGTCATCCGGTAGAGGTATGTATTTACCATCAGCCTCAATTAGGTTGATAAGGCTGTCTTTACGATACTTATCTGTTAAAGCGTACTTTATAAAGTAAGAGGAATCTTTTCCAAAGTGGTCCAGTGCTTCATAAAAATCCAGTACACCAAATCCAATTGGAGGTTTGCGTACTCGATTTTGAACCATGGTAATTTCAATTGGACTTTTGAGGGAGACGCAAGAATGGGTGGTAAGAACTAATAAAGAGGCAACGGCTATTGATACAAGATACCAGGGGGTATTCATCTTCCATCCTAGGTGGTTTTCCATAGCATTTTCAACTTGAAACATGCAATCGTATATGCAGCATTACTAGTCCCTTCCCCTGAAAACCGGTTTAGTTGGATTCCCAACCAGCTCCTACTCCTCCGGATAACAGGCCGAATGACAATCCGGGCAGTACATCAGCTCGTGTTCCTGGGGATGTTCCTGGTAAATGACCTCGTAGGTTTCTAATTCTTCCAATTGAAGTTGGACCTGCCCTTGCAGCCAGCCGGTGGCCTGAAACTGCAACACAACCAGCACCAGGAAAGGGCCCCAGGCCCGCTTTCTCGGCTTGGAGGTTCCTTTGATCAGGTGATGTATCCTGCGGCTCAGGCTGCTCCCCTTTAGGTGGCTCACTCCTGGATATAGCTGGTGGCTCTTAAATTGGAGCAGAAGGTTGGCGTATGCTTTTTTACTTCCCATGATCGAGGCCGCGTGTTGGTCAGCGACCAACTCGCTGAGCAAATCCAGCTCTTTGCGAAAAAGATAAAATGCTGGATTCAGTAGCCAAAACACCTGTAACATGCTCAGGCAAATTTTTTCCAGCGTATTCATTTGGCGAATGTGGGACAACTCGTGTTCCCAGATGGCTTGCTGCTGTTCGGGAGACAATTGCTCCATTTCCTTTTGCCATATAATGTAGGGCTTGTCCAGTTGAAAGGCACCTACGTTCGCTGCTTCCGGGAAGTGGAGCAGGGTGTAAGTAGTATCTCCCAATGTAAGGGATTCGTGTCTGCCACGCCTGACGAGTCGCCATAGAAACAGGTACTGCACCAAAAATCTGCCCACTACCAATGCCATGGCGAGTAACAACAGCCCCTTCAGTAAGGGTTTTTGGTCCAGCAGTGCATTGTACCACCCATTTGCCCGGTAGGTAATCCGGTGGGTATAATTGGGCTGCTCGCATCGGCAATAATGCTGGAGCGCATGTTCATCTACCGGTTTAAATAACCCAAATGGGGTGGCAGCAGGCGAAGGAGCGGGAGCTACCGGAGGTGGGCCTGACAGCACTGGAGCCAGAAGGCTGCTAACGATTACGAGGTAAATGAACCCCTTTCTTTGCCAAAGACTTCCATACTGCCTGACCCAGCACACATACAAAATAGCGCCAGCCCAAGAGAGCAAAACGGAAGTTATGAGCAGGTCAATCATGATTCCTGATGGTCATCAAGTAGTTTACGTAAGGAATCCAGTTCTTGGTTACTTACGGTTTCATCATTGATCAGGGTAGAGACAAGCCCATCCATAGAGCCCGCAAACACATTTTTCAACACGTTTTTAATGTGCATTTTTTGATATTGTGCACGGCTCACCAGCGGGAAGTATCGGTAACTCCTGCCATGAACTTCGTGTCCAATGTAATCCTTGTCATTTTCAAGGATGCGGATAATGGTGGATACAGTGTTGTATTTGGGCTTTTCTGCCTCAGGCCATGCCTCGATTACATCTTTCACGAAAGCTTTCTTGAGGGTCCAGAGGACATTCATTACTTTCAGTTCGAGTGGCGTGAGAATTTTTCGCTCCGTGTGTTTCTTCATATGCATCAAGATACGAAAAACTAAAGAATTAGTTCATGAAAAATAAGGATTCTGGTTCCCCTTTCGCGCTGGCCATTCATGGAGGCGCAGGCACTTTGAGACCGGAAAGAATGACAGGGGAACGCGCAGAAAAGTACAAAACCGCCCTGCGCGAAGCATTGGCAGCGGGAGAAGCCCTGCTGAAATCAGGAAAAAGCGCCTTAGACGCAGTTGAAGCGGCAGTTATCGCATTGGAAGACAATCCCCTGTTCAATGCTGGAAAGGGTTCAGTATTCAACCAGGATGGGAACATTGAAATGGAAGCTTCCGTTATGTGGGGGCCGATCCAGGAAGCTGGCGCTGTTTCGCTGCTTTCAAGGGTAAAGAACCCCGTTTCCCTGGCCCGAGCGGTCATGGAGCATTCTCCGCATGTGATGTTGACTGGGATGGGCGCCGAAGATTTTGCTTTGAAAATGGGGGCAGAAATGAAGCCTCCGGCGTATTTTCATACGACGAGAAGGAGGAACCAGTGGGAACGTGCCCGAAATTCAAATACCATTCACCTGGACCATGACAATCCGAAGGGAACAGTGGGGGCAGTAGCCCTGGACAAAAAAGGGCACTTGGCTGCTGCTACCTCTACTGGAGGAATGACCTGTAAGCTGTCGGGCAGGATGGGAGATACCCCGGTAATCGGGGCTGGGACCTACGCGAAGGATGGCTGTGTGGCGGTATCCTGTACCGGCCACGGAGAGTTTTTTATCCGGGGCATTGTGGCGTATGACGTAGCCTGCCTCATAGAATATGCCGGGTTGAGCCTGGAGGCAGCGTGCCAACGAGTCATTCACGAAAAGCAAAAGACCCTGGGGGGCATGGGCGGATTAATTGCCATCGGCTCGAAAGGGGAAATCGCTTTGCCTTTCAATACCACGGGCATGTACCGGGGATGGGTCCGGGAGGGTGAAGTTGGGGAAGTGGCTATTTTTTGAAAAAAGAAAGCACTAAGCATCATATTTCCGCAGCATCTTGAGCACAACCTGGAAATTTTTGGGATAGGGTGCTTCAATGGTCATTTCTTCCTCGGAGGTTGGATGAACAAATTTAAGGTTGTAGGCATGTAACAGAAAGGAATGGTTCAGGGGCCGTTCCTCCATCTTCCTTCCGCTGAACTTATACTTCCTTTTGAAGGCAGACAGAAAAATATCCTTCCCTCCGTACAGCTCATCCCCTACGATGGGAGATTTTAGGGTCGCGAGGTGAACACGGATTTGGTGCATTCGACCCGTACGAGGTTCACAATGAAGCAACGTATAGTGCCTAAAAACCTCTTCTGTGTTCACAATGGTCAGGGCGGGTTTTCCCTGACTTTTGCTGACAGATACGCGCTTGTTGGTGGTCACATAGAGTTTCAGGTCAATCGAACGGTTCTGAAACCGGTGAATGCCTTCCACCAGGCAGCGGTACCCCTTCCTTAAGGTCCGATTTTGAAACTGTAGAGAAATATGCCGGTACGCCTCAGGGGACTTGGCGATGATCAGAACCCCGGAAGTCATTTTATCCAGGCGGTGGCACAGCTGGGCATCCGGGAAGTAATCCTTCGCCATAAAATGGATGTTGCGGTTGCTTTTGTCATCAAGGCTGGCGATTCCCGAAGGTTTATTGATCAGGATGACGGATTCATCTTCATGAAGGATCAGGTCCTGAAAGGTGAACTTTTTGGGAAGAGGAGAACTACTCATTCGGTAGGAGAAGAATTATTATGCTGAAATGGTGCAGGTCAAAACCTCCGCAAAAATAGGGAAATTGTCAGAACCACCCTCAAAACAAGAGAACCACCTCATCTTACCGCTTTTACAAATTCAACAATCTGCATAAAGCTGAAGATTCAGAGATGGCTCCCTTCGTTCAAATTTCTCTTCTCTCCGATGAAGGGAAGAATTATGTTCTGGCGTAGGCCCTGTCCACTGGCCACTCGTCATCATAGCCACGCTCCCAGTCTCCAGACGAAAGTTCCTGCTCTGTAGCCAGGCAATCATCTAGTTCAGCTGTAATCATGTCAACGTCCATATCCTGCCCGATGATCACCAATTCGTTTCTGCGATCTCCAAACCTCTCGTTCCATTGAGCCTCAATGCCAGCCCGGTTTTCAAGAAAAGAAGGATATTGAATACGACGCTCAAATGGCATGCTGCTCCACCATACCCCGGCACTATCTGCACGAAGCGAACCACCAGCCTGGTTCCAAATCAGTGCCTGATCTGGGCGAGAGGCCAACCAAAAAAGCCCTTTGCTGCGAACAACGGTCTCAGGAAACCCTCTGCTGATGTACCGCCAAAAACGTTTGGGATCAAAAGGTTTTTTGCTCCTGTACACAAAGGAACTGATGCCATATTCTTCTGTCTCAGGCGTATGCTCTCCTTTTTTGAGCTCTTCCTGCCACTCTGCACTTTCCTCTGCTTCGCCTAAGTTGTAAAGCCCAGTGTGCAGAATTTCTTTGGGATCGACTTTTGAGAAGCTGGATTCCAGAATTTTGGCTGTGGGGTTGAACTTGTGAATAATTGATCTCAGGGTGCCTACAGATTTTTCGTCCACCAAGTCTGTTTTATTCAGGATAATGACGTTGGCAAACTCAATTTGATCGGTGAGCAGGTTCACAATGGTTCGGTAATCCCCTTCCATATCGGTCAGGTCTCTGTCCATCAGGGTTTCGGTACTGCCAAAATCTTTGAAAAAATTGAAGGCATCTACTACCGTTACCATGCAGTCGATGTAACTGAACCTGGAAAGGTCAATTCCACTTTCTTCATCAACGAAGGAGAACGTTTGGGCCACTGGAACAGGCTCGCTGATTCCTGTACTTTCAATGAGGAGGTAATCAAAGCGATTTTCCTTGGCCAATCGCTCCACTTCTACCATGAGGTCCTCTCGCAAGGTGCAGCAAATACACCCGTTGCTCATTTCCACGAGCTTTTCCTCGGTACGAGAAAGGGTCTGTTCGTTGTTCACCAAGTAGCCATCGACATTCACCTCACTCATGTCATTGACGATGACGGCTACTTTTAGCCCCTCTTTATTGTTAAGGACGTGATTGAGCAAGGTGGTTTTACCTGCCCCGAGGAATCCGCTCAGGACAGTAACAGGAAGTTTTGTGGTTGTCATTATAATGTGGTTGGGTTTTGGTATATCTAACAGTTGATTTTCACGCCTTTTCCTTTTCTGGAACAGCACATTCCTCGTCTTCGCAGCAATATTTCTGGTTGTAAAAGTGCAGCCCGATCAGTGCCAAGGCAGGTGGGTAAATCCATGCCTCTGCCAGGTGAAGCAGTTCTAGTTTTTCATTTATGAGGACAAAGGACATAGCTGCCCATCCCGCATACAGGGCATATTTCATCCAGGTTTTAGACGAATTCTTGGCAGAGAAATAAACCGCGATCAGGGAAATAACGATAAAAAGGATATCGATCATTCCCCACCACACAGGCGTATCCCCATGATGGTGGTGATGTGCAGCGGTAGTAGAGGCATGTGCCATGAACAGGAATGGAGTAGCTACACAATGCAGTAGGCACAGCCCACTTGCCAATGCACCTACGGTATCTGACTTGGAAGATGGAATGGAAATGTTCATTTAGGGATATATTATTCCTATGAAAACGGTTCTATTGAGTTTTAGTTAGCTGCTCGCGGTATTCGAGGTATTTTTCCTTGTCAACCACCACTTCATTCCAGGTATCCATTACCAATGTTTGATTTTGCCTGTCCACCAATACCTGAATTCCTTCCCGATGGGCCTGGTAGTCCTGATAGTGAGTTTGGGAAAGTTGGTTGAGGGTGTTCTGGAAAAAAGTGATGGGATTGAACCAATAGCTACTGCTTATGGCAGCATTTTTTTTCTGGCTATCCTTTATAACAGCAACCATGCTATTCTTGGCTAGTTCGTTGGCCAGCACTGAGTAGGAGGAATTGACGGCTTCGCTTAGTTTGGCGCTGTCCTGTGCCACCACGCTATTCGCTAATGCTGGAAATAACTCCATCAACTTGGCATGACGCACTTCTTCAGGTTCATCAAAGAGATCGTATTGCTCATCTCGCTGGGAGTCGATCCAATCTACCATCAGGTTAGGAGGGTAGTTGGTGCTGACCCATTGATGAACGGTAGCCGGTACAATAAAAGCCAGCAGGAGCCAAACCCCAACCATTTTCAGGGTGCTTCCCGTGATACTATTAGAGGTATTAAGGATTATCCCAAAGCAAATGCTCCAGAACAGCAGGTATGCCGTAAAAAGCAGGAAGATTTTCCCAAAAGCCGAATCCCCGCCACCAAAAACAGGCGTAAGCACGGCTCCGTAAAACATCAGCCCTGCCATAAGAATTGCTGAAATACACACATAAAAAGACAGCCTGGCGATAACCCAGCTGCTTATTGAATTGACCTGCGTATGAACTAGCGGCAAAAATCCATTGTCCGCTTCTGCTCCTTTGACATTGTGCACCAGGATTAACAACAGCAGGGGAAGTAGGTAGAGAATCACAAAAGAGAAATCCAGGGTTCCCGATTGCAGCCTTTCCGGGTTTGCGATTTCTTCGGCCATGTCGGAATCAAAGGGTGTGCTCCAGAAAGTCACTCGTTTGTAAAAGCCATATTGTTCGGCCTGGCCAATGCAGTACACCATGACAGGCGATGGGTCCTTGAATTGGTAGATGGGCGTACTCCAGACTGCCCAAAAAGGGGTAGTAACATCTACCCAGGGGCGGTCCTCGGGACCTTTTTTTCCACTGGTGTAGTAGGCAAGGGTTTCTTGCCGGCTTTCCTCGGCCTTCTGGTTAATATCCTCTATCTCTCCATATTGTTTATGGTAAAGACTGGCGCCATTGTGGAGCCCATATACACCAGCCAGAACAAATAGAAGCACCGCAACCAATTTGAAACGGTTTCGCACAAAATGTTTCCATTCGCATATGAATATCCTGGAGCCTGTCATATCGTTTGGAAGGTTTTGGCACCGCGCATGAGTAGCCCGATTGTGAGCAAGGTCCAGCCCAGTAAAATTCCCAGGTCTAGCCAATAATGGGTCATAACAGACCCCAACGGCATCAATTCATATTCAAAATCGGACACAGACCTAAAAAAATCATTGTCTGCCTCCCAGCTCCAATCACCGGTTTTTGATCCGCCAAAGGCATGTTCGTCATTCAGGGCCTTGATAAACACCCGGCGGTATTGCTCCACCTGGAGGAGAAACTCCTGGTGGTGGAGGTTGTCATTTCCGGCAAATCCCATGCTGACATTTTGCAGGGAAATGAATGGAGTGAGAACCCCTCCTAATTGCAGGCTGCTTTTTTGCGTTTCAATGATTCCTTTAAGGTTTCCAAAATGCTTGTCCCATACCTGGTTGCCGTATTCTTCGTCTGCTTGCATCCGAAGTCCGTCAAAATTAACCGGTAATTCTTCCAGGGTTTCTACGCCGTATTGTTCCAGGGTTTGGACTTCAAGGGCTTTTCCGCGTTCGTCTGAAGGGTTGTGGCCATCCAAACCTTTGGAACGGTCTTCTTTCATGGCCTCCTTAAAAGCATTTCGGCTCGGCAAGGGATGCCATTTTTCGACTGAACTCAAGAATATATTGGGCAAAAAGATGGTCCAAAGAATCCAGATACCCAGCATGGAAGTCAAAGCTACGGTGGCATTTTCCCATTTTGCAGAGAAAAAAATCGTCAACCCTGTCACAATGAAATAATACAGGGCATAAGCCATCAGAAACAGGCTCATTCGTTGGATAGCATCTGAATGGATGCTTTGAGAGTGAAACAATGCCTGGAACAGCACCACAGAGGCTAACAAGGCAAATCCATACGCCCAGATCGCAAAGCATTTACCAAGCAATAGCATGAGTGGATTTGCTCCCTGGACTGTCAGAAGCTTGAGCCTTCCACTTCGCTTTTCATTGCTTATGGAATTAAATGCCAGAAAGATCAGCAACAGCGGGACTACATATTTCAATAGCAGCGAGCTTTTGAGCTTGCCAAATTTGGATATCGTTTGCATCTGGGAGGCTTCTGAATGCGCCATTTCATTCTGGACATGGCCCTCTACCCGAAGCACATTCCCTGTGGTGCTGGTTACCCCTTCATCCAGGCTGCTGAGGAAGTTGGCGGGTTTAAACACGTAGGTGCCGTAGTGAGCAGCCCCATGAGGATTCATCCCGTCGAGGTTTTCCCATTGCTTACGAAGGTGCTTTCGGGCATCCTCGTACGTCTGATGGTACCGCTCATTTTGTTGTTTGCTCAGAATAAATGAAACTGCCAAAACTCCCAGGAAGCCCAGGCTTACCCATGCAAATAAGCGGGTGCGATATAAGAACTGCCATTCATTTTTGATGATCTGCCACATTGCCGCTAATCTTTCATGAAGGTTAAATACAAGTCTTCTAGTTCATTGGCACTTACCTCTTCACTTTTCAGTTCCTTGACCAGCTGGCCATTTTTCAGTATACAGATACGATGGCATACCTCCCGGACACGGAAAATGTCATGGGACGCCATCAATACGGCAGCTCCTGTTGAGGCAATATTTCTGAGCAAAACCGACAATTCATTGCTCGCTAGGGGATCTAGGCCGCTTGCGGGCTCATCTAGCAGGTAAGCTTTGGCCTTTTTTGCATACGCAATGGCGATTCCCACTTTTTGCCGCATGCCTTTTGAATATCCTGAAACCTTGGCTCGATGGGCATCTTCCTGTAACCCACAAGTAGATAAGAAGTCTGTTAGTTCTGAGGAGGAATAGGTCAACCCGGCGATTTTACAGAAATAATCGAGGTTTTCGAGCCCTGAAAGGTAAGGGTACAGACTCACATTTTCCGGGATGTAGCCAATGAGCTTTCTCGCAGCTGCTCCATTTTGGTTCACATCCATTTCTTGAATGCTCACCCTCCCCTGGTCAGGCTTCAGGAACCCCAATAGCAAGTTAATCGTGGTGGATTTTCCTGCTCCATTGGCTCCAAGGAGCCCCATGATTTCACCTTCTTTGACCTCAATGCTTAAGTCCTGGACAGCGGTATTTCCTTTGAAGGATTTGCTTACTTGGTGCAGTTGAATCATGAACTGGGAATTATGCAAATGATAGTGCAAGATAACGATTACATTCCTTTTTGCAACAATGTTGCATAAATGGTTTTAACGACACAACTCCCGATGTATTTGCATAGCTTTACCATGTATTATCGAAGGCGAATTAGGTTTAACATCCCCCCTTCTATTTCGTATATACCTGAAAGCCAGATACTGATTCAGTTGAGATAGAAAAAAAATTAATGATATCTTTCCGACATGAAGCTCCAACATCTCATAGGTCTGCCGCTATTTTTAGGTGTCCTATCCCTGTTTCCTCTTGATTGTATTGCACAGCAAAACCCGACCGTAAGCCCGGAAGTGAGTCGCCGAATTAGCCGTGGTGAGGCTGTTACCACTACCCAGAGCAGTGCCAATTCGCAGAGACGTGTTTTTGAAGTAAAATCTGAAGAAGGCATGCTGGTGCCAAAGTCGCTCGGCAATTTTGAAGCCCAATCTCATTATCTACTCATCCAAGGCCCCAACGGAGGCGTCCAAAAAGAACTTCGCCCCGAAGATTTTGGCGCACAAAACCTCATGCCAGGTAAGTGGGTGACCAATCAGGCATTTCTATTCATGGACACAGATCTACACGACATCCGGAACCATTACCTGTACATTGCCGAAACGGATCAGGTGTATAAATTGTCTTTCGAAGTTGGGGAGCAGTTGACGTATGAAGAATATTCTGCAGATACTCAGCTAAAATTTCAGTTTGATGCCAACGGAATGGTCATTGGGGTGGTTGCTCAATAAAGCCGGTACGAAGAGGTACTACTTGGTCTTCTGGATCAATTGATGATGAAACTTGCCTTGTTGTTCCACGGTGAGGGTGTAAACACCAGCAGCTAGGCCGCCGACAACCGCTTCACTCCTTTTCTGTCCGGTTTCCTTTCCCCATACCGCTACTTTTTTCCCTGTAGAGGACCACAGGGTAAGCGTTGCTTCCCCAGAAGATGAAAAGTCTACAAAAATTACCTCCTGAACAGGGTTGGGATACACAGTGGCGATGGGAGGATTGTCTCTTGCAGGCTGTAGACTCACGGACTTATCATCAGATGGGTACAATTGGATCAGGCGTTCCTTGGTGTTGAACATGATCGAGCCATCTTCAAGGATGATATTCGCATTTCCAGGGTCATCAAACATCTCTGCATTGCCCAGGGTAAATCTTTTCACCGTCGTACCTGTTTGCCAATCCAGTCCATAATAATAGTAGTTGCAATCTGCTTCTCGCCCCGAACCATAGATCAGGTTATCGGGAATACTGTACATGAGGACATTGTTGAGGTTGATATCTGACCTGCTCCAAACGATTCGCATGGTATTCGAAGTTGTATCCCAGGCCAATTTGTACACGCCCTTTGCAGTATTACAAGTCTGCTCTGATAGGCCATTCCATTGTCCGCAAGCAATTTCATAGCCATATGCCACAGGACTATTTTCCACAGCAGTAAACAATGGGCTGATAGGCCCCGAGCCGGGAAGTGGGACGATTGCGGCTACCCGTCGGTCCTGCCCAGGAATTCCCTGCCAGTCCGCTGGAATGGTATCCCGCCAAAAGGCAATTACTTCTGCCGGTCTTTTGCTGTTGATGACACAAACCAATCGGTCATTTTCAGTTCCCAACAAGGTGGGAGTAGTGCCAACCCCTTGCAGGCCATTGCCACCAAAATCCATAAATACTTCCCAATCTATGGAGAGCTTGTTGTTTGGGCTGATTTGCAGGCGCATCATCCGTTCGGTGGTAATGGTGAATATATCGCCCGCTTCGTCAGAACCAAAGTCGTTGTGGAAAGCCGTTTCATTGGGATTTAAGGGCAAGCGCAGGGTATCAAGCAATTGCAGGTTGTCATTCAGCAAGCCAATTACCCCGATATTGGAGGCGAAAGCGATGGTGCCGTTGTACATTCTCGTGAGCTTGGTCGGCCCCCCGATATTTGCAGGGACGAATACTTCGGAGACCAATTCAATGGGGGAATACGGATCGCTAGGGTCTTGATCGCCAAATTTTAGCAGCCGATTGTCATCGTAGGTGAGCACCTCGTGATTGGGTAGATGCATAAACGACCAACTGAGGTCATCCAGGGAAGGGTCGAAGTCAATTCGATAATCACTCACCACCTGCAAGGTTTCCGGCGTAGAAATTGCCTTCCAGATGTGGGTGCTGGTACTTCCCCAAATCGTTCGGGAGGAATCAGGATACCTTTCTGATAACTGCAACCAGGGGGATACCCGGTCATTAGGTGTTCTGGTAGTTCGGATGATGATAGAATCGTGATTCAGCAGTGCAGGTAGTTCGCTGAACCCTTGTCGGTAGTTGTTTTGGTGTACCAAAGGAAATGGGGAGTCTACCAGGAAGGGGTTCAGTGGTGGCGTTTGGGCATTTGCATCCGAAATGACGATTGATAGGCACCACAACAGCAGAATCTTATGGGGGTTCATAGTTGAAAGCTAACAGGGTGATAGGCCAGAATATCTATATGACAGTTGATAAACCTTTTGCCCTTATTAGGTTAATGAATTGCGGTGACCCCAAAAAAGAAACAGCCTGCCAAATAACTTGGCAGGCTGTTTCTTGAAGGCAAGTGGCAGCTTACGCAAAGGCCACTAACTTTCGAACTTTCTTGTTGGTGAGGGCGAGACGTTCAGCAGCCTGACTACCCTTTGCAATGAGGTTGATGGGTTGCTCTAATCGACTTTCGAGGTAGTTTTTCAGCCTTGTCCACAAATCTAGTCGAGGGTTATTTAACTCTACAAGAATGTTAACGTCGGCATTGTCGATGACTTCAGTTTTTGGAATGCGACCGAACACGCCTATCCTGATTACACCAAAGTTCTTTTTCAGCGTTGCTTTATCTTCTTTCAATGATTCAAAGATCTGCGCTGATTCCGGAGTAAGATCAATAGAATTAGCCATAGTTGTTTAACGTGAAAATGGCCAAAAGGTTTGGGAAACGTCTAGTTTAGCAACAAAACTGGTATGAAAACCAACAATAATTGGATAAATGATAATGGAATCAGCACAAAAGCCCCAACTGGCATGCCAGTCGGGGCCTGATTGATTTATCCGGTAAGAGCCTTAGTAGTCGTCTTCCGCCTCTACTACCTGACGACCGCGGTAGTTTCCGCTTTCTAGGCAAACACGGTGATACAAGGTAGGCTCACCAGTTTCAGGGTCCAAGTAAAATGGACGCTGAGATAATTTCTGATGGGTACGCCGCTTGTCTCGGCGAGTTTTGGATATTTTTCGTTTGGGATGTGCCATAACGTATGTTGTTAAGCTTAATTCAACTTGTCTTTTAACTTGCGAAGCGCTTCCCAACGGGGATCTGTTTCGCGTTCGCTTTCTTCGATGAACTCAACCTTGGGCCTGCCTTGAGCATCTAGTCCGAGTAATTCCAATACTTCTGGCTTGCAAAGGTGAACTTCAGGTTCAGGAACTTTTCGGAAAGGGATAGCCAAAATCATAAAGTCGTACAACTCCTGTAAAACGGAGAGCTTGTCTTCATGCCGATTCACATAAATAATTTCCGTGTTATCGTCTCGTCCCATCTTTTCATCAAAGGAAAAGATAATGCGATGACGGGTATCAAGGCTAAAATCATAAGGCTCCAGACAGCGGTCGCATCTCAAAACAACCTTCCCGCTCAGATGAAATATGGCATCTACTTGGGAACTGTTTTTGGTCATGTCCAGCACCGCTTTCACATCGCAGTCCAGCAAATCACTTTGCTGAAAATGCTTGAGCACTTCTTCGTCTAATGTGAATACCTCTTGCTGCTTGCCATCCTTTAGCCGCGCAACGTTGAGTTCAAACTGTTTTTCAAAGGACTTGTCCATGATTTTGCCTAAAAATGCACGGGCTGCAAAGGTAGATATTCCGTGTGAAAAACCCAAAGGATAATTCTAAATCACCACCTGATGCCAGCCGTAACCTCTATATAATCAGCCACTGCTTTGTGGGCCTTCATATAGATACCTATAAAAGGACAAAAACGTTGCTCATCAGCAGGACCGTAGAGGTAAAAAGTGGGGCCTATGCGGGTGCCGAAAAAGTCACTGCCTTCAAAGGGTTTGTCAGCATAGAAGAACAATTGGGTCATAAAAGCGGCATGGCCAAAGACAAATTCCTGACCAGCAATAACGGCAAAGCGGGTATCTGTAAATTGAGGCTCATCCGAGTTGATTTGCTGGTTTCGGGTAAATGCCCGCACGGATTGGTCATGGAAAACCTCCACCCCAAGCTGTAACCTGTTGGTATAGCTGATCATTCGGGTCATAAATGCTGAAGCCAGAAATACGGGATACCGGGGACCGTCTGGTTCTTTATTTTCTTTAGCACCCAATCCAAATCGGAGGTTAACATGCCATTTCTTGTCGCGCTTCAGTTTTTCTTGTGGGATAGGCGTGATTTCCTCCAATGGGGCAAGCTGGTAGCTAATCCCCATTTTTAGGCTAAAGGTATTCAATCCCAGGTTGGGCAGGGAGAACCTGCCATTGGATACGTGGGTGGCGTTACCTTCCAGACGCAACAGCCATTGAGGGGTTAGGCGAATTCCAACGCCTAGTCCAACCGCGGTGGCATTGTTGGCCATAGAGCCAATGGCATTGTTTTCTGGATTCTCGAGTCGGTTATAGGGGCGATTATTAAAGGTAAGGCCAAAGCCTGCCCGGCAGTACATCTCCCATCGTTTGCTGCGGTGCAGAAAAAAATCTCCTTGCGGGTAAAACCCAATGGTTCGTCCCAAGAGCTCGTCATTTCCAAAATTCCGCCAAAAGACCTGGACCCCAAATCGGGGCGCCCCATGCGCTGCCGACCAATAATCTTGCCCCCTGCTTTGTTTCATGATGCTCAGCCCAACTCCACGTGCCGAATACGGTATGTCGAATTCCATTTTTGGGGAATGCCGTACCAACTGACCATAAAAGACATCCGCTTCCACCCATGTTCCAGCTCGCCATGAATTTTGAGAATGTACTTGTACAAGGAAGCTCAATAAAAAAAATACTGTGGCCAGCATTCGATAGATCATGTGGTAAAGGTAATGATAAGTAAGCAAGGGTGGCAAGGGGAATTTGAATGGCTAACCTTCAGGAGGCAGGCAGAATCACCCAATCGGGTGAAGCATCATTTATCTCATTTACAGAGCTTTGGAGAAATTAATCCTTCAATCATTCTGTCATGAAAGAAATCTATTTCTCAATTATCATAGGTATTATGGGTGCATACATTGTCAACGCCCAGACCTGGACCATGACCCAAAAAATGAGAAGCAGTGGTCAGGGACCGTTTAGCAACCTGGGGTATTCAGTTGCAATTTCAGATTCCTTTGTGCTGGCAGGTGCGTGGACCGCTAATGGAGGAGGCTCCCGAACAAGCGGTGCTGCTTACCTGTACAAACGGCAACCAAATGGCACTTGGAAGGAAATTCAGCAGTTGAGTTCCCCCAACCCCCTCTCATTGGGGTATTTTGGTGCAAGTGTAGCCTTAACGGAAAACTACGCTCTTGTGGGAGCATACAATGAAGGGAATGGTTCCCTCAAAACAGGAGCAGCCTATGTATATGAGTTCACTGCCTCAGACACCTTGAAATTGATGAATCGACTTCTGCCTTCAGATGGTGAGAATGGGGATCGATTTGGCATCTCTGTGGCGCTCACAGATGAGTATGCACTAATAGGTGCGCCCCGGAATAACACGGATCAGAATGGGCAACAGCCAATAACGGCTGCAGGTGCAGCCTACTTATTCAACTTACAGCCCAACGGCAATTGGGTGCTGAGTTCGAAATGGACGGCTCCCAACCGTGAAACCGAAAACTTTTTTGGTCAATACTTAGACATGGATGAAACAGGGGTGGTGATAGGTGCTTTTGGAAAGGATGAGCTTCCCCTTCAGTTTGATGTGGGAACTGCCTATGCCTATAATTGTGGGAGCATGGGAAGTACGTGTGATTTTTCAACTGTTGGTCCATCTGATTTACAAGAGCTTACTCCAGCAGATCAAGATAACTTTGAGGCCTTCGGATGGGATGTGGCCATTTCTGGAGAATGGGTGGTAGTTGGAAAAAGCAATGAAGCTGACCAGCCAGGAGGTACCCAGGGAGGAAATACGGGATCAGCTTATTTTTTCAAATGGGAAAACAACCAATGGACTGAAAAGCAGAAAGTTTATGCTTCCGATTTTGACCAGAACAGTTTCTTTGGCCGTTCGATAAGCATTGAAGGAAGGGCCTGCGTCATAGGGGCAGGCAAAGAGCGAAAAGACGCAAATGGGAATGCCCCGATCAATGTAGCCGGTGCTGCATATGTATTTGAGCTAGATGGGAATGACCAATGGCAAGAAGTGGCAAAACTGGCAGGCACGGAACGCAATTTCAACGATAATTTTGGAGAGGCAGTAGCTATTAGTGGTCGAAACATTGCAGTCGGAGCTTGGCAGGCAGATTCTGTGAATGGGACTACCATCAATGATGGTGGGACGGTGTATGTATTTGACCGTGATCGACCGCTTGCGGTTGAAAGGCCCCATGAAAATCAATTATTCATCGTTCAGGACCGATCAGCTTCTGCGGAATTGACCATTGTTGATCGTTCATTTTCCTCCGAGCCTATGCATATTGAGGTTATTACCCTCGGTGGCCAACAAGTGCATGGGGAAACGATGCCTCCCTCGCAAGCATGTGTGATACATCTGCCACACCTATCCGAGGGAATCTATTTTGTTCGGGCCAGGCGAGGAAACTCCTTTGTAAAAGCTTGGCAGTGGTACTACTCCCCTTATTGAGGTTTTTGGTTAGCCCTTCGTTGGCTCCGCCATGATGACCTGCTCCCGGTCCACCGCCACTAGCCCAGGCGGATCGCCCTTTCGCTTTCGGATGTACTTGCGAGGCGTGTAAATCACCGGGACGAGTCCATCATTTTTTCGCTTGGAGTAATAAGCTGCCAGACCTGCCGCATATTCCAGGACCGTTTCCGGGACAGGATGGCCTGGACGTTGTTTGATGACCACATGTGAACCCGAAACATCCTTGGCGTGCAACCAAAGGTCTTCTTTGTTGGCAAATTTGAAACTGAGGAGGTCGTTGTTCTTGGCATTGAGGCCTACAAATATTTGCCAGTTTTCTCGGCTGAATGTGCGGAAGGGGAACCGTTTTTCCTGCTCAGCCTCCTGCTCCTTGTACAGAGCGTCCATTTCCTTTTTGTAGGCGCGTAACTGTCGGGCATCAAAGCCGCCGTCGTCAAAAGGAAGGTCTGTTGGAACGGGCAGCTCCTCAAATTTGACCAGTTTGCCAGTAGCTTCATTTAGTTTTGCCTCAATGTCTTCCAGTTGGCTCTCCAGGTAGGTAATTTTGCTTTTTCGTTGCTTGTGTTTGTCATAATAGCGCTTGGCATTTTCCTGGGGAGATAGGCGCGGTTTGAGCTTAACCAGCAGTTTGCCACCGGTGTAAAAATCTTCCAATTCAATTTTGGCGGTGTCAGGTGGGATGGCGTGCAAATTGGCCATGAGGATATGGCCTATTTCCTCCGGGTTGCGCTCGGTTTTTAGCTGATCAATATTTTGTCGGTAAGAAGCAAAGACCTTCTGGAATTTTTGAACGGGTTTTTCCAGCTCCTTTTTCACCTTGGCGTATCGCTTTCGATAGCCATCGTACTGAAACTGAGCCGACAAAAATGCTTTTAGGGCGGGGACAACTCCCGTTATTGCGATACAGTCGTCTGATTGAATGGGAGGAAGCGCCAAAAACCGAATGCGCGTTGCTTCCCGACAAATAAAGAAGGTCTCAAAAATGGCTTCTTCACGAACTTTTTTCCACGCATCTGTCCAGTTTGCTCCCTGCTTCATCTGCCGAAGTACGCCTTGCGCGAAGTGTCGGTCATAGATTGGGGAAATCTTCCTCAGGTGCGCCTGAATAGATTTCAGGTCATAGGCTTCTGGCGGTTCAAGTGCTACTTCAGGTTGACTGGGGCCATTTGTCTCTTCAAATTCCCAGTCAGTAGCTATGTCTGAGCGAAACAGTTCTTTAACTTCTCCTGCGTGCAGCAATAAAATATTCGATCGGTTGCCGTACATTTTTAGCACCATTTCCCATTCAGATTCAAGGGTGAAGATGAGGATCCGATCAAACGGTACCACTCGTACATCTTTCAAGGCCAATCCTTGAAGCTGGGTAAACAGGGTAACTACATTTTTGCGGGCCATGCCAAATGCCCCTACGGACACCACATAGCTGAGTGGCGTATTGCACCCAATCCTTAAAATGAGTTGTTCAAATTCCACCACCAGCTCCTGCTTATTTTGAGAAAAGCATCGTTCTAACCGTTCACCCAAATGGGTTGCATTCAGGTGAGCCGCAAGGTGTGCCAGGGTGATGTGGTGGATATGCATGAGGCAAGTTTACCTGTTATTGAGCAAACGCGTTGCTGGTCGGGCAAATATCCGGGAAAATGCTGTAATTTCGAACCCATGATTTTCCAATGGATATCCGGACATGCAACCAAAATTCTGGCAGGAATGTTGGTGATCCTGGTCGGATACTACCTCGTGAGCATGCACCACCGGGCGGTAAATGGGGATGAAGCCATTATTGCCGAGCATGCCTACTGGTTGGAACAAGTGGGATATGTGAAGTCCCAGGTATATGATGGGTATGGGTTTGGATGGGAGGATCGCCAGTACCATTACCACAAATTTTTTGTCCTGATGGGAGCAGGGATAATTGCCCTGTTTGGACTTGGGGTTCTACAGCTCAAAGTGCTTGGATTGCTGTTTCATTTGGGCTTCGTCTGGGTACTGTGGCGGTATTGCCAGCGAGAAAAGAACCTAGGGCAGCACACCTTCCTGTTGATGCTGGTCTTGCTGTTGAGCAATTATATGTGGGTGGAATACTCTTATATGTATCGCCCGGAAATTGTGGTCCTAGCCCTTGGGTTTGGGAGCTTCAACCTGCTCAGTCGTTTTCTACATGAGCACAAAACATGGCTGGTCATTCCTGCGGGCTTATTGGCGGGCCTGTGCGCTTTTACCCATCTGAATGGCTTGATTTTTTGCTTTGCAGGTTTTATGCTGCTGGCGATTTACAAAAAATGGCCTGCGCTGATTCGATTTACCCTGGCAGGAGCAGTGACCACCCTGATGTACTTTTACGACCTGCTGACCCCAGAAAACCTGGAAGGCTTTTACTACCAGTTCTTCAACGACCCCAACCTGGTAGACAAGCAGGCCTCTCCCATCATGAAATTCTTTGAAGAACACATGCGGTTCTTCCACAGCCCCAAAGAAATCAGCTTCAGCGTGCTGTTCTTTACTGCACTGGCAATGGGGTGGTCCTACCTCAAGGCCGAGCATAGACCGCTGTTGATATACCTGGGTTTTCTGATTTTTGGGTTAGCAGCTATTGCGCACGGCACCACCACCAAGTATAGCTTGCTGTATTATCCCTACATGGCATTGGTGACGGTGTTGGTGATACAACAACTCGGGAAGCCCTGGCAAAAGTGGGTTTTCCTGGGATTGGCACCCCTGTATCTAGGGATACAAGGCTACTACCTGGAGCATTTGCTGAGACGTGGGGTGAATCTGGAATCCAGAACAGAAGAGATGGCGAGTTTCTTGCCTGATGAGCGAACCACAGTGCTGGCCCATGAAACCTTTGTGTTCAATCAAATTGAGCATCATACGATTCACGGCCCGATAGGCTATCGCCATTTTACTGAAAAATTTCATCCGGAAGATACCACCACCCTTCGCGGATTATTTGAATTTGCCCGCCTGCACGAAAATGAATACCTCATTCTGAACAGGCACTTTCAGTTTACCGGAGAATACCGTGAAGTCGAATGGGACCTGCTTCAGGTGGGAGACAGGCTATATGGATTTGAAGTCATCGGCAAAGGAAAAGGCTATTTAATTTGGCAAAGTACAAATGCAGAAAACAGCCTCTAGGTGCCTGAAAAATAAAATTTATCCAATAAATTCCTTTCGAAAAAGGATGCACTTCCAAAAAATTAGCAAGAATGATAAATTTTGCTTTCAAATTTGGGAGAAAACGATAGTTTAGCGTAAATTGATTTACCAATACTCGTATTAAATTGAACTGTTAATCAACAACAACATGAAATTAGTCCAAACATGCATCGTGCTTACCGCATTTTGCTTCTGTACGTTTGGTAGCCTACAAGCCCAAAGTAAGAAAAAGCTCAAGGAGGAAGTTCAGCAACTAACCGAAGAAAATCGCCGACTAGATGCAGAAAACTCTCAATTGGAGCGTCAAACCTCTGCTTTGGTAGAAGAAAACCGCCGTTTCATTGAGCAGAATACCCAATTGCGTTCGCAGGTAACCCAGCTCCAGCGCGATTTCGACGATGTAAGCACCCGATATACCGCATTGTCTGCTGAGCATGACGCCCTCAAAGGCAGCATGGCCAGTACCAATCCCTATGGGACGGGTTCTACGCGCGACAATTCTACCTATGCGCCCGACCCAACAGACACACGTGATTGTGCACGTAAGCAGGGGACCCTCAGGCCAAACACCAGCTACACCGAGCGCTTCAATCCGCTCAACTCTCAAGGCTGGGGACTTCAGATTTACGCCTTCCGCAACCTGTGTCAGGCGGTAGAAAAAGCTGCTGAATTCCGTAAGCAGTATAAGCTTTACAAAACCTACATTCGTGTGAAGGAAGTAAATGGCACGCGTATTTATGCGGTGATTTACGGCTCGCTTCGCGAAAAAGATCAGGCGGAAACCTACAAAAACAATTTCCGCAAGATTGCCAAAGACGAAGGCGGTAAGAATGCCTTCCTCGTGCAGCACTAAAAATAGCGTTACGTATCGTTTGATAAGGTAAGAGACCGTCTCATAAGTGAGACGGTCTCTTTTTTAATTTT
Organism: Bacteroidota bacterium; assembly: GCA_039024295.1. Lineage (GTDB taxonomy): Bacteria > Bacteroidota > Bacteroidia > J057 > J057 > JBCDIQ01. The sequence continues at coordinate 23,334 of JBCDIQ010000003.1, read as the reverse complement.
GAGAGGAAACTGGAAAAGCCCAAAAGCACCTTTTCTCCTCACAAAAGGATTGCTCTAATTTCATGGGACGAAAAACGCTGGTATCTTTTCAAGGTATTGCCATTATACATACAGCCACAGGCGGATTTGCCACTTCGAAGTCCGATAGCGCATTTTTAGTACAAAGATCATGAAACGCCTTCCTTCCCTTTTTGTCATCCTCCTCAGCTGCTCAGCCGCACTTTTGGGATTTCTATGGATGAAAGAGCGCAATATCCGAGCTGACATGGAAAGGCAAAATCAGGAACTGCTCGTGGATGTGGTTCGTCAGACTGAGTTTTTGCAGGAGCGGACAAATAGATTATACCGTGACATTCTATTAGGCATAGAAGAAGAGGTAGCAAACCACGGAAAGACTTTAAATCTTGGGATGAAAGACACAACAGAGCTCATCCACAAAGGGGCAAAAGCTCTTCTCACAAGTGATTACCTGAAGGAAGAAGAGGTCGATCACTGGAGCGCATTTCTGCAAGCCGTCTACACCCAAATCATCTCTCCAAACTATGAGGGACCTGTCTCTGATTTTTCAGTATCCCTGTCCACCACCGAAGAACAACAAAAACTACAAGTACTGGAACGGGAGTTTGAGATGCTTGAACTCATCAATACCCGGATAGGAGTTGCCGCTTTTTGGATAAGAAAAAGAACTCTCATTCCATCTCAAGTACACAGATCAACCCTGACTGAAGGACAGCTTTTCGAAGCTGAACTGCTAATCATGGAAGATGAAAAATATTGGCTGCAAAGTCGCGAACCAACTTCATTTTTTGAGACCTCAATGGGCACCATCAAACTGGGGCCAACTGGACGGCCAATGCTGACCATTCCTACGGAAGGATTGCTAAGGCCTGATGAATACAAGAAGTTGGTTTCTTTTGAGGTAACCGTATCGGCGATCAGCCCCTATCGAGGATATGACACTTTGAAGTATAGCGGAACATTTTGGGTGGTAGGGGACTGATGCCTTCCCTCTTCGCTTGCTGCTTTGCATAGGAGCTTGAATTACATAGATATACTCTTTTCCCAATTGAAACACTAAAACCATGAAACGCCTTCCTTCCCTTTTTGTCATCCTCCTCAGCTGCTCAGCCGCACTTTTGGGATTTCTATGGATGAAAGAGCGCAATATCCGAGCTGAAATGGAAAGGCAAAATCAGAAACTCCTGGTAGATGTGGCTCGGCAAACGGAGTTTTTACAGGCTCAAACCAATGATTTATATCGCAAGATTCTTCTTGAAGTAGAGGAGGAAGTGAAAAATATGGCAAAAAAAGATAACCTCGGGCTAGTGGATACGGCGAAAATGATACACGGAGGCGCTCAGAATCTATTTATCAGTGATACGCTATCCACAAACGAGGTTGATAAGTGGAGCACCTTTTTGGAGCAAGTTTATTCCCAAAACAGTTCTTCTGACCAGGTAAGGCCTATTCCCGACTTCTCTGCCTCCCTTCCCGCAGTAAATGAACGACAAAAGCTACAACTGCTGGAATGGGAGTATGAAACCCTTCTCCTGTTAAGTACTCGCTTTGGAAATACTGGAAGTTGCTGGGGAGGCAACCGCTCCCTTGTGCTGTCGCACATACACAAGGCTAGCTTGGTTGAAGGAGATTCATTCGAAGCGGAACTTTTTGTGGTTGATGATAGTGAAGAATGGGTAGAACGACGAGAGCCGACTACATTATTCGAAGCCTCGTTGGGAATCATTAAAAAAGGACGGAATGGGCGGCCACAACTCACTATTCCAACTGAGGGCTTACTACAGCCTGATGAGGAAAAGAAGTTGGTACCCTTTGAAGTAACCGTGCGAGTGAGCAAATCCTGGGGTGGGCATGAGAAATTGAGATACTATGGGGAATTTTGGGTGGTGCGAGGCTGACAGCGTTTGAGCAACCTAGAGATGCGCTTTAGACCGAGCATTTACGGTATTTCCTCATCGCTAAATTGGCTTTAGCCCCTAACTCCTCCAAGTAACGGCTCCACGAACCTTAACTCCGGCACGAGCTTCTTCTGTTCTGTTTTATTAGGCATTCTTTTCTGTTTTTTCAATGAAGCGTTGCTGTTGTAGGGCGATCATCTCTGCCATTTCTTCCTCCGTGGGCAAGGTGGTTTGGTATTTGGAGGCAAAGAGCTGCTGGTTTTCCTGCAGGACGGAATATTTGACAATCGTCTCGTCCTTTTCCGTGCACAAGAGGATGCCCACGGTGGGGTTATCGTCTTCGCTGCGTTTGAGGGCATCAAACATCCGCACGTACATATCCAGTTGTCCGATGTCGGCGTGGTTGAGTTTTCGGGTTTTCAGGTCGATCACCACAAAGCACTTGAGCAGGTAATTGTAAAATACGAGGTCAATGTAAAAGTGCGAAGTTTCCGTGCTGATGCGCATCTGCCGGGCCACAAAGGAGAAGCCCTTGCCTAGTTCGAGGAGGAACTTTTGAAGGTTATTGATAAGGGCTGCCTCCAGGTTGGATTCCTTTCCGATAAGGGATTCCGGTATTTCCAAAAACTCCAGGATGTAGGGATCTTTGATGAAATGTTTCGGGGAAACCGGAGTTGTCTTGGTAGCCCTGTCATCCTGTTGATGGGTAAGCAGTCGGTGGAAATATCCGCTCTTGATATTTCGGTCCAGTTGTCGGGAACTCCACTGTTGTGCAGAGGCTTCACGGAGGTAAAAGGTACGTTCTTCTGGGTTGTCCAGGCGCATGATTCGCCGCGTATTGGTCCAACTGAGATTCCCTACGCAGTGCGTAGAGAATTGATCAAATTCTGGAAAAGTCTGATAGAACTGTTTCATGTTCCATAGGTTCGCTTCTGAAAACCCTTTCCCAAGGTGATCCGATAAGTACCTGGACAGTTTAGGGATCAATTGCTTTCCATATTCCGCCCGATGTTTGCCTTGTTGTTCCTGCTCTACGATTCGCCTTCCTACTTGCCAGTAGGTTTCCACCATAATGCTATTGACTGCCTGATAGGTCTTGCTTCTGCCCTGCTTCAGTAATTGACTGACTTCAGTGAAAAAGGTGTTTTCTGCTAAGTTGATTTCCTTGCTCATCTTCCTGTTCCGTTGTGTTAATCTCGTTCAAAATCAAGTATTTACAATGCTTCTTGGAGCAATAGCAAATTATGTCCCTAGGGCAAAACTGCGACAGCCTGTTGCAGGTTTACATCGGCTTGGTGGTAGCGTTCATAAGAGCGTTTCATGTCCCATAAATTATGGGGTGATACGCCCATATCGGGAAACTTGTTTTTCAAATCGACCGAAAGTTGTTTGACCACGCCACTGCCATAGCTTCTCACCTACAATAAAACTCACTTAATCTTCAGCACTTGTCCCACTTGCAGGGTATTGTCTTGCAGGTTGTTAAGCTTGCGAAGGGCAGCATCCGTAACCCCGTAGAGCTTACTGATTTTGTAAAGGGTTTCCCCAGGTTGGACCGTGTGGGTCACGGGCTGGTCGGCAGAAGGGCCTGTGGCACTGGGGATAAACCGTTTGGTGCCATCCTGGTACTGCACCTCAATCCCGGCAACAGGCATGTACTCCACTACTTTGGGAATGGGGGCTTCCTCCGGCGGCTTTACGTCTACCTGATAGGTCAACCGCAGATTTCTGCCCTTCAGGACATCCTGAGCGATTTTATCGTCTTTGATTAGAGAAGAGAGAGGGATTATCGTGTCCAATTCAACGAGATGGGCGCTCTTTTCTACCTGCACAAATTGCTGGCCCAGATCGGCGTGGATGGCATTATCTCCACGGGTGCGTTGAGCTGCCGTAATAGGAACTATTGAATTATTGTCCAGCCCTTTTCTTTGGTTGATGCTGGTCGTGGCTTCTCCCGGGGAAATTCGCAACAGAGCGGTGCCTTCGACAGCAGCCATCAGCCCGGAAGTATTTACAGAGTCAGCAGTATTGTCAATTGGAATCATGACTCGAATGGGAATAGCTGTGTCTTTCTCCGCCTGTGCCAGAGCTTCCAAAGTTTCGGCAGGAAGGCCCAAAGGAACTGGGCCAAGGTCCAACGAAATGGTGTCAGGGCCAGGTTGCCGGTCCAGCGCAGGGTGCGAATTTACTTCTACCGATACCAGCAAGGTGATAGAATCTGCCCCTTGAAAGGCTTCAATCTGCCCAAAAGGAACCGTGAGCGTTTCATATTGCGTGCCTCCACCTGCATAGATGCCATTCTGAGCCTTCAGGGAAACTGTAGGGGGTGGCAAACTGCTCCCTGATGAACGATATATTTTCTCATTGGCACTTCTAGATCCTTTCCTCAAGGCAATCGAGTCATCGAATACATCAAAGAGATTTTCAAATAACATCCCGAATCCAAACAGCAGCAACAGTAATAGCAGAAAATATTTGCTGTACTTTTTCAGGAAAAGGGTGATCGCTTCGCGTTTGCTACGCTCCGCCAGGATTGGTTCCACCAATGTGTCGTGGCTAACCTCATAAATGGGGTTATTCCCCGTCTTATCCAGGCGGCGGATCAATCGAAACTGTTCAATCTGGTCTAATACCAGCCCTTCCATACCGAGTACTTCCTTGATGTATGCTGCATCTTTGGAAGTCCGTCTGCGCGACTTGGGAAGTACTAGGTGGTTTTCCATTAGCTTACGCGCAAGCTTGCGATCTTTGCGAGCAGGAATCTTTTTAATCTGAGAAAGGTAGTACTCCCTCAATACCTGATCGAGGTTGCCGACATCTTTGTGCTCTAGGGTAAGCATTTCTACTGCTTTCGGAGCCGGGGATGCCTGGGGGGATATGTTCGTTTCTGCTGGGGTATCCATGAACAATTAATTCTTCGTGAGGCTAATTCCGTTGTACATCCTTCTTGATCATTCTTTGCTCCATATGTTGACAGACGATCTGAAGCTGAGAAGGATCTACCCGCCGGGTAAGCTTATCTTCCAAAAAGCCCATAATTTCATTTAATGCGCTCTCTTCGATCTGAAACTGAGGGGAAATGTAGCCGCTGCCTTCCAGTAACGCTGGCTCCACGATGGCTCGCCGTGCCTGTTCAGGATTAAAACTCCGTAATTCAAAGCTATTCAACATCATCTCCGGAAGAAACGGTTTGAGGCGCTCCAGGTAATGCAATTTATCTGATCTCATGGAAATCAAAATTTTCACATCAAGGGGTTCCTCAATGGTTTCCAAAAACTTGGAAAGCTTTTCATCTTCTTCTGGCTCTTGGACCGATGGAGCGTCTGCATCAAAAATCCGTTTTCGTTCCAATCCCCTCCGGACCGACTCTGGCATTACCTGATGGAACAATTCTTCTAATTGCTCAGCAAATTCATCCACCCTAGGCTCGGGATAAGTGAACAATTCCTCAAATTGATCTAACACAAATATCACCCGAAGCGGTCTGATACCTTCTTCAACGAGCATTTGCTTGGTCCGTATCCAAAAGCTTTCCTTAGGCATAGGAATTACCTCTGGCCATTCTGGATTCGTGCCTACACAAGCCGAAATAAATCGATCGATAGGATCTTTTACGAGGTCTGCGTCAGGATTCCCCTCTCCTTTTCCCTTGAACCGCGCCTTGGCAAACTCCGGATCATAGTTGGTAAAGCGAATGGGGACGATATGGTAAGGCACTTCCCACCTGCGCATTTGGCTCAACGCAGGGAGAATCCCAGCATTGATCAAAGAAGACTTTCCCATGCCCGAAGGACCATGTAACACGATGAGTTTGTCAAGGTCCAACAACCTGCAGATGGCTTCAATTTCTTCCTGTCTGCCGAAGAAATTATCTTGCTCACCTATATCAAAAGGCCTTAATCCAGGATACCGGGAACGTAATGCGCTCATATCGTGCAGGGTTAGGCGGGAACTTGTGTTTCAACTTTGTCGATTAAGGCAAACAGGTTGTTGCGAAGGGTTTGCCATTTTTCCTCCAGCTCTTCCGGGGAATAGCGCTCATAGGTTTCCCACTCTTTTATTTTGTGAAACGCCCGATAATAATCCCCCAGCTCTCTCAGGAAACGTCCGGGCTGGTTCTCCTTCAACAGCAAGCTGTCCATCCTGTCCAGGGCCTCCTCCAATCGATATTTGGAAACCAACGTGCGCAAGGTGTGGTATTCCGTGACAGGCTTTGGGGCTTTTTTCCGGAGAATTCCTTCTTCCATACAACTTGCATACAACTCTTTAACAAAAGAGTCGATCTTTTTATTGAGGAAGGTCACGTGGAAATTGGATTCGAAGAAGGACTGGTTGTACGCGCGGAGCCCAACAGATCCTGGGGTATGGGCGTAGGAAATATCTTTCTCGTGGACTTTTAGCACACGGAGTAACAGCTTCATGTACCAATCGTCGAATGAAGTTCCCATGAATACCAGATGCGTCGCCTGCTGTACCTTGTCCTGGATGAGCTTGGGCAATTGTCGGGCACCAAGGACTGCAAAGATAAATTGGTACAATCGCTCCAATGAGATCACCATGGACTCCTTGTGGCGCGTACTTCCAAAGAGGTTGTAGATCAATGGCTCAGCAGCATCGAAAGGCTCCGGGTCTGCAGATTCGTGGAGGTAGCTGTAGTAGTCGTATTGGTGGGTAATGCGGTTAGAGCTAAATGCTTCGTGTAGTAAATCAAAAGGATACGTGGACAGGATCAGGTCAAAGGGAATCTCACTGATGAGCTTGAACCGCTCCTGCTGTTTCTTTCCCAGTTCATTGAGCTTAATATCAGCCAGTTTCATGAATTTCCGCTTGCCCCCGGGTTTGGCAATCAGGGACTGGGCAGCAGTAAAAAAATCTGGTCTTTCTTCTTCGGCGTAGGCGCCGGGAAGTTTCTGTTGCTCTGCCTGAAGGATCTCTGGGAGAAAAACTTCTGTCTCCTGTGCACCAGAGGCTGGATCGGGCCTCGAAAACGCGTAATGCCCCATGATCAACACACATCTGCCCTCTTCAATGGCATCCATGATTTCGAGCATTTGGTAGCGCTCCCATTCCCGCTTTTCGGCAGGAGAAACTTGGGGCTTTTTAGGTACTTCCAGCTTGCCACGCATTTGGTCAGGTCTCGGGATCGCAAACCTGGGATTATCCACTGCAAACACCTCCATTTTTTCGGTGATATTCTTAAAATGGAAGGTGCCAAGAGAGGACAGAGAAAAATTTACCTTATTTTTTACCTGATCACGAACAGTTTTGGACAGGAGAACAGAACCTGGAATGCCCAGTGATTCTACCCGAGAAGCAATGTTCACCCCATCTCCAAATACATTGTTGTTTTTGTACAGCACATCTCCCAGGTGCATCCCAATTCGGACCGGTACAGCTGCATCCAGGAAGGCTTCCTGCAATGCTATGGAAGCTTGTAACGCATCTGTTGCACTTTCAAACGCAAGCAGCGCACCATCTCCAAAATACTGGACAATTTCTCCTTGGTTTGAAGGAACCTCCTTTTCCAGGATGGCCTCAAACTGGTCAATGGTGACCATGGCCCTTTCTTCATCTGCCTGCATCATAGCTGAGTACCCAGCGATGTCGGCGAACACAATCGTGGCTAGTTTCCTGGAATCACGCATCTGCAGGTGGTTGTTTCTTTTCGAAATATACAAAATTATTCACCACCAAATGACAATTACGAGAAATAGGCAGGTTCTTGAAGCAGTTGGAAAAGGAAATGAGGGATGGAGGAAGCTGGATTCAGTGCTCGCTTTCTTGTACTAGTTCCCCAAATGTGTTTGGCAGAGAGCTATTGTAGTTCGCCAAGCCAGCATATATGATTTAGCCCTCACACTTCGAATGCAATGTACCTCCGGTCTCTGACCGGAGAAGGGGACGCCGTTCAGATAACGGCGGTACAAGGTCCTTTGCTCATTCTACCTTTAACCAAACTTGCTTTAGTTTGACCATAAATGATTCCGCTGTTGCCATTTAGATGTACCTCCGGTCTCTGACCGGAGATGGAGAGGCCGTTCAGATAACGGCGGTACAAGGTCCTTTTCTCATTCTACCTTTCACAAAACATGCCTTGATTTTACCATAAATGATTCCGCTGTTACCGTTTACCCTCCTCCATTTTCTTCTCATTGACAATCAACCCTAAACCCGGTTCATCAGTCAGATACAGGTAACCATCTTTGAATTCAACATAATTGTCGAAGAGCGGATACAATTTGCCATAGCCATCTTCGATTCGCTTGCCGGCATACTCCTGAAACCTCGCCGCATTAGGAATAGAAGCTAGTAATTGGAGGCTTGCAGCAGTGGCCAAGGTAGGCTTGGCATTGTGAAGCATGAGCTGTTTGCCAAAGGCGTGTGCCAATGCCGCCACTTTTTTGCATTCGGTGATGCCGCCACATTTGATCACATCCGCATTGATCAGGTCTACGCCCCCCGTTACAATCAAGTCCTTCATCATCCAGAGGTTGTATTCGTGCTCCCCGCCCATTACGGGAATATCCAAAGCATCAACCACTTGCTTCAGACCTGCATAATCCTGCTGAAATACGGGCTCCTCCAGTGCCGCCACATTGTATTTTTCGGCCAGCAAACGGCCCATTACCGTTGCCTGCGCAGGGGTGTAGCCATTGTTGAAGTCAATGAACAGGAGGGTTTCATCGCCAATGGCTTGCCGAATTTCTTTTACATAGGCCTCCGTATCGTCGGGGAAAGGATTGACGTTCTCCTGACGAATTTGAAGTCGCGCTTTGACGGCTTTATATCCTTTCTCGACAAACCCTTCGGCAATTTTCGCCATCTCGAGTGGCGTTCGGTATCCTGCTTTGCCGCGGTCTCTTCCATAACTTCCGTACACCTGAATTCGATCTTTGCCGTTGCTGCCTAGTAGCTTGTGTACCGGCATATTTAGCAGCTTGCCTTTCAAGTCCCAGAGCGCATTGTCAATTCCTGCCAGTGAACCCGGATGAATCCCGCCCACTCCTGATTCCAGCCCTTTCAAGTATGCTTCGTGCCATATGCCTTCGCTCTCAAATGGATCTTTGCCCACCACATATTGCTTCAATGCCTGCTCAATATAGAGCGGCGTGAATTTCTTGTTGGCGCCATCACTTTCGCCCCAACCCGAAATGCCGGCATCCGTCTCAATTTTTACAAAGCACGCCTTTTTGAAAAGGTAGGTCTTTACATCCGTGATGCGAACCGCACCACGGGCAGCATTTTCGATTTGGAGGGATGAAGCAGCTAAAGAAGGGGTTACCATTGCTGCCGTTCCGAGACCTAACGATTGTAAAAAATGCTTTCTGTTCATATTGGGTAAAATTGAGCATCAAATGCTGAATACCATTTCAATCATGACGCTATTTTCGCCAAAATTCCTTACAAAATGCCTCATTGTAAGGGAGGGGAGAGCGGATGATCGTCTGTAGGTAAAAAGGCTATGTGGAAACCGTTTACGCTGCTGTTAGTATTGTATCAGTCATTGGTTGCCTCTCCCAGCCTTGATGTGCGCGATTTTGGGGCAACAGGAGATGGTACTACTTTGGACACGAAGTCCATTCAAGCGGCCATCAATAAAGCTCGAAAAAATGGAGGTGGAACGGTTTTCTTGGGCACAGGTACCTATCTGAGTGGTACACTTGAGCTACATTCCCATATTACCCTGGTTATCAGTCCTGGAGCGACCCTTCTGGGTAGTAAAAATCTGGAAGATTACCAGGCAGCACATCCTCATTTGATTTACTCGAATAAGGCCTCCCACGTGACCCTTACCGGAGGAGGAACTATCAATGGACAAGGGGATGCTTTTTATGACAGCAATTTCAAGGCCCTTCCAAGGCCCAAGCCCTGGATTCAGTTTACAGCGGGTTCACACATCAGGGTAAGGGACCTGAACCTCATCAACAGCCCGGCGCATGTACTGGTGATCAAGCGGGTGGACAGAGCCTGGTTTCAAAACCTGTCGATTGTCAACCATAAGAAAAGCCCGAATACAGATGGGATAGATATTCACGACAGTAAACATGTGTTTGTTTCGGACTGCTATTTTTCTACCGGAGATGATGCCATTTGCCTAAAAAGCAAGCGGGACTTTGTAGAATATGTAACCGTGACCAACTGCATCATTGAAAGTGATGATGCCGCCTTAAAACTGGGAACCGGTTCAAAAATGGGGGTGCGTCATTGTCGATTTTCCAATATCACCATCACCGATACCCGGTATGGCGTGGCCATGTTTATGGTCGATGGTGGGGTGTATGAGCACATTGATTTCTCTGGGATTAGCATTTCAGGACGATCCCGACACACCAATGACTACCCGATCTATATGGACATTGATATGCGCGATGAAGCCAAACCTCTGGGCAGTATCCGTAACATTCGCTTTCGTGATATTTTTGCCCAGACCAATGGAAATATCCTGATCTCTGGCCAACCGACAACCCCCATTTCCGGGTTGAGTTTTGATCATGTGACCATTCAATTGGAGGAACCTGCCGACCTGAAGCAGGTCAAACGAAAACCCAGGGGCAACAAAACGTTCACTGATTTAGGAAAAACGGTGGATTACAGCTGGGTGGAGTCCACATTCACCCTCGGGCATGTCCGGGGCGTGAAAATGAGTAACGTAACCATTAACCAGCCGGAGTCATCGGGCCGAACGGAAATGTACCTCATTGATGTGGAGGATATTGAGGAAGTGGGCAATAAGTTGAAAAAGAAAAAGGTGGGTCAAATCAAACCGTAACCTCATGTTTTACCCTGAAATAAAAGCCTCCAACACCCTGCAAATCGAAGAAGGTGATGACCTCATCGTAGCGTTGAACGACCTGAAAGCCGGAACGGTCATCTCGGAGTATGGAGCATCCGTCACCTTACAGGAAGACATCCCGGCGAAGCACAAATTTGCCAGAAGAGAAATAGTACAAGGAGAACGCGTGAGCATGTACGGCCTCACTGTGGGCGAAGCGCTTGTGTCAATCGCTGCAGGGCAACGAATCAGCATACAAAACCTAAAGCACAAAGCTGAAACAGCAAGCCTTCCCGAAGAATTTTCTCCGGTCTGGAACGCCCCTGATGTCACGAAATGGGAAAACCAAACCTTTATGGGATACCATCGCTCGGATGGGAAAGTAGGCGTAGCCAACTACTGGCTGGTCATTCCATTGGTTTTTTGTGAAAATAGAAATATTGAAGTGATACGGGAAGCCCTCACAGAGCGGCTCGGCTACAGCATCAAAAACCGTTTTTCGCATAGCATTGACCAGTGGGTCAAGAGCTACCAATCGGGCGAGCAACCAGCCCCTATCACAGAAGCACCACCTACGTCAGCAGTCGAAAAACCATTTCCCCATGTGGACGGCATACGGTTTTTGACACATGAAGGCGGCTGTGGCGGCCCCCGGGAAGATGCTCTAATGCTAGCGAAGTTACTCGCAGGTTACATCACCCATCCCAATGTGGCTGGCGCGACAGTGCTGAGCTTGGGGTGCCAAAACCTGCAAATCTCCTTGCTTCGTGAGCAAATCGAAGCGCGATCGGACCAATTTGACAAGCCCTTATTTATCCTCGAACAACAACAAAGTCGCTCGGAAAGTGCATTCTTGGGTACGGTAATTCAGCAAACACTGGAAGGACTTGCTGTGGCAAATAAAAATCGGCGAAAACCTGCACCACTATCAAAGTTGTTGGTTGGCCTGGAATGTGGCGGCTCCGATGGATTTTCAGGCATTTCTGCCAATCCCGTGTTGGGACGCGTGTCAGATATGTTGGCCGCTTTGGGCGGAGGCAGTATCCTGGCTGAGTTTCCCGAGCTATCTGGCGTGGAACAGAACCTCCTACAGCGGATGCCCGACTGCGCCACAGCAGAAAAGTTTTTGCAACTCATGCGGGATTATGAACAGGCCGCAAAAGCAGTAGGCTCAGGGTTTGATGCCAATCCTTCTCCTGGCAACATCAAGGATGGGCTTATCACGGATGCCATGAAAAGTGCCGGTGCTGCCCAAAAAGGCGGGACTTCACCAGTGGTGGATGTGCTGGACTATCCCGAACTGGCACAGAAGTCCGGCCTGCATTTGCTGTGCACCCCTGGAAACGACGTGGAATCCACCACGGCCCTGGCAGCTTCAGGCGCACAGCTCATTCTATTTACCACTGGGTTGGGAACGCCCACCGGAAATCCCGTTGCACCTGTCATCAAGGTCTCCTCTAATACCTCTCTTGCCACCCGCATGGCAGACCTGATCGATTTTGATGCAGGAACCGTCATTCAAGGCAATGAATCTTTGGAAGCTGCTGCCGATGCCCTGTTTGAACAGGTGGTTACCACCGCATCGGGAGATTATGTTCCAAAGGCTGTTCGACTGGAACAGCACGATTTTATCCCCTGGAAACGAGGCGTGAGCTTGTGAGCACGGGGAAATTGATTTCACTACCCTTGAACTACCTAAACCGATCCTCCAACATGAATATAACGCGCATTTTATTTGGTGTCCTACTGGCAGTTGTACACTTATGGCCCTCAGCCGCATTAGGGCAAACTGAATTGCTGCAAAATGCCTACCACCGAACTTCAACCTCGCTCGACGGAAAATGGCATTACATCGTGGACCCATATGAGACAGGATACCGGAATCATCGAAACTTTGTGCCATTTGACGAGAGAAAGGCGACCATTTCTTCTGCCAAGTCATACGCCTCCAATGCGAAGCCTCAGACACCCATCGACCGGGTAGAGTATGACTTTGACGCTTCGCCTACCCTCAATGTGCCGGGAGATTGGAACCACCAGCGACCCGAACTGCTGTACTACGAGGGAAGTGTGTGGTACAAAACCGAATTTCAATACGACCTAAAAGCAGATCGCAAGCTTTACCTCTATTTTGGAGGTGCCAACTACCGAGCGGATGTGTACCTGAATGGCACCAAGCTAGGCTTTCACGAAGGGGGATATGATCCGTTTAATTTTGACATCACAGATGTGCTACGCAAAGGAGAAAACGACCTCGTTGTGCGCATAGACAATCGCCGGACCAAAGACCGCGTGCCCAACATGGCCACTGACTGGTGGAACTATGGGGGGATCACCCGCTCGGTTAAGCTCATAGAATTGCCAGCTACCTTTATCCAGGATTACTATTGCCAGCTTTCTGCTTCTGATCCTGAATTTATCGAAGGGTATGTCCAGTTGAGCGAGCAAACAGCAGACACGAACATTCAATTGAGTATTCCAGAGGCCAACCTCAAAACTCAATTGACCACCAATGCTCAGGGAAAAGCCACCTTTCGACTAAAAGCTAAAGGAGTCAAACAATGGTATCCCGAGCGGCCCAAGTTGTACCAGGTTAATTTTTCCACTAAGGCCGATACCCTTGTTGACCGAATCGGCTTTCGCCATATTCAAACCCGTGGGAAGGACATTTTGCTGAACGGAAAGTCGGTTTTTCTACGGGGACTTTCCCTGCATGAGGAAAATCCCCTCATCGCTGGCAGAGTCACCACAGAAGCCGAAGCGAGGATGTTGTTCAACTGGGCCAAAGAGCTGAATTGTAATTTCGTCCGCTTGGCACATTATCCACACAATGAGCATATGCCGCGCTTGGCCGATGAATTGGGATTTTTACTATGGGAAGAAGTGCCGGTGTATTGGGGAATCAATTACACCCATCCACCGACTTACCTCCAAGCCGAGAACCAGGTGAAGGCATTGGTACATAGAGATAAAAACCGAGCTTCGGTTATCGTTTGGAGTGTGGCAAATGAAACGCCCCGAGAAGACGAAGCGCGATTGGTATTTCTCGAAAAATTAGCACAAACGGTACGTGACATTGACTCCAGCCGAATGGTTTCGGCCGCCCTGGACCGTACCGAGGAAGAGGAAACCCACACCATGTACATCACCGATCCCTTTGCCAAAACGGCCGACCTGATCAGTTGTAACGAATACATCGGATGGTATGGCAGCACGCCTGAACAATGTGCGAAAACCACCTGGGATGTGTCCAGTCACGATAAGCCCTTTTTCATCTCTGAGTTTGGGGCGGGCGCATTGTACAACTACCACGGCCCTCAAACCACGCGCTGGACTGAAGAATACCAAGCCTGGATGTATCGCGAGACCCTCGATATGCTCGAAAAAATTCCCAGCCTGAGAGGAATGACCCCGTGGATTTTGGTGGATTTTCGCTCACCCAGAAGAAACTTGGCCCACATCCAGGATGGCTGGAACCGGAAAGGGGTCATTTCGGACCGGGGATTTAAGAAGCAGGCTTTCTACGTGTTGAAAGCATTTTACGACCGCATGGAAAAGAAACACGCCTATGTCATCGAAGATTAACGTCCATTTGTTGCTGCTTGCCCTGGTGGGAAGCCTTCTCTCCCTGGCTTGTCAACAAGAAACTCAGCCTCAAAAAGCAAGCCCGCCAAGCACGAATCCCAAGGAAGCAGCCATTATTGCGGGAGCAGATTATGCAGTCGATGTGCTGTTGGACAAAGAGGGCAAATCCCGGTGCGAGTACAATATATTTACGGGTGAGTGGCAGCCTTACGAAGAGCCCTGGCATACAGGCCAAGTAATTTATGCGTTGGTGGAAGCCTATCGGCATACCGGATCAGAGCGGTATTTAACAGCAGCACGGAAAGCAGGAGATTGGTGGAAGACGCTCGCCATTGACAGTCCTCCGGCCTTGAAAGGAATGGTCCAGGCCATTCATGGCGATGACGTAGGCGATTTCATTGTTTTTGCTACTGTGTCCGATGGTACGGCCGGGTTGTATCGCTTGAGCGAGGCAACGGGAGATAGCAGCTATGCAGCAGTAGCGAGTCGCGCAGCGGGTTGGATGCTGAAACATATGTGTGACCTGGAAGTGGGGTTGTGCTACGACAATGTTGATCCCGAAACAGGGGAAGTGATGAAGGACACGGCAAATTACTACAGCTGGCGTCCCAACACAGAAGGGGCCTTGTTTTTGGATGCCTTTCGCTTCACGGGTGACAGCAGTTTTTATCATGTCTTTATCCGTTTGAGTCAATCCGTTGTGCAGCGTCAAGATACTTCGGGACTATGGATGGCTTTTCGACCCAACAGGTTCAAAAAAGGTCGGTTTCATCCGCGCTTCAACCTCTGGTATGCCGAGGCATTGATTGATGCGTTTGAAGTTACAGGCGATACCACCTTTCTGGTCGCTGCCCGCAAAACGGTAGACCGCTACCTTCAATACCTGCAATCAGATGGTTCATTTTACCGGGAAAATTTTCTGGATGGCCGCATAGAGAAAGGATCAGTGACCGGTTCTGCTACGGCATTTATCGGTTTATTGGCCAAAAGACTTCATCAGCATAGCGCGGGGAATTATCAGGAAGTAATAGCGCGATGCGAGAATTGGTTATTGAAGAATCAATTTCCCCAAACTCACCCTGATCCCAACCTCCGAGGTGCTTTTCTCAACACCTGGAGCAGAAATAAAAAGGGAAAGCAGTGGCTCATGCAACGGGACATTGGGACTACCTTCGCGATTCGTTTTTTGACGGCGGAATGATCCTCAAATACGATTAAGTAGGAAAACTTTTAACCTCCTCTACCTGTACCCCAAAATTATTTGTAGACAAAAAATAGATGCCTTCCTCCTTGTAAGGGTGTAAAATTCCCGCTGCGTCTTACCATCAGTGCCACGTATTTATAATGCATTGACAATGAGGGCAACCGTCACCATGTTTTTTCTTTTCCTCATCACGAGCAGTTTTGCTCAGACTGGAAGGATTTCAGGAAAGGTAATTGATGAAGGAACAGGCAAGCCCCTGGAGTTCGCCACTTATAGAATTCTGGGACAAACTTATGGGGGGGTAACAGATTTTGAAGGGAAATTTAAAATTGTGGGGATTCCTCCTGGTGCATATACCATTGAAATCAAATACATTGGCTACGTTACAGTTAAAGAAGACTTCAAAATTGCGAAAGGAGAAAGAAAGGTTGCGGTCTACAAGCTGTTAGAGGAGGCTGCTGCTGAAGGGCAAGAGGTATTGATTACGGCGCAATTGCAGGGCCAACGGGCAGCTATCCAACAGCAAATCAACTCGGACCAGATTATCAATGTCGTTTCAAAGGATAAGATAGAAGAAATCCCGGATCAAAATGCCGCAGAAACGGTCGGAAGGATTGCGGGAGTTTCCCTGCAAAGAGACGGAGGGGAGGCAACTAAGGTAAGTATCCGCGGACTTTCCCCACGCTATAACAGCATCAACATCAATGGAGAGCGAATTCCCGCAACAGATGCCGAAGATCGCTCCGTGGATTTGAGCATGGTGTCAACCGATGCCCTGGAAGGGATTGAGGTGTACAAAGCCATTACGCCGGATCAGGATGGGGATGCAGTGGGGGGAACGGTCAATTTTATCATTAAGAAAGCACCTGAAGGTTTTCTGGGAAATGCCAAGCTGAGCGGAGGATACAATGCCCAGCAAGATGAATTTGGTCAGCCTCGGGGAAATTTTAGCATGAGCAATCGCTTTTTCAACAATAAGGTGGGCGTGATACTCACGGGAAATTACCAGCGAGCGAATAGGAGCTCAGATTTGCTCACAGGCAGCTATGTGGAAATTGGGGAAGACGAAGACGAAAATGCCATTATTAATGTAGAAAATATCAACCTAGCAGATCGCCTCGAAGTCAGAGAGCGATACGGCGGGAGCCTGAGTCTGGATTATGACCTGGGCGCAGGAAGCCTCATGATCAGCAGCTTTTTGGGGGTGCTGGATAGGGATGAAATTCGCTATCGCACCCGCTACCGCCCAGAAAGTTCCAGAAAAGAATATGAACTCCGCGAGCGAGAAACAAACCAGAACACTCTAAATAATACCCTGACATTCAGCTATAAGCTGGCAGAATTGAGCAATGCGCAGTTTGACCTTCGGGCCTCCTACGCGACCACCAATTCAGATAACCCACTGGACCGAACGGCTCGCTTTCGGGAAGCAGGCGCATTCAGCGGAGAAATTGATGAAGGAGACCTAGAGAATGTGGTGGCCTCTGCCAATAACGACCTGGAGGAAACCTTTTTTCAGCAAGATCGCCTGGATTTTCAAGAGGTTTTTACCAGAAAATACACAGTCCAGGTGGACCTGAAAGTACCGCTGGAATTAGAAGGTTCTCCCGAAAGTTACTTCAAGATAGGCGGGAAAATGCGTGATCAATACCGCACCAGAAACGCTTCTCGGACATGGTCGGCTTTTAGTGCCATTGATGCAATTGCAGAGGATAACCCTGAGCTTTTCAACCTCAACGAAGACGGCAGGATCACCATCAACAACTTCATAGGCGACCATGATCCTGGCGAGTACCTCGACGATCGGTATAGCTTTGGATTCGGCCCCACCCTGGACCTGGACAAGCTGCGGGAATTCTCCAATACCTATGCTGACGAATATTACAGCGAGGACGAACGCCTCCGCCTACAGAACTACGAATCCAGTGAGCGGATCACGGCGGCCTATTTCATGACCAAATTGGTATTTGGAAAACTAACCCTGATTCCGGGGCTGCGGGTAGAAAATACACAGACAGATTTCTCTGGATTGTTCGGCCGGTCCTTCGAACTAGAAGGTCAGGTGTTTATCTCGTCAATCGATACCCTTGGGCAGCAAAACTACACGGAGTTTTTGCCCATGTTCCAGATGAAATATCAGGTGAGGCCCTGGATGGATGTTCGGGCAGCTGCAACGCGGACATTGGCCCGCCCCAACTTCTTCGACCTCATTCCCTGGCAGGAGATCAACGACATTGACGGAATTTTACAGCGAGGCAATGCAGCTCTGGGGCATACCACTGCTTGGAACTATGACCTCAATTTTTCTTTCTACAATAAGTATGGACTCTTCACCATAGGCGGATTTCACAAACGCCTCAATAATGTCGACTACCAGCGAATCAGCCGAGACACCGAGGCTGGTTCTGCCACAAGGGGATATCAGCTTATTACGCGTGAAAACCTTGAAAACATGGTCTCGGTCCTTGGGGGAGAAATAGAATTGCAAACCAACCTTCGATTTCTCCCTAAGCCATTCAACGGAATTTTGCTCTCAGCCAACTACACCTTCTTGCGCTCAGAGACTTTCTTCCCCCAGCTTGAACTCATCAATGAAGGTCCTCCGTTTTTCAATACCACCATCGTGGATACCCTCCGGGAGGGGGTATTGCCCAATCAGCCCAACAGTGTGTTGAACCTCTCTATTGGCTATGAGTACAGAGGATTCTCAGCCCGACTTTCCATGTTCCGTCAAGGCAGAACCTTGGAATTTGTAGGACAACGGGAAGAGTTTGATGGCTACTTCAGAGAATTTACTCGATGGGATTTCACTGCAAAACAGAACCTCGACAAGGTCACCGAAGGCCTGAGCGTATTCTTCAATTTTAACAATATCTCCAATACACCAGAATTCATCTTTCTCTCCGCAGATCAGCGTTTTCCCATTGAAGAAGAATACTTTGGGTACACGATGGATCTAGGGGTGAGGTACAAATTTTAAGATCAAGCATATCCGCCTACTTTTTACAACTCTTAATGCAATCCTTATGACTCATTCAAAAACTCTACTAAACTTGACGTGTGTGCTGTTCCTGAGTCTTTTTTTCTCTCACAGCTTTGCACAAACAACTGTAACCGTAATGCCCGGATTGGGCACCCTTAACCAAGCCATTGATGATTATGTAGCGAACAATGGCGATCCTGACCTGAGCGTAAAATTCGAGTTGGTTTCGGGTGGTTTTTATATAGCGACTGCCAGCATTGAAAATAGATTTCCCCTGCGCATTGAAGCAGAGGAAAGTGCGCGTGTACGTCCGGTAATTCGTCCACAAGGTGCGTTCCGAGCGTTTCGGGTACGCGATGACATCGTTTTGAGAGGCTTGTATATCACCAATGAAGATCCTGTAGGAGGAATTGAAGACCAAGTTATCCGTATCAGCAGTGATGGGGCGCGGGTGGTAATCGATGATTGCCACATTGACAAAGCCACACAGTCTGCCCTTCGTATCGACAACGATGGCAACAGAATTTTTATCACCAATTCAGTTATCTCCAATATTGGCAACTTGTCCAATCCTAGCAACGGAAGAGGGATTGACGATCGAGGTCAAGACATAGATACCCTTTGGGTGGAAAATTCTACCTTCTACAACCTCACCGCTCGCTTGCTCAGAGATGATGGTGGAGACATCAATTACCTCAAATGGAACCAGACAACCTGTGTGCACTCCGGAGACCGCTCATTGGACATGGGGGATGCACTCAAAGTGGAAGTGACTAACAATATCTTCATCAATCCTGCTTACTTCGGAGACGACGAACGTGGGAGTACTGCCTTTCAGTTAGACTCGGTAGACATCAACACCCAAGACATCACCATTAGTCACAATAACTTTTATGCAGACCCTGCATTCCTGGCAGTATATGATGGCAAAAATGACACGACCGTAAGTGACAGTGTATTCCCTCGCGAATTCATCAATGGAACCGCTCAGCAATTCATCGACCTTGCAGGCACCAATAATACCATGACCTTCAATCCGGTTCCTTTCGAAAATGCGCCTGACGCTCCTGTAGCTTATGTGGCCAACTTTTTCCAGGATCCCGGCAACATCACCAATGGCCTGGACGACGGCAACGGTGGGGCAGACACCTCAGCATTGGGGCAGTTACCCTTCAACTTCAGCATTCCCGATACGAGCTTTGCATGTAGTGCCGGCACCGATGGCCAGCAAATTGGCGATACCAACTGGCCATGCACCCCCACCAATGTCTCCATAGACCGTGGCCTGTCTGACAGAATCGGCTTGGCAGCATTTCCCAATCCGTTCTCTACCCAAACCACCCTCCGGTTTGACTTGGCAGCTTTTGCTCAGGTGAACATCAGCATATTCAATGCGATAGGAGAGAAAATATCAACGGTGTATGAAGGACAAATGAATGCGGGTACCCAGGAAGTCGTTTGGGAAACCCAAGATGTGCCTGCGGGAACTTATTTTTACCGCATGCAGGTAGACGGCAACATCACCAGTGGAAAACTGATCCGCCTGTAAGTTTCAGCATCGATCAAATTAGCGTAAATCAGAATGCCTCTTGAGTGTGAACTTGAGGGGCATTTTAACACGTGAGCTTTACAGATGGAATACCATGATACCAATCCGTCGCAGCCAGCTCTACGAAAGCCATTTCTTATCATGATGTGTTCTTTTCGGCTGAAAAGAACCAAAAAGCTGCAAAATCCTAGCCCAACTCACAATCCGCCCCCGGTTCCCGACGGATTTTGCGGGTCGAAGATCCCGGGAATGAGGAATTAACCAGAATGCCCCGGGGCCATCGCCCCAGTTGATAGGATATCTGAATGTTGCAGAAACTGGGATTTACCTGATCCTTTACAGAAGTATTTAGCGTGGATTGGTATAATAGGTACCCTGATTTCATTTGCACCCCCTCTTAATTATCTAGCCAATAACCCCCATGAAAAAATACTTCCTCCATGCGATTTGCCTACTGACACTTATTTGCTACGTTGGCTGCCAGTCTTCCCCTGAACCATCTGTGCTACAGCAGCAAGCGAAGATCGGCTGGGGCCAGCAAGACAGTATTTTACAAAGGATTATCCCTCCGACTTTTCCAGAAAAAATTGTGTATGCTTCAGATTTTGGGGCAACAGGAGATAGCCTGTTTGATAACCATCAAGCCATCAACCGGGCAATTGAAGCATGTCACGAGCAAGGCGGGGGCAAGGTGGTTGTACAGAAAGGCAATTACCTCATCCATGGCTCGATCGTCTTACGTTCGAATGTCAATCTACACTTGGAGAAGGGGGCCAAGCTGAGTTTCGGGGTGAATCCCCATGACTATACACCCCTTGTGCTGAGCCGCTGGGAAGGCACGATGCTCTACAACTATGCGCCACTCATTCAGGCTTACCAGCAGCAGAACATTGCCATTACAGGTGAAGGCATCATTGAGGGCAATACCCAGGCAGGGTGGGCCGCCTGGAAAAGAGGCAATGGCGGCAACAACCAAAAAGCAGACAAAAAGCGGCTTCGCCAGAAGGGAAATGACAGCATTCCTGTGGCCCAACGGGTATTTGGCAATGGCTACCTCGACCTCAATGGAGACGGAAAAGATGATGGATTTGGAGATGAAAAGCCACATTTTTTACGGCCCAGCTTGATTGAATTCCTGGAATGCGAAAACATTTTGCTGGAAGGATTCACCACTCAAAATCCGCCTTTCTGGAGCATTCACCCCATCTTTTGCCGAAATGTGACCATCCAAAACCTGAATATCCTAAACGGCACCACCAACGATGATGGTATTGATCCGGACGGGTCTCAGGATGTGCTGATTCGGAACTGTCAGATTCATACGGATGACGACCCCATTGCCATCAAGGCGGGAAGGGACCAGGATGCCTGGGACAAAATGCCGAGCCGCAACATCATCGTTCGCAACTGCACGGTTTCTTCTGTGGTGGGCAATGCCTTTTGCATTGGCTCGGAGATGTCGGCGGGTGTTTCCCATGTATTTGTTGAAAACTACACCGTCACCAAGACCAAGCACGGTATCAACTTCAAATGCAACCTCGATCGGGGCGGCTTTATTCGGGAGGTATTTATCCGGGAGGTAACAATTGACACCGCGACCAAGGCAGCCGTCGTGTTTCAGATGGACTACAAAGGCTGGCGTGGTAACCATTATCCCACCGAAATCCAGCGCATTTACCTCCAGGATGTTGACGTGGAATGGGGTGGAAAAGCGCCTATACGTATGGCCGGAGTATCAGAGAAACCCATCAGCAAGGTGCTCTTGGAAAATGTTCAAATCACATCTGCTGAGGAGGCTCCTGACCTGCAATTTGTTGAGCAGATAGAAACAAAGCGGGTAAGCATTAATAGGCAGTCGTTTTTGTGGGAGGAGTGATGGGCGATAGAGAGAAGGATCGCTCTACTGGTCCATAACGCTATTGTTAGCATGTTTCCCCGAGAATCAATACATTAGTATATCTCAAGTGGTATCTATTCGTAGATATCCTAAAAGAATTTTTATGGAACATACGGCGGTAAACCGATTAATGCGAATCATTAATACATTGAGTCCAGAACTAAAACTGGAACTCTTATCTCAGCTATCTGATAACGTAAGAAAGACCTTCACAAAGGATTCCATAGACAAATCACGAGAAAACAAACTAGAAGAATTATTTGGAGCTTGGAGCGATACAGAGAATAATTTGGACCAAATAATCCTTGAAAGCCGCACAGGTTCAGACAAGGATGTAAGTTTTGACTAAATGAAATACCTGCTGGATACAGACATCTGTATATTTTTACTTCAAGGGAAATATTCGATCAACAACAAGATTCAGGAAGCGGGGATTAATAATTGTTTTGTTTCCGAAATCACAATTCTGGAGCTGAAATATGGTGCAGCAAATAGTAAAAACACAGAGAAGCATTCTAAAGAAGTAGAGTCCGGTGAGAATTCAGACAGCCATGATCCGAAGAAGCGGTCGAGCCTGAGCGACATCATCGCCCGCATGCCGAAAGGGCGCATGCCGTGATTTTGACCTTCCGGCCAGAGGGTGGTCCAGAGCGCGCGTTGAGACATGGGATCGCAATAGATTTCATAGCCGAGATCGCCCGTGTAGCTGACCCGTTGGATCAGGCAATCCACCATGCCGACCGTGGCGTTTCGCACATCCATAAAGCGCATGTTCGCCAGATCATCACGGGTGCAGGCCAAAAGCACATCGCGTGATTTTGGTCCTGCGATCTGGAAGCCGTTCAGGCGATCCGAGATGTTTTCTACGCGCACACCTTCGGCTTCGTTTCGTTCAAACCAGCGCATGTGATAGGCCGGTGCGCCATAGCTGGCGGTGAGTTGGAAGGCTGCATCCGACAGGCAGGAGACCGTGAAATCCCCGATGAGCCGCCCCTTGGGCGAGAGCATGGGCGTAAGGGAGACGCGACCCTGTTTTGGGATGCGTCCGGCCATGATGCGATCAAGCCAATCGCGGGCATTTGGACCTGTTACCAGATACTTACCGAAATTGTGGACCTCGTTGATGCCCACGGCCTCGCGGACCGCCATGACCTCGCGCTTGGTGGCCTCCCACGCGTTGGAGCGGCGGAAGGACGGGGTTTCAAAGCGTGGCTCGTCGCCGGTCGCGAAATAGTTGACGACCTCCAGCCCGTATTGGTGGCCCCAAACCGCGCCCATGCTATCAAACACATCAAACATTGGCGTTTGGTTAAAGGGGCGTGCCGCGGGCAACTCTTCATTCGGATTGGCCACAGAGATGCTTTTTTGGTAGTTCTCGATGGACTTGGGCATGGTATATCCCGGGGTGATCCATTCGCCGAAGCGGG
>JBCDIQ010000002.1:0-54776 GCA_039024295.1 Bacteroidota bacterium | reverse complement strand
TGGGGAAACTGGGGAAAGAAGTTAGCGATTAAGAATTGTGAATTGGATCTGTTGTCATGTGTAAGTGTCACATTCAAGAAAACAGTAAAACTTGTTAACTCTCACTTTCACGATTGTCATTTTACATTTTCCTATTTCTTGAAGGGATTGAAGATTGATCAATGTACCTTTGATGATTACCTTGATTTTCAAGCTGGGGGACACAATAAAGAAGGCTGCACCATCACCCTAAACAATAATCACTTCAACGGCTTTGTGAACTTTTTTGATTGCTGGTATGAAAGTGATGTGTTAATCAAGGGAAACAATTTTACCAAGGGGACCAATCTATTAGGTAAGCCTAATAATATTCCTGTCTCATTTGATAAAAGACTTATTATGGCCAATAATATTGGAAAACTTGATTTTGATACTGAAGGGAGGTAAAATGAATATCATGTGAATGCAGAAACATAATTCTTCTAACCCTCAACACCCCTATTATGAAAACCATGACCTGTAGACAGTTAGGATGAGCTTGTGACCTGGAATTCCAGGCCAACACCTTTGAAGAAATTGACAAAATGAGCAAGCAGCATGGCACCGAAATGTTCAAATCTCAGGATCCGGCTCACTTAGAAGCCATGCAAAAAATGGGAGAACTGATGAAATCTCCGGGGACTATGCAGACATGGTTTGAAGCAAAACGGAAGGAATTTGAGGCATTGCCGGAACACCCGGAGCACTGATACCATAAATATGTTGCTGACCTAAAAATTTATTATTTCCTCAGGCTGACTTCTCGTATCTTCGAATTTCTTTGTGCATATCACCCATGCTGCCATGTCGCAAACCCAAATCTTGACTTTCCCGGATATAAAAGCCAGCCTCAAACGAATGGCATTCGAGGTATATGAACGTAACTTTCAGGAGTCCGAGTTGATCATCGTGGGGGTGGATGAACGAGGAGGATTTATCGCCAAGTTTTTATACGAATTGATAGGACAAATCTCTCCCCTAACGCTAACCCTGGTCACTACACGTTTGGACCGAAAAGTACGACAGGGAAAAAGTGGCCCTATTCAGGTGGAGTTTGATCAGCCGGTAGCAGGCCTTAAAGACAAAAACGTGCTGGTCGTAGACGATGTCCTGTACGGAGGTAATACCATGATGAATGTAATCGCCCCTCTACTATCTGCTGAGCCAACAAAAATCGAAATAGCTGTGCTCATCGATCGTGGCCACAGGATGATGCCCATATCTCCCAATTTTGTGGGCATTGAGCTGGCTACCACCCTGCAACAATTCGTTTCCGTAGAATTTAATGAAACAGGAGATGCCATAGAAGCGTTCCTGGTGTAACAATACCACTGTTCATGAAATTTAAGGGTACAGAAACCTACATAGCGACCAAAGACTTGCAGGTAGCCGTAAACGCTGCCATTCACCTGGAGCGTCCCCTGCTGATTAAGGGGGAACCGGGAACTGGAAAAACCCTCCTTGCACAGGAGGTCGCCCAGGCCCTCGGGAAGCCGCTAATCAGTTGGCATGTCAAGTCTACCACCTCTGCTCAGCAAGGATTATATGAATACGACGCCGTATCACGCCTAAGAGATTCCCAGTTGGGGCGGGATGAGGTAGCCGATATTTCCAATTACATCAAGCCTGGCAAGCTCTGGGAGGCATTCGTCTCTGATGAACAGGTTGTACTGCTGATCGACGAAATTGACAAGGCCGACATTGAGTTTCCCAATGACCTGCTTCAGGAATTGGATCGGATGGAATTCTACTGCTATGAATTGAGGAAGACCATCAAAGCAATCCATCGCCCCATTGTCATTATCAGCTCCAACAACGAAAAAGAGCTGCCAGACGCATTCCTAAGGCGTTGCCTTTTTCACTATATCCGGTTTCCTGATCGGATTACCATGCAGCGGATCATTGATGTGCATTTTCCCCAGCTGGACCAAAAACTGCTGGATTCAGCCATGTCAGTTTTTTACAAAGTCCGAGACCTCAAGGGACTCAAGAAACGCCCTTCTACCAGCGAATTGATCGACTGGATTAAACTGTTATTGCTTGAAAGAATCGAGGCAAGAGAACTCGATGAATTGGACCCCAATCAGGAAGTTCCCCCACTTGGCGGTGCCCTGCTAAAAAATGAGCAGGATTACGAACTGATTGAACGACTTCGCAAGTGGGGAAAGTAATTTTCTGATCTTTTTTTGCCCTAACCTTTGGCATTAGTTTGCCAACTGGAACCGAATCTGTACGCCTCCACTGCTAAAGGCCGTACGGAAAGAATTTGAGGTATACGGGCGGGTGATGTTTTGCTCGTAAAATAATCGAACGTTGATCCGCGTATTGACGACGTAGTCGATAGAGGGAGAGAACATCAGGTTAAAATTACCTCGGGTATAGATCGGACGAATATCCGAGTCCAGGGTCCGGTTCCGCTCACGGTTGTCCCGCATGGTTACCCGAAGCTGGGAGTTCAAGCTATTCTTAAGGTTGATGTCCTTTCCAAAAGCGCGGAACTGCCAGTTGAGCCGGTCCTTTCGGTAGCCGATCATTACAGAGAGGTCCTGGTTCCGGTTTTCCGTCAATTGCATGGTCCCCGTACTAAACGTCATCTGACGGCCTGTTTTGTAATCGATGCTCGAGGTTACCCCGTTCTTCCAGTTCATGTTCAAGCCAATAAGTGGCGCAAATTGCTCTGAAATCTGAACTGCCTGGATGTTTTCTTCTCCATAAAAATCCTCAAAGGTGGTACCATCATCATCGGTTTTAACTTCCCCGTTGTTGACAAATCCATTTTCCCCCACCTCAGCTCGCAGGTTATTGGCATACGTTCCTACGGTGTAGGTACCTCTGTAGGTATGCCGAAGGGTCACGGAGTTGAAGAATTTCTTCAATGCAGGGACATTGGTTAGCCCATTGTAGTTTACAGACCAGTTCGGCAATGGAAGTCTGGGGAAACTAGATAGTTCTACCCGCTCCGGGCTACTGATACCATAGGCTGATAGCAGGGCTGGAATAAGCACTTCTTGGTTTTCCCCACTGTATCCGTTTCGATAGTTTATTCCCGCCTGGTTGATCACATCGGGTCCCAGCGGGGTATTCGGATTTCGCTCTGCCAAACGGTCAGAGATGATGGAACGGTTCTGGGAGAATGTCTCGAAGGCATCAGATCGGTCAGCATTTCGTTCAAACGCGGTCCCAGCGAAAATATAGGACATGGTAAAGTTTCCGTTCAGGATCGCATCCGAGCCAGAATATGCCTGGATAGAATCCTGCCAACGGAACAATTCACTGAATTGCTCGGTCCGGTTTCGTGTCACAGAGAGGTCTACCCGGAATCCCCGGAAAATTTCTACAGAAGTCCTGCCCGACAACTGCTCTGAACGGTTCTGAGCAAAGAAATTAAACAGGTTTGTATCTCTGGAAATCCATCCGTTTTCTCCGGCAAGCTCTCGAATATCCCGCTGACTTCCCACCAGGAACCCAAGGGTAGGTGGCAGGTCATCCGTAGGGCTACCAGTACCAAAAGGATCACGGTAGTTGAAGTCTATCCCGAAGTTATCCGTTTCGCCCATGTAGCCAGGAAGCACGGTGCTGTTGTTCTGGCTATAGTTCAAATCCACACTTTGAATACTCAGCGCCATTCTGATCAATTCTGAGCCAACATCACGGAGGAACCTGAGCTGTCGGGTCGTATCAGCTTCATCCTTCTTTTTAGGAAGTTCTGTTCCGTTCTGCCTGGCCCTTCGTTCTCGTTCTTTCTCCCGCCGCTTCTTGTCCATGTCATCCATCAATTTCTTGATTGGTTTGATCTTTGTATACAGCTTTTTCAAGTCCAGACGTCCATTGGTCTGTATATTTTGGCTGTTAGAGATGGTTGCACCAAGTGCGGGATTATTCTCAGGGGCCTGATCCCAGCGGAAAGTTGCAGAATAATTGACATTTCCGTTGATAAAATCAGTCCAAGGATATTTGCTAAATGGCAGCTGGTACGTAAGCGTTAGGTTATGGTTATACCCGATGGTCCTTCCCATATTGATGAGGTTGTTGTGCCCATTGGCCGTGTCTCTGCCAATTTTCAACAGGTTCTCAGAAAGGGTCCCCACGGAGTCGCGCTCTCGTTGGGTAGTAAAGGTGGTATCATTAAAATACCCTCTGACTTCATCAACACGAGAATTATTGGTCGCGGTAAAATTCAGGTTGATGCTTTCTGTAAGCTTCCAGGTCAGGTTGTAATTCCGATTGAGGAGGAAGTTTTTGGAGAAGGTAGGCTCAATTTCCCCTCCAAATGTATTTCCTGCTCGCATGCGTCTTTCTTCAAATTGGCGGTTTCCTGTGATCGAGACAGAAACCGAGGTAGGAACTGGGTTAAAGTTGATCAGGGAAAGGGGGTTTTTTCGACTCCAACGGCTGAAGGGCTTAATGTTAAACGGCTCGAAAGTATGCCGATAATTGATCCCACCACGATGTTGGGTCATGAACCTCCGCTCGGTAAAGGCATTTCTTGAAAATAATTCGTTGTAAGCAAAAGTGAAATCAAAATTTTCAATGTCCCAGAAGTGCTTTTTCTGATTTTGCCCAGTACGCATTTTTCGGACATTGTTAAAAGAAACACTCCTTGTCCGGGTATAATCTTCCACCTGACGGCGGGTTTCATCTCGTTCACCTTCTTGAGCGCGTTCGATCAAGGATTCAGTGCGGACATCGGCCTCACGAGGATCAAACCTTGGCATGATTCGCTGTTCTCCGTAAGTCACATACACCGGAAGTTGAATGCCCAGTTTCTGAGGAACCAATTTATCGAGTCGGAAATTACCCGCTACATCATATCGAAAGGTATTCTCCTGAGAACGCTCACTTACCTTTTGCTCCAATGCGCCAAACCCTGGGGTTCTGTTGGAAATAGACGCCTGGATATTCCCAAAATCTGCCAACTGCATGTTTACGTTTGCATTGGCTGCCCAGCCGGCTTCCTGGTCAAAGTCTGTCATCCGCAATTCGTTGACCCAGGTCTCAAGGCAAACGGGATTCCCATCCGGAGAAATAGGGTTACGCACCCCAATCACAATGGTACGAACGTCACTGGTTTTAGGCGTTCCTACTACATAGATGCGGTGTCCACGGGGTAGCCCTTCAGAAAACTCAAAGCGATCTATCACGCTGGCACCAATAGCATTTCGCGCAGCCTTGGCTTGTCCAAGTACAGAAAGTTCAATGTCAAACTCATTGGATAAAGGCCAAACGTTGGCCAGTTCCTGAGGGTTGGCGGCAAAAGGGTCGGAGGGCGTCAGCGGAATTTCGTATTCGTAGTAGTTTTGGTCATTGTCAAGGCCAAGTCGGATAAATGCAGTAGCATCTCCGGTGTCAACAAAATTAGAAGGAAAGCCAGCATTGTCGATTGCTTCAGCGTGCGTCCACATTTTCAATCGCTGGTAGTTACGAAGGTCCAGGTTAACGGTCTTAAAGATTCCGCGAGACTGTCCATCTCCGAGGTTACAGGTACGAAGTAATAGCGAACGTTCGTCATCTAGGAAACCCGCCTGGGTGTTTCCGTTGATTGCCTGTCGGTTAACGGCTGGAGGTAACTGGTAATTGAAAGGTGTCTTCTGAGAGTTTTCTTCCAAACTCACACTTCCCACCTCAAAGTCAACGATATTGGGCACCGGCCCTCCGCCCCCACCGACCTGACCGGGGGCATCTAGCTCACCGGCCATACCAATTCGGCGCCACTGGGTGGCGACCAATTGAAATTCAGTCATCCGCAGGATAACAGAGTCGTCAAAACCTGTCAGGTACATCCGCACGAAATCCACCGATTTCAGGTTACTGATGCCCCCAACTGCTGTCCTGGCTTCATCCGTTAATGGAATACGAAACTGGTACCAACGGACTTCCTTTTGTACATTGTTTTCCAATTGCACAATCGACTCAATGCTGTCTACCACGTAATTTTGTCCGGGAATGAGGTCCGAAGGATTCAGGTCAATCCGATACTCGTAGAACTCTTCTGCTGTACTCAGGTTCCCATTTTGGTTCAAATCCTCATTGTCAGGCTCTTGTGTAGCCTGAATGGTAAATGACTGGCTTCCTGTACTAACCGGTGAGTTGCCTTCAAGTCCATTGAACAGCAGGTAGCGACCGAGAATTCCTTCTGTGTCAGACTCATAAATATCATCCCGGAAGTGAAGGAAGTTATCAGAGCTCGGGTCCTCCACCAACTGGCGGTACGCCGGGTTGTTCGGGCCAAGAATAGCCTCCATTTGCGGCAAGAAGTTGGAGGAATCACTGAAGAAAACACGTTCATTTTCATCACTCAATCCATCAAAGCCAACATCCTGAAAGGTCCGCTCATCAGGGTCGGTACTAAATGCATTATTGGGAGGAAGTCCAAGGGGCACACGTCCCCAGTCGGTATTGATGATGTTGCTGAGGTCATTTTCGTTTACCGGCAGCCCGTTTTCTACAGCTATCGCTGCATCGGGGAGCACATCCTCACTTACGCGGCCAATGTTGAAATACATTTGACCACCAGTATGGTTAGGCTCGTCCATAAAGGGGTCCATGAGCCAGAACTCCAGAAACTCAACGTTGGTGGCTTCAAAGTCATTGTTTACATCTACCTGACGAGTAATCCCTGCCCAGTTGTCTCGCGGGTTTAGCAGCCGCCCGGTCAACGGATCAATGTCCGATGTTCGGTAGTTATAAGGCCCACGCTCATTAGGGATATAATGTAGGTCAAAGGTGGGCTGAATGGTTGCCCCAAAAGCACGGGTAGCCAGGGGAAAGATTTCGTTTGGCGTGATCAGGCGAGTATAGTTGTCCTGTAAATCTTCTTCTGGGATTGTTACCTGAAACCCCTGATAGAATGCCTGGTCAATTTGGTACCACGCCAGCTTTGCCCGGTTGAAGTTTGCTCCCAATGGGTCGTTTTGTCCCTGTGAAAGATGGGGAACATTTGGCAAGGCTGCGAGCTTCCAGCGATTGATGCCCTGCATGCTAAATGGGGTCTTGGAAGCTTCAAAGTCATCCAAGAACACATTGCTTCGGTCTCGATCCGTCCGAATCTGGCGAGGCTGCCCTGGAATAAACTGGGCAAACTCTGCTGCACCCGTAACATTTGAAGGGGCCTTGGTACTGATCAATGGCAAGGCATCTACCATTTTGGTCAAAAACCTGGAGTCTGTCCGAAGTGCTCCATCTACTCCCCACAGTGTGTTATTGATCGGTTCGTCTCCAAAAGTGGTCTTTTGGGTAAACGGACGCTCATTCAGGTTTAACAGCGTTGCTCCCAAAGAGATCTTATCGGAAGGGCTAAACTCAGCCCTTGTACCAATCAGCGTCTTGGTCTGTACATTGTACAAGGAGGAGCTTTCAAAGGACACATCTATCCGTTGTCCAGAAGTTAGAATGGCCTCATTGATGATTGTTACTTTTCCCCCGAAATAATCCACAATGTAGTCCTGCCCCTCTGTAAGAGGACGGCCATTTGCGGTCACAGTTACACTTCCCTCCGCCAGGTTGAAAGTATTCAACGGAATATCCGCACCACCGGCAGAGCGATAAAACCCTTCCAGGTAGAATCGGTTGAGCTGGGGGAAGAACTGAATTGCATCCACCCGGGTTTGATCGTACAAGGCGGAAAAGACATACCTTACGCTGTCATCAGGATTGTTTTCAAGTCTTTCATCCAGCCAATCACCAAACGGTTCCAGGACCGGGAAGATCACCAAGCCGCGATCTGGAATGATGGTTCGGCCTTCTATGAAGTCAAAATAGTTATCTGGATTGGGGGCCGTATGGTTGGTCAACTGGTCTAGGTTGGTCACTTGGATCAACAATTGGTTCTGAACTGCTCCCGTTGGAAGAAAGTTAATTTTACCCGCACTGGTTCCAGACTCATATTTGATGTCAAGGAAAAAGTTCTCGCGTTGAATGCCATACCCAATGTTGTAGATGTTTTTCATCATCAGGTCCCAAGTCGGAAACTGACGGACGCGGTTATTTACATCTGTGAAGGTAGGCTTAACGGAGCCAGGCTTCAACATTTTGAGGAACAGCACATTGGTGTTGGTACCGTTGGCAGGTACGTCCTGGGAAAATTCCCCTACCTGATAGGTTTGGCCATTGAGGGTATATTCAAATGCCACAAATAGTACCTGGTTGGCCACCGTCTTCTGATTCAAAGAGATGTAACCCAGTTGGGGGTCAAAGTTGTACTCATTAGGGTTAAGCCGCCGCATATTGTTGGCCCGCTCAAAGTCAAACCCTTCGCGGAAATTCAGGCCTGCAGGGTTACGAAGCAGGTCGGGAGCCGTCAGGTTGTTCCGGTAGTCTGGGTTGCTGGTAAGTTCAGCATACAAGTCATTGGCACTGTTATCTGGAAAGCGAACGGTGTTACTCGAGGTAACCGCGTCATCGTTAAAAATAACCCCCAGGCCACCATCTCGTGCAGGCTGCTCATTTTCCCCGATGTCAATCAAACCAATCGCACTCCTGTTGTTCTGGGTGGTGCTGCTACGGG
The DNA here is from genome assembly GCA_039024295.1 of Bacteroidota bacterium. Classification (GTDB taxonomy): domain Bacteria; phylum Bacteroidota; class Bacteroidia; order J057; family J057; genus JBCDIQ01. Next base: position 46,255 of record JBCDIQ010000002.1, on the reverse strand, counting down.
CATTGTTGATCCACACTTCAATCCGGTTGATACGAACGCCTGAATTTACCTGAGGCGGGTTTGAGAGGGCTGCCTCATAGCGAGACCGGAAATAATGGGAAAGAAAGAAGTGACGGTATTCATCATATTCAGCCGCACTCTTTTCGAATGGGGTTTCAATTCCACCCCCACCAGCAACAGAGATGGTTTCCACCTGTCCACGTTCGGTAGAAGCCACCGCAGAAATGTTCACAGGTCCGAATCGAAGCTGGGTTTTCAGTCCAAACAAATTTTGACGTCCCTGGATCAGGGAGTTCCCCAGGGGCATGCTTACATTACCAGCTTCAATTTTCTGAAGGATTTGGTCCTCATTACCAGAGTGTTCCAATTTCAACTGGTTTTCAAAGTCAAAGGTAGCTTTGGTATCAAAGGTGGTATTAAGGCGAAGTTTTTCTCCAATCTTTCCCACCACCCCAAGCTGAATCTGCTGGTCAAAATTAAAGGTGGTGACCCGCTGTTGGCGAAGAGGCAATGCAGGATTTTCTGTTCTGTTCCGGTCAAGGGAAAAGTTCAGTGTGGCAAAACCAGTAGGTCGAATCTCCACGGTTCCACCGCCAAAAATATCTCCTACTTTCCCTAAATCAAATGTGGGGATCAGGCCTTGCTGCTCAGCTTCCTCATTACTGGCAAGAGATTGCTCGCGGTAGTAATCGTCCATTCCCTTTTCCCGACGATATTTCAGGTAGTCTTCAAAAGAGATGTAAGAAGGAGGTTTAATGTCCACACCACCAACTCTTTCGTAGATGTAGTAACCTTTTCCGTCCTCTGTGAGTTCAAAAGTTATCTGGACGTTGCCAGGGTTTTTGAGGTTGATAGGAGAAACGTAGGGTTGACGGGTTGCGTCACCCACATGATTGTTGGGGTTCTTGGGTTTGGAGGTGTCTCCATCGACAGATATGACCGTAGGAGGCAGTTCAAACTGGGTGACAACGGTGTCTACAGTTTCAACTACGGAGGGGTCTGGGGTTATTTCTTCGGGCACAAAGAAATTAACCACTGCCGATATCAGCAATGCAATACTAAACTTCGACAAAGCTTTACAAGTTAAGCGTTTGTTAAAAAACGTTGATCGTCAGTGAGTAAAGCGATGCGATATAGGCAATTGATTTTGAGGGTTGAATAGAAATGACAGTCAAAATGTCATGAAGGGCCGGAAGATTCTGCTAGGCAAACATACAAAATTCCATTGGATAAATGGGGGACAAAAATAATCCCATGAAAGGGAATCATGGATTTCGTAGGGCAAGCTTCACCAACTGCTCGACAGAAATGTCTGATCCATGTGCTTTAACCAAGTCATCAAGTCGTTTTTCCATGGTGGCCTTTGGAAGTCCCAAGCTGATAAGTGCAGCTAATGCCTCCTGTTTTAAGCCACTGGATGGCCCTCCTTTGCGTCCAGCCTCAGCGACTGTTCCCTCTAGCTTCAACTTGTCCTTCAGCTCAAGGACGATTCTTGCCGCAGATTTAGCACCAATTCCTTTTATTCGTTTGAGTTGAAGCACATCTTCAGTTCGGATTGCATGAAACAATTCTTCCACCTCCATGCTGGAAAGCATAACCAACGCGGTATTTGCCCCAACCCCTGACACTGTGATGAGTTGCTCAAACATGGACTTCTCCCGTGTGTTAGCAAAGCCATAAAGGGTATGTGCATCCTCTCGTACCAACAGAAAGGTATGAAGCAATACTTCCTTTTTTCCCTGTAGGTGATCATAGGTATACAGGGAGATCTTGGCCATATATCCTACTCCCCGGCAATCGATAACAACAAATGCCGGGTCTAACTGAGCAATATTTCCTTTGAGGTAGGCAATCATGGCCTTACCGGACCACCTGGGCCTGGGGAAAGCGTAGCTGGAGCAGCTTTGGCTTTTCTGGCAAATGTGTAAACAACCCCAATGACCAGTCCCACATTGAGGTTCCGGGTCATTTCCTGGATGCGAACGTTTGGACGCTGGGCATCCCAGTAGTTCACCTCTCTGGTGATTCCGCCTTCTGTCACACGATAGGAAGCATCTTTGTCTTCAGCATCAGCAACCCCGTATTCACCTCTCAGGTGCAGGGTAAGCACAAAATTATCTTCCAATTTCACATCAAACCCCACATCACCTACCGCACTGTAGGCCCATGTACTGTAGCGGGCATAAGCATCCGGAAAGCCTGTGATCTCTTCCGGCAGTGGAGCCGCAAAGCTGGGATCATCATCGTACAGGAAGGCCCTGGTAAGCAATTCTGCCTGAATTCCTCCATACAGGCTGAACATCACCTTGGAGTTTTCAGGATTCGAATGCAGCCCAAGCATAAAAGGAACTTTTATGTACTCCAGGCGAGTGGTAAAATTATACCTGTCGTTAAAGGTGTTGCGGACCGAATACCTTCCCCCTTGCTGGGAGTAGATGAAATTTAGCCTCATTCCGAAAATGGCTCCGGGATTGTAGCCTAGCACAATGCCACCGGCCATACCACTGAGCGGTTCGTACTGAAACAGGTCAGGGTCCTGGCCTGAATCATCCGGATTGAGCAGAAAGCTCACCTGCGGCATAACCAATCCCCCTAGTTTTAGGCCAGCTTGGGCCTGAACCTTACACGCGACTACTAACAGAAAAGAAAGTAAAAAAAGGTGTTTCATTTTACCTAAGCTTAGCAGTCAAAGCTAAAATATTATTCTTTTCTTTACAACAAATGAAATCCCAAGGACAACCCTGATACCCTTTGCCATAAAAAGGTTATTTCTCGCATTAAATATTACAAACAAAAGCACCTCCGAAAGGAGGTGCTGTTACGATTCACAATTCTAACCAATTCTATTATTTACACAGCTCTACTATAGGAAGCATATGCCTGAACAGTGTAATCGATTTCATAATCTCTTCGTTTTTTAGGATAATTTTGCCAAATGGTGGCTCCTGTTTCGCAAATTTCTGTGATAGCCTCTTGTATTTCTTCTTCTAAGCGATAGAGAATATCGCTCCCGGTAGGTTGCATGGAATTGTGAAGGTTTTTACCGTACTCTTCACATTTTAGCGCGATGGAAACGATGTAGTTGGCATTTAGCCCGAACTTTGTGAACTCGGCCAGGTCACGAGCAGCGCATATCATTTTGTGGTTACACACTGCTAACAGCTTCTGCCCCCTTAACTGAGACAGTAAAGGCCTTGCTTGAGATTTCATAGGCATGTTAGTTTGCAATTTACTTGGACTTGAGAATGAACGTTTATGTCCCTTTCTGGAAAACCAGAAGGGAAGAGGTAATTGGTTACTAAGGCTGATAATTGCTTTGTCTACGAAACCTTTCTAAAAAGGATTTACAAGAACTTTAATTCATCAAAAGTTGCCTGTCATTTGTAAGAAAGATTTTGTTCACGCTTAAACAATACTACAATTTTTCTTTTACAAAGTCAATAAGGAATCGATAAATTCGTTGCAGAATTAGCAACTATTTTTGCTATCTCTTCGTTGGCGTGTCCATTCAGCTTTTCAGTTTTTCCCACACATTTTGATGCAACTTGATTTGGATTCTTACCGCTTCATTTCATCAATCTATAAATATTCAGTACCTTTAAAATAGCAAAATCTAAATTATTAGTCTGATGAGAACAGCCCATTTCTTACTCGTTTTTTTTACCTTCCTGGGCCTGAGTGCGACGGCACAAATCCAGGTCCAACCTGCTGCTCCTCCCTATTCAGCATTTCCAGAAACTGCACTTTGCTTATGGGATGCTGTGGGTGTACGTTCAACACCGGGCCGGGACTCACGCCCGTTCGGCACGGTATATTTCGGAGAAGAAGTAGAAGTTTTGGGGGATACTGCCTTCGTCCCACGCGAAAATCGAGTCTACATTAAAATCAGGAGCAAGAAAGGTATAGAAGGATGGGTCCACAAATACCTGTTTGCCGCAAACGGCTCCATGGTGGTATTACTTAAGGATGCTGATATTTATAAGAGCCCTGGATCAATAGCCACCATCACCAATGTTGCTTTTAAGTCGGGCTCACTGGCAGCTATGACCGACTTCCAGGATAACTGGGTAGAATTAATTGGGCGGAAGCGTCAGGCGGTTGGATGGATTCGAAGAGATGAGGCCAATGGAGAACTGCTCAGCATTGCTGATCGTGACATCCAGGTGGCCAGCCTCATGGCTGTGGCTGAAGAAAAGGACGACCTTCGTGAACGCCTTGATGCGCTAGAAAAAATTCGGCAAATCCCCAACTTCAACGAGTCGCCTATCAGCACCATGGTGCTTGAACGCATTCAGCGGGACCTCTCAGACCTAACCAGCCAGCAAGCCCAGCAGGCAAACGCTTACAACGGAGGAAATGCTGCACCAGCCCAACCCCAGTACGACTACGTGGAAGCACTACCTGAAGGAAGTAATACCCGACAGGCCACGATCCCGGTTGCCAATCCCTCCGTTCCGGGCAGCCAAAGCAGCATGAACCGCGAAATGGTGATCGATTCCAACACGGGCATCCGATACACCAAAGTCACCGAAAGAGGGCCTATTTATGAAGTAAGAGGACCTAAAGATGCAAAATCCATCTATTTCGGCTACCACAAAACGCTTCCAAAAGGAACGCGCGTGATGCTTAATGTTCCTGATAACCCCGGATTTGTGGAGATTGAAATCATCAATAAACTCTCAGCAGATCGCCCCCAGATCATCGGACTCTCCAAGGAATGTATCCAATCCGTATATGGGAATACCCCGCCAGCTGAGGCTCAGTTGGTATATTTCATTAAAGAATAACACCATTTTTGATCTGTCAAAAAAGCCCGGCTGCTGTCACAACCAGGCTTTTTCAATTTTGGGCGGGACTACTGGTTCCCCTGAAGAATGGCAGTGTATGCTTTTTGGTCAGTAATCGTCTTTACAGCAGCTACAACGTCTGGGTCTTTCCGAAAGGAAGCTTCAATCACCCCTTCCTTGTAGTAATAGCGGCCCACAATTTCTTCCAGAAGCAGGCGTGAGATATCCTTCTTGAAATGGGACAAGTCACGATCTTTATGATCCTCCAAATGCTGGCGGAACGTTTCCAGTTCTTCTGACAAACTCTCATAGTAGGTCTCCTCTTCAAGTGCCTCTTTGAGAACTGTCAGCTTTTTGTCTGCCTGTGTTTCGTAGTCAAAATCCTGCTGCTCTACGAAAGCCACAAATTGGTTGTAAATGTTATCGTTGATTTCAAACTCTTGGGGAGATGCGATCTCTGGATTTTCCTGCACGAATTTGGTGGCAAAGTTGAAAATCAAATTTTGGGTTTGAAGCTCACGGGTGATGGTCTGTCGCATCGGTTTTTCTACTTTTACGTCAGGCTCAACACCACCACCATCATATACCACGCGGCCATTGTCGGTCTTAAAAGCAGTCTTCAGGCTATCGGGTACTTTGCCAACGCTCCCATCTTCGGCCCGATTTGAGTAATCAATCGCCTGGATACAGCGGCCACTTGGGGTATAATACTTTGCCGTGGTTACCTTCAACTGGGTGCCGTAGCTCAGGCCACGGATATTCTGCACAAGTCCTTTTCCAAAGCTGCGCTGGCCCACAATTATTCCACGGTCTTTGTCCTGAATGCTGCCGGCAACAATCTCCGAAGCACTTGCCGAACGGCTGTTCACCAATACCGCTACTGGGATGTTCAGGTCAGTAGGGGCGTTCCTCGCAAAGTGATTTCGGTTGGAACTCTGGTCCTTGCCACGTGTTTCAACAATTTTTGTCCCTTGTTTAATGAAGACATTTGAGACGTTCACTGCTTCATCCAGTCTTCCTCCAGGGTTTCCTCTCAGGTCTAGGATAACCCCTTTGAGCTTAGGTTGGGTACTTTTCAGGCTCAAAAGTGCTTCCCGTACTTCTTTACCTGCATCCTGGGTAAAGCCTGTCAATGAGATATATCCGATGTCGTTGTTAACCATCCCGTAATAGGGAACGTTGTTGATGCGAATTCGGTCGCGGGTGACCTGTACTTCAAACGGCTCTTTATCGGCGCGTTTTACCAGCACCTTGAGCTGGGTGCCTTTTTCGCCTCGCAGGTAGGCACGCATTTCCTTGATGGATTCATCGCCTCTAAGGGGTTGACCGTCTACGGCAAGCAGCTGGTCTCCTGCGATCAGGCCCGATTTGTCAGCAGGGTACCCTTTGTATCGCTCAATCACCATGATTTTGCCATCGCGTGATCCTACCATGGCACCAATTCCGCCGTACTGACCTGTGCTCATGAACTTGAAATCCTCAATTTCACTCTCGCTGATAAAAGTGGTGTAGGGGTCCAGTTTGCCAAGCATGGCATCAATTCCGGTCCGCATCATCCGGGTCGGGTCTACCTCATCCACATAGAGGATGTTAATATCCCGGTAAAGCTTACCGAAGATATCTAGGTTCTTTGAAATCTCGAAGTAGTTATCTGATACCTTGGTGACAAAGCCTACACTCACCGTTACGGTTAGGACAAGTGCTACCAGGAGCTTTTTTCTATTTTTCAGCATATTAAGGCGGATGTTAGAGACTGAAAAGGATTCCAGACGTTAATTGATAAAGATACGTATCCCTTTTGGAGAAGGAAACTACATATTCAGGAAGAACTAACAAATTATCCGTGAGAGAGTTTGTTCGCCAGTTCTTGTAATCCTTTACTCAAAGACGTTTCAAGTTCCTGATAGGTTGCGGGTTGCCTTCGGTTAAATAAAATGAGCAACATCAACCGTTCATTTTTGTCCTCCAAAATATTGATGAGGGGCTGCTTGTGGTGGCGGTATGCCTCTCTCATCCGGCGTTTGATGAGGTTGCGGGTAGCTGCCGATTTGATTTTCCGTTTCGGAACCGAGAATGCTACAGATAAGTGAGAACCAAGGGTGATTTCCTCCGAGGGGCGGGCATAAAAAATGCGGATGGCTCCACAATTTATATAAACAGGACGCGCGAAAAGCGCATCAAATGCACGCTTTTCGCGCAGTATTTCTTGCTTACGCAAGGTAAACCGAGGGCGATTTTCCCCTCCGCCAGACATGATTAGTGCTTGTGACGAGGTTCATCGCTCACAGAGAGGCGATGACGTCCTTTTGCACGACGACGTGCCAGCACTTTGCGTCCGTTGGGAGAAGACATACGCTCACGGAATCCGTGCTTATTTTTTCTTTTGCGCTTACTGGGCTGAAAAGTCCGCTTCATTTTGAATAATTTTTTGGGAAGGCAAAAATAACAATAAATCCTTGAGGGCCAAAATCGCCTTCCAACTTTCTTTTATCGACAGTGCAAAGTGCGGTAAGATGCAGCAGTAACAAGCTTATTTTTGGGGTGAAAATTTGTTCTATCTTTAACCAATCACTGAGAAAAGGCCGTTTGCTATGCAGCTCCATCAATTGATCGAACAACTCAAAGAAGAACTCAAGAATGATCGCATTCAACAGGGATTAGACCTCATATTGAATAATCCCGAACTCTGGACAGATGAGATTAACGAAAGTGAGCTGATTCACTTTTCCGGACGCCTGAGTAGCCTGCGCCGCGAACAAACGCTCGCCATTATTACGCCCGAGCGGTATCAGGCCGAGCGAAACCAGTTACGAATGATCCTGATTGAAAAGGTCGAGCTAATTCAGAAAAAAGTAGCTCCTCCGCCAGACCTCAACCAGCATTCACTTCCTGAAGACGGAGACCTATTGCTCGATCAAGCATCCGATCTATATGAAGATGGGAACTACCAGGAGGCACGCACCATTATCCTACAGGCTTTCGGGCAATCATTCTCCCGTTATGACGAATCAGAGGCCTATGCTATCCTTGGGAATATCAACAATGAGTTGGGGTACCTTCAGGAAGCCATAGATGCCCATCAAAAATCCCTGGAAATTCACCCGGATCGCGCCAAGTACTGGACGAACCTCGGAGTTGTCTACCGACTGACCGCACAATACGACAAGGCTGAATCTTGCTACCTCAAAGCAATGGAACTCGACCCGGACTATGCGCCGATCTACACCAGCCTGGGAGCCTTGCATTTGACCCATACCAACCAGTACGAAAAAGCAGTGACCTTCCTTGAGAAATCTATTGAGCTTGACCCGAGTTCAGGTGTCACCTTCTCCAACCTGGCTATTGCAAAAGCTTCCCTTGGTGATTTTGAAGCCGCCGATCAACTGCTGAGAACTGCCGTCCTCAAAGGCTACCGAAATGCCAAAAACGCCCGAAAAATGATCGATAACCTGAAAGCCCTTTAATCCGGCGTTTTCTGCTTGAGGAAGATGAACTGGAGGGCTCAAAGACTCTTCAACCCACTTGCAACATGGGACTATAGCTCTTCTTCACTAGACCAACTTTACATCCCCGCATTGCCTTGAATGCTACTTGCCAGACGTACACCCTTGAAAAGTAACCCCCAACTTCATCAAGGTGTCACAAAGCCCTTCATTTGCTTCGATGGGAATAAAGCGCGTGGTGTAGTCTGGTGTTAAAGCAGTTCTGTTAATCTGATAGTAGTCGTATTCATTCAACCAACGATACACATCAACCTGCCAATCATAAAAAATATAAATAGAAGGAAGGTCATACATATTTTCACCTTCAATTTTTGAGATCACAGACGTATAAGCAATAGCTTCCGTTCCTTTCTGCCCAAATTTATAATGCGCAATCAGCTCTGTCCCTTTTGTACAGACTCTTTGAGGAAAAATACCTATCTCTAATCCTGAAATGGTATCCTGAAACATGGAGTCAACGTACCCATGATCAAGGTCATCTTCACTTAAAAAGTCTTTGTAATAAGCAGAAATGTAGGTAGCTGAAGCTTCAATGAATACACTGTTTGCATACGCTTTGGCAATAGAATCCAAACGCCCCAGCTGTTGGTCGAGGCAAAAACAGAAATCAGGTTCCTCTTTTTCGGGGTTACAGCCTGACATTAACCAGACAGGTACAATAAGGATCAATAACCATGAGGCTATAAATTGAATTGGCTTCATAGGGAGCTATGGGGTTGAAAAGCTATTTGGGCCTTGCTTTGTGATACCACATTGTATATTTATCCCGTGGATATGATATCCGGTATTTTTTACCCTCACGATTGGTATGGTATAAATCTCCAAAGTTCAGGTAAAAACTGCCTCCCTTTCCATAGATGGATGACAGATTAGGAACTGAAATTGGAAAAGAAACTTCTTGCTGGATCTTTTCATAATTAAAAAATCCCGAACAACTCCTTTCAATAACAGATAAATTAGATACAGAAAATTCGCTCTCTTCGACATCTACCCCATCTGGATACTTAATTCGGGCTTCAAGTATGTCCGTTTTCCATATTAACTGGTCCTCTTCAATGGGCTTACCATTCACCCATAATTCAATTTTCGGGGTCCCATGTTCAATTATAAAAGGGTCTTTTTCCGATAAAATTTCGAAATACATAGTCCAGGAGTTTCCCCATCGGCCACCCCCTATAATGTGCGTGCGATTATCCCTATCTATCAGAATAACAGAATCAAACCGCACATAAAATAATCCGCCAAGCCCATCCTCATTGATGCCTTTATTATTGAGAGAAATTGAATAGCTCCGTTTCCATTCAGATGAAAATAAAGAGTCTCTGTATACCTGTCTGAAATGCCTTCCCGAAGCATATTCCTGGCAGATGGTAAGCCCGTGTACTTCGAAAGATTTGACCAGGGTGCCGTATTTTTTTCGCTTGAGGAAACGAATGCTTAAGGTGTCTCCGGCCTCAAAACGCTTAACCTTGGGGATATCACCATAGCCCAATCCTTTGTATAAATAGGAAGAGTTGTTGATTTGCAAGACAACTCCTGGCCTGGCTTTATTCAGTTCTCCTTCATATTCGAACAGGGTTCGAGAATCGATTTGGCACCAACTCAGGAATGGATACAAACACAAGCATACAAGGAATAAGTTCTTCATAATTCAAAGAGTGAAATAGTGAAACGTGTATACCTGTAATGGCAAATGTTCATTTGGTTACAGGTGCAGCATGAGATAATGGAATCGTGAAAACCCGTTTTTCTCCGTTTATCGTAGTCTTTATTCCGTTATGCGTAATCATCCAACAAAAAACTCCTCGTATACTTGTTGCTCGGAAGCCTACGGCGGCAGGTTTTATCTGCCGGAAAACTGAGCAAAATATGGAAGCAAGAGACCAACAAAAAAACCTGATCCTGCGGGGAGACCTGATGAAGGTAACCTGGAAATTATCGCTGCCAGCGATAGCAGCCATGGTTCTGTATGGATTAAATGCGTTCATGGATACCGTTTACATTGGCCAGCTCATGGATGCTACCGCCCTGGCAGGAGTAGCCCTGGCATATCCGCTTACTTCCATTATGATGGGCCTGGGTTCCTGGGCTGGTACAGGAGCGGGGAACCTGCTGAGCATTGTGCTGGGCAATAACGATGAGGGAACTCAGGAAAAGATTTTGGAAAACTCCACGCTCTTTATGCTGGCATCAACCCTGCTGTTTGCCGCTCCTGCCTATTTTTTTGCAGAGAACTTGATTGAGCTCATGGGAGGCTCTGGTGAGGTGCTGGAATATGGCACCCGCTACCTGAAAGTGACCCTGCTAGGCTCTCCTGCATGGGTATATGGACTGGGATTGAACTTCATTGTGCGTGCAGAAGGAAAAATGAAAGAGGCTGCCATCATGATGAGTTATGGACTTGGCATTAACATCATACTCACCCCAATTTTCATTCAATATGGGGGAATGGGCGTAGAAGGAGCCGCCTGGGCAACCAACATCGGTATGGTCGTTTATAGCCTTACGGGGTATGTTTACTTCAAGACCGGGAAAGCTTCTTTCAAAGCAAAAATCAACTCCCTTTCATTTGACCAATCGGTATGTACATCGATTGCCAGAATGGGTTTCCCTGGTTTCATTTTAACCATCATGGGGCTGGTCCAGGCGATCGTGGTATTTAATGCAATTGTCACCGTAGGTACAGAGCACGAGTTGGCATTTTTTGCTGCGGCCAATCGCATTCAGCTATTCCTGATGACGCCCTTATTCGGCCTGATGCGTGCGTTACAGCCCATCATCGGCATCAACTTTGGCGCCGGGCAGTACGACCGGGTAAGAAGTTCGTTCTTCCTTTTCTGCAAAATTGGCTTTTACCTGGTGGCCCCTTTTTGGTTGTTGTTGACCATTTTTCCAGAAGCCAGTCTCAGCCTCGTATTACCAGACCTGACCTTTAGGTCCGATGAACTGGGGTGGTTCCGGGTGTACATGGTGGTGCTTCCTATCTTACCTGTGGTGTTCATGTCGCTTACCTACCTTCCGGCCGTGGACCAACCCAAATATGCCAGCATTATCGGGCTTGCACGTCAGCTGGTCTTCTACGTTCCGGTGATGGTATTTTTACCTAAATGGATGGGAATATCGGGCGTCTATTATGGCGCTACTGCCATTGACATTACCGTAACCCTTTGGTTGGTCTATGTCGTATGGCGATCCTTAAAAACCTTAGGTACCCCTCAAGCAAAAGCACCGATTCCTCATTCCTAGCAGTCTTTTCGATATCATCCGCAACAAACACCAGGAACCAGCAAGTCCATCCTGGCCAGCTTTTTTCTGTACCTGGAAAGAGTCGTACCTTTAAGCCATGATTCGTACCTTTCGTTGGAAGCTGCTTACCTGGATCTGCCTGATCGTCCCCATTGGCGTGCATGCGCAACTGGAAAAAGTTGAAGCATTTTACCAGAACATGGCCGAGGAAAAAGATGGCCAGCCTGTAACCTTATCCTTTGTCCAACCACAGGATAGCCTGGTTGAAGATTATTCTCAGCTGTACCAGATCGTTCTGCTTCGTCATGGAGAGCCCGCGCTTGACAAAACAGGGAAAAGAAAACGGTCGGGGGCCGTCCAATATGTTCATGACTATGACATGGTTGGCATTTATCCACCAGCATTTATTCCCTTAACGCTACAGGATGATGAGTTAACATTCATCTATACCAGCAGCCTTAATAGGTCTATTTCTACCGCCCAGAAAGTATTTAACCTGGAAGAACTTCATCGACCTAAATCCTTATTTCGCGAGTTTGAGCGAAAAGTATTTGCATTTCCCAACATCAAGCTGCCACTAAAATGGTGGCTGATTGGTTCCCGGGTCATGTGGCTTATGGGGTTCAACAACCGAGGAATAGAAGGCTTTGGGGCTGCCAAAAGGCGGGCAAAAATAGCTACCCGGTTCCTTGAGCAGGATGCTTATTGGAACGGCAAAACCCTGCTGGTTTCCCATGGCCTCCTCAACCATTATTTATTTAAATACCTCGAAAAGCGGGGATGGACGGTGGTGTACGACGGAGGCAAAGGGTACCTTTCACAAAAGATGCTGGTCAAATATGGCAAAGACAATTAGGTCCAGCATAACTTGCCTGATGCCTAAAAATTGCATTTAGCTTTTGACAAACTTGATTGAAAACTTCCCATTGATGATGATCAGGTACAAACCTTCAGGAAAATCACTTGTCGAAAGTGTGTGGGTTTGAACCGGAAGATCGGGATGGAATTCTGATACGACCTTTCCACTTAAGGAAATCACTTTTATGCGATCCAAGGGCTCGCTGCAGGTAACCTTCAGGTAGCGGTCTTGGTGAATAACCCTCGCATAAGGATAAATCGTTTTTTCCTCTCTGCTGCTCACCAATGGAGTAGAACGCTGGTAGCTGAACCCGCCGCCAAACCCCGTACCACTCCCTCCTCCACCTGCTGTCCATGACAAAAACTTAACGTCAAGGTAAATGTCCTCTGCGACCAGATGTAATACTTTGTTTACCCCAACTTCCATGGAAGATTGTCCGGATTTGGTTCCATCCCAAGTGGTAAAACTCAGGTTCTCGATTCCATCCGAGATTTTTCCATTTGCCCATTCAGTTCCTAATGGGCTGAGCCGGGAGAGCCGGTCAAACTCCTGTTCCTTCCTAATGTTGAAAATTCCTTTCCTAAATTGACGCGTGATCCATACGCTGTCCGTGATCCGATCCTGATTTTCCGGCAATAACCAGTCAGTTGAATCAGCTTTTTCGAAGATGATAGGAGGGCCGTTCCAAATGGTTTGAGTCCAGCCAGTTTGTACGTGAAATAGTATCAAGCTTCCCAGCAGCAATTTGAAAGAGGATTGCATAACTTTGATAAACCCTAAACATACATTTGTAGCAGGACACTTATGTTAGGGGCTTGTTAAGGTTTTGAAGGCAGATATAAACATTTCCTACCTTTACCCCATGTCAAGATCTCCTGAATATGGATTAGGGCTGGTATTGTCTGGAGGGGGCACACGCGGCGTAGCCCATGCCGCGATCATCAAAGGGTTATTGGATGAAGGATTGGTGCCAGAGGTAGTTTCCGGGGCCAGTGCCGGTGCATTAATTGGTGCCCTTTACGCATCAGGGTATAAACCCCGGCACATGGTAAAATTCTTCCAGAACGTGGAGTTGTTCGACCCTAAAGCCCTCAGCTGGAACCTGACAGGCATCATTAACGCTGACGGATTTGAGGAAACCCTCATGGGGTACTTTCCAGACAATGAGTTTGAAAAATTAAAATGCCCCTTACATGTCATGACCACCAACCTTTTAACAGGGGAAGGGGAAGTCTTCAATAGGGGTCAACTGGTGCGTCCTTTAATGGCCAGTGCTGCGGTTCCCGGGATATTTTCTCCGGTAACCATCGGAGCGGGCCTGTACGCTGATGGAGGGATCTATTCGAATTTTCCGGTGAAACCCCTCGTCCGCAAGTGCAAGATGCTTATTGGGGTGTATGTGCACCCGCTTTCTGCCATGAAGCCAGACGAACTAAGAAACCCTTTTGATATCCTGCAACGCGCCTACGATGTCAGCAGGACGGCCGCAGTCAGGTCTCTGTTTCGCTATTGCGACTATGTCATGATCCCGGAAGGAATGGAAGCGTACGGAATCTTTGATTTGGAGCGAATGGATACCATCTATGGGTTGGGGGAACAAGCAATCCAGCGAGAAATCAAGGGGATCAAAAAATTGGCTCGACAACTCCTTTCTTAATCTGGCCAAGGGCTGGTTTCCTCTTCTGCACCCTACGCAATTTGCTTCTCCGTCTCAGAACTCACAAAGAGGATATTCCCCAGTTCTTCGTAGCCAAAGAAAATTTCTTTACCAGTCTTTTTCACCGCTTCTGGGCGGAACCCGATGATGGTCAGGTCAGCATCTGCGGAAGTGTTGTTGATCGCGTTCTTGAGGCTAATTTCTTCCTTACGTGCGATAAACTGTATGTTATTGGGAGAGATCGCCAGACGACCAGATGCAATAAGTGAAAGGAGCTTTTTCTTTTGAGTTTCTAGCTGAGCAGCAGGATAAATAGCAAATATCTTGATGACCCCTCCTTTCCATTCAGGATGTCCCAGGATGATGTAGCCTAGCAGGATCATCAGGTTGCCATTTTCAAAATCTTCTTGGGTAAGCCAAATGTGGATTTCATTTTTGTACCCAAACCCTTGCTCACTGCTCCGGAGGATGCAAATATCAAAATTCGCTGCGCGAACCAGTCCGTAATTGTCCACGACATCATTCAGCGGCTCGGTATCGTGACGGGAGAATTCAAACAGGACCATGTTGTTGTCCTGGCCAGAAATACCGGGAAGTTGCAGCATCTGGGCAACAGAGGTGGTGTAGGAAGGGCTAATTATGGTATCAATGTACACATTGCTCTTGCTCACTTTGGTTCGGGTGAGCAAGCGTTTGAGGATATGATGGGACTCATTTACGGTAGCTTTGGAGTAATAGCCTTCCAAGAGGTGAATGTACGTTCCAAACCCGTATTTATGAGAAATGAACCTGAGCATGTCAAAGGCCGCGAGGCGTTCGAAAGAGTATCGTGATATACAAATCGCAGAAGGAGTCCAGGCTTTTTCATCTGCTTCCTCATCTACCTTTTTCTGAAGCAATACGCGCAGGGATCGACTGGTTTGCAAAATAACCCCTTGAAAAATGCGGGTCATTCCCCCCTTTGAATCACGGGAACGGCTCACCCACAGATAAAATCCCAACATCGTGAAGATCGAAAGGAAAGCATACAGGGCTTTCATCTGGAACATCAACCAGATACACAATAGGGCCCCTGGCAAGGACAGGTACCAGCGGGAAGTAAAAGAAGGGCGGTAGGCTGGATTTCCTGCAAAATGCTCAAGAAATGAGATCAGGCAGATGGTTCCATAGGTCACCATGAAAAACATGGAGATGATTTCCGCCACAAAATCCACGTCTCCGATGACCACGAAGATAAACGCAATGCCAACCGTGATCCAGCCTGCATTGATCGGTTCCTGGTCTTTTTCCCGAAGCTCAGCCATCCAGTCGCTGCCCTTTCCGGGAATGACTTTATCAGCCCCAAGGGCTTGCAACGTCCGGGGAGCTACCAAAATAGAGCCCAAGGCCGAAGAAATCGTTGCCGCTGCCAGGCCAATGGGAATAATGGGTCCCCATATAGCGACATCCGACATCACCAATTGATTCTTATCTGCCATTACCTCTGGAGGCAGGGAAAAAGCCAGTTTGATGGCTACAGCGATGTATACCACCATTCCCACCACAGTAGCCGCCAGGGTTCCACTGGGAATCGACTTGGCAGGGTCTTTCAAATCTCCTGAAAGCCCAAGCCCGGCAATGATCCCGGTAAAGGCAGGAAAGATGATCGTAAACACATAGAAAAAAGGAATCGGACTTTCTGGCAATCCCTTTTCCCGAACAAAGTCGAGGTCAAAATCCCGTGCATTGAAAGATCGGGTAAGCACTTCCTGAAGGCTTCCCGGGCTGTAATCCGTCTTACCTATGAAAAACATCACCAGCGAAACGGCCAAGATAGCCGCAACCCCATATAGCAGGTTCATTCCTGAATTAGCACCTCGGGTAAGCACCAGGGCAGAAAGTGCCACCATGGTGGGAATGCTGACAAAGCGCAAATTTGGCGAGACATCAAAAGCGGCAAAGATGGGTTCAAAAGAAGCTGCAAATGCGATAACGTAGAACGCAACGCTAATGGCCTGGGACAGGTACAATGCAATGCCAATGGCCCCGCCAATGTTCAAGCCAAAGGACCGGGAGATGATGTAATAAGCTCCGCCCCCTTCTACTCGTTGGTTTGTCGCGATTTCTGCAATGGCAAGGGCAGTGGGAATGGTTACCAGGTGCCCGATAATGACAATGCTGATGGTGCCCAGTAGCCCTACATTTCCTACAGCCCAGCCAAAACGCAAGAAAAGAATTGCCCCCAGAATGGTACAGATGGAAGTCAGAAACACCGGCAAGGTGCCGAATTTCTGGTGGCTCCCTCCATTAGGAACTTTGGGAGCCGATTGTACTTTGGGGTTTGCTGCCATTTAACTCTTGTGGCCTAAAAAAACTAAACCTGCACCATTATTCAGGCGCATGTTCTTTGTTGTACGCGGAGATGGCAGTAAGCAATTTTTCTTCTTTGTAAATTTCATTTCCAACTACCACTTCTACAACGCCAATATCCGCAAGATCGTCTACGTCCTCGAATGTTTGCACATTGCCAGAAGCACTAAAAGCAGCTTCTGGAAAGGCTGTTGTGAGTTCCTTGTAAAAGTCAATGTCCGGCCCAGGCGTATCTTCTCGGGAGCTCACATCATTGACAATGAACTTGGAGAACCCTGCGTTCATACACTTTTCAATGATTGCCTTGTGGTCTGTAGCGACTTCCTCAGTCCAGCCAAGGTGGGTAAGCTTCCCGTCCAATACATCCAAGGCAATCATGATGCGGTCATTCTTCACGTCATCAGACTGAGCAATCTCTTTCAAAAAGGCAAAATTGCTGTGTACTGCAGACCCAATTACAAAGTAATCTACCCCGGCATACTGAAGCGATTTCAAGTACTCCATTTTCGTGATACCACCTCCTACTTCGAGGTCAACCACACATGTATTGGAAAGAGAACCAATCAGTCCGTGGTTATTCTTTTCACCTATGGAACCATCAACATCAATCAGCTGAATGCGATTGACGGCTAGCTCACCCATTTTGGCAATCAGCTCATACGGGTCTGTTTCCAGAAACTCCAAATTATCTGCATGGCCTGGCTTATAGTGGGCCAGCTTTCCATCTTTGATATACAACGCGGGAACAATTCTCATAAAAGTGGAAGCTAAATTTACCTGCCTTCGATTTAGGAAAAATTGCCCACGAAAGCAACCGGAGGACTTATTTGTCCAGCTTCCTACTGCGGCTGATAAGCCATATCAACCCAAAAATAGCCGCCATTTGAAAAGGGAATGATTTCAGGTAAGGCCAAAGGTAAATCTTGGTCTTCAAGCTTACGGTTGCGTAGTGGCCCCAGGTCCACCAGTTAGGATCGTCATTCGAAATGCCCATGTACCACGAAGGGACAAACAAAATCAGGGCAATCATGGAATAGGACAACTTCTTAAAAGAAGACTTGATCTGGAACAATTGATGGCTTTGCATAAACAACCCGCCAAAAATCAACGCCATAATGGTGGAAATGCCAATGATCACGTTGTAAATCCAGTTGAAGTCCATCCCATAGCGGTTCCAGTAAGGCTTGATTTCACGGTATAGCTCGCTGTTATATTCTACCGCAACCTTGCTAAAAACAGTCACACAAAGAAAAATCACAATGCCATACAGCAGGGTATCAGACATCACCGGATGGGTATAAAACCACCGAAGACGCTTTCTGACGGAATGACGTATGCCTTTTTTTTCCTTGTGCCGAGGAATCTTGGGCAATCGGTTACGCTCACGCTCATTAATGGCATCGTCCCATACTTCAAAATAAGCATCACGGTCCCCGGAGGTAGCCCAAACATATTCTGCATTGGTTACTGCTGCGTAAGAAAACCCCTGGTCGATGGCTTCTTCAAACACCCGGTTACTAACCTTTTCTTTTTTGCATTCTACAATGATATAGGGATCCTTAGCATCGGCATCTCTAAACACCACTATGTCCGCTTCCCGGGTGGAGGAACCAATTTTCACTTTTTCGCATACCCTGAGTTTTTCAACTGGGTACCCTTGTCGATAAATCAGGTGAAGGTAGGTGTTCAGTTGAACGGTTTCTTCTGGATTAGAAAGTACCCGTTCTTTTCCCTGGGGCAAATAGGTAAGTCGATCTCGCTTCTTGTCAATATGAACATAGCGATCCTTGATGGCTCGCTTAAGCAGTTTCTGACTCATACAAATGCTAAATTTATTGGCTAATTAAGCAAAAAAATCAGAATATTGATACTGCGCCTGTAGAAATAACCAATGAATCGGGAAAAAATTATAGCGGGTGCATCAATTTTTTTCTTCCAGAACCTTTATGACCATGCTGGATACGGTTTTGGGATCGGCCTTTTTACCGAATTTTTTCATGAGCTCGCCAACAAAAAAGCCCTTGAGGCCCTTCTTGCCTTTCCGGTAACGGGCTACCTCGTTGGGAAACTGATCCACCAATTCTTTCATAGCTTGCTCTAGTTCTGAGGTATCTGTTCTGGCCATAAGGCCTAAGTTCTCAGCCAGGGCCCTTGGATCTACATCCGGTTTGGCCAGCAAGCGAGGCCAAATTTCTCCCATGGCTGCTTCCCGGGTAATGGTGCGCTGTTCAACCAAGTTTATGAACCGGGTTAATTGAACAGAATCCAGCGGAAATGAGGTGATCTCTTGTTTCTGCTCTTTCAGAAACTCCCTCACCGGGCCAAGCAACCAGTTGGCAGCCGCCTTGGGAGTGCAACCCGAGGCAATGAGTCCTTCAAAATAGTCGCTTTCCGTTTTTTCACTGATGATGGCAACAGCCTTCGCATGCGCCATTCCATATTCCTCCCGGTATTGCTTCAATCGTTCCAACGGCAAGGACGGGATTTCCGCTTTCAGGGATGCTAACTTTTCCTTTCCAAGCCGAATCGGTTGCAAATCGGGATCAGGAAAATAGCGATAATCAGCAGCAGTCTCTTTGTCACGCATAGGAGCCGTGGTACCACTTGATGGATTAAATGTCCGGGTTTCCTGTTGGACCAATTCTCCACTCCGTAACAACTCTGCCTGGCGTTTTGCCTCAAACCGAATCGCCGCCTGCAAAAAGTTAAAAGAATTCAGGTTCTTGACCTCCACCCGGGTGCCCAACTTAGCTGCCCCAGCTGGCTTGAGGGAAACATTTGCATCGCACCGAAGCATCCCTTTCTCCATATCCCCTTCCCCTACGCCCAGGTAGCGGACCAGTTGCTGAATGGAGGCAAAACAGGCGGCAGCAGCTTCAGGGGAATGCAATTCTGGCCTGGTCACCAATTCAGCCAGCCCAGTACCCGCACGATTCAAGTCCACCATGCTGGCGGTAGCGTGTTGGTCATGAATGAGCTTGCCTGCATCTTCTTCCATGTGAATACGTTCCAGGGCGACTGCCCCTTGCGTCCCATCTGGCAAAATAAACGGCAACTCCCCCCCCATGCAGATCGGGTTTTCCGCCTGGGAAAGCTGGTAGCCTTTAGGCAGATCGGGGTAGAAGTAATTCTTCCGGGCAAAACGGGTCTCTGCCGCAATTTCGCAGCCTAGTGCAAGCCCAAGCTTAGCCACCCGATAGATGCACTCCATATTAGGAATCGGGAGACTTCCCGGGTGGGCCATGGTCACTTCAGAGACCTGGGAATTAGGAGCTTCTCCAAAGGAAAAGCCCTCGGGAGCAAATACCTTTCGGAGGGTTCCCAATTGAATGTGGACCTCTAGCCCAATTACCAAATCGTATGTGTTGACCTGCTCCATAAAAAAACCTCTCAGGTAACTGAGAGGCCAAAGGTATCAATTTCTTATCTTATGATGCGTGCAAATCTATTCTGCGTGCATCCATGCTTGTTTCGTCAACAGTTCGTCTTCTTGCTCTTCATAGTCAGGATCAGGCACACAACAGTCTACGGGACAAACCGCAGCACACTGGGGCTCCTCGTGAAATCCCACGCACTCTGTGCATTTTTGAGAAACAATGTAGTATACCTCATCAGAAATGGGTTCCTGCTCATCATCAGCACCAATTACTACTCCGTCCCCAAAGTCAATAGAGCCGGTAAGGGCGGTACCTTCGGAGAAGTTCCAGTTAACTCCAGGTTCGTAGATCGCTGTATTTGGACATTCCGGCTCACAAGCACCGCAGTTGATGCATTCGTCTGTGATCATGATTGCCATATCGATTCAAATTTAATTGTGGACTGCAAATTTAATGTGTCAGTTGCTAAAAGAAAACTTATGATTCATGGTGAATGTTTAACAATTATTCAAACAGACAACTTCGAGATGAATTTTTTAGCTCAGACACTTACTACATACTCAGCATTCCGAATAAGGTTTTCTCTAAATGACTATTTTCCTGACTTAAGAAAAATGACACAGGTCACCATGGCTACATACCTCTGGCAGTGGGTTAACACATCAGATTATTCTCTATCTTGAGCAAAAAGTGCCATGAAGCAAATATGCCTTCTTTCTTCCATGTGTGTGATATTTCTGTCTATGACCAGTGCGCAAAATAGTTTACAGGTGCAGTTCGCCACGAAGGGTGAGGCACAAAAACTGCTATCTCAAGAAGACGCCTTCACCAAAAGCTGGAGCCCATTTGATGTTCAGTCACGTCTGCAGGATACCGCTGGAACACGGGAACAATTGTTCGCTCATATTCAGGATCAGGTGCTTGAATGGGCACCCGACGAGCAAGAAGCCTTTTTGACCGCAGTGGACGAAATCGAAGGGGAAATACATTCCAATAGATACCAAGTCCCTCTGCCGGATACCCTTATGCTGGTAAAAACCACGGGAAAGGAAGAAGGAGGGGCGACTGCTTACACCAGGGGTAACTACATTGTTTTTAAGGAAGGCGTTCACAAGATGCCAAAAGAGGACTTAAAACGCCTGGTTGTCCACGAGCTGTTCCATGTACTGAGCCGTAATTTCCCTGACTTTCGAGAAAGCATGTATCGGTTGATTGGCTTTACTTTGATAAAGCCCATCCAATATCCAGAAGCCATAGCCTCCAGCAGAATCACCAACCCGGATGCCCCGCAGACAGACTCCTACATCAACTTACAGGTGAATGGAGATACGACACCTTGCATGATGGTGTTGTATGCAGATAAACCCTACAACGGCGGTGCCTTCTTTGAATATTTGCAAGTAGGCTTTTGGCAATTGCCTCTGGAAGATGAAGTTTCAAACAATGAAGCCCCCACCATTTACACCATGAAGACGGTGGACGGCTTTTTCCAGCAAGTGGGCAAAAACACCAATTACATCATCCATCCAGAGGAAATCCTGGCGGAGAATTTTTCCTTTGCTCTTCTGGGAAAAGAGGGACTACCTGACCAATGGCTGGTTGAGGCAATTCAGGAACTTCTCCAAAAGTAAGGATCAATATTCCACACAATAGGCCAGCTTACTTCCAGGGCTGTGGCCTCTCAACTTCTTAAAAAAGGCGGGTAACCGATCAAAAGGGATGGTATCCGTGATATGATGGTCGAGTGCAGGGTCTTCCAACAGACGAAATACGGTTTCCTTTCGGCGCAGTACATCCCAGTTTGCGCGCCGCCCGGCAGGTAGGGTAGATACTTGTGAACTGATGATTTGCTTGCGCTGGCTGTGAAAGGTACCTCCCAAGTTCAGGTCAATTTCCATGCTTCCGTACCAGCTCATTTCGATGACCTTGCCTTCAAATCCCACCTTATCAATACAATATTGCAGGCCTTCTCCCGATCCGCTGGCATGGAAGGCACAGTCAAAAATTTCGTCTTCATCTACCATGATGCCTGCGTTAAACCCCAGTTTATTCGCAAGCTGGATACGAGCGGGATCGGTGTCAATCACCTTTAATTTTACTGCTGGAAGCCGAGCAATCAGCCGCCCAACCAAAGAACCAATCATCCCAAACCCAACCAGTAGCACCTTGTCTCCCACTGAAACCTGGGCATCCCAGATCGCCGTCAGGGCAGTTTCCAGGTTAGACGCCAAGGTTGCGCGTTTGGGGGGCACCATTTCCGGGACCAGGGTAATATCTTCGTTCCGAACTACGCATAAATCCTGGTGGGGGTGGATCATGTGTACCAATCTGCCTTTAAATGGATGCCCCTCGGTGATAACTTCCCCGACCATGGAGTAGCCATACTTAATGGGTAATTGAAAGGAGCCTTCCATGTAGGGCACCCGCATAGATTCGTTCATCTCGATCGGGACAAACCCACGTGCCACAATCCGCTCCGTACCTGTACTTATCAGGGAATGAATTGCCTTTACTTCACAAAACCCATCCCCTTCCGGCAGGTTGATAGGTGCCTCTTTGATGACAGATGTACTTGCAGATTGGTGCCACAGGGCGCGGGCTTCAGGCATGTTGGTGGTGTTATGTTTTCAGCGAAAATAACCAATCCTGCGAATTGTCCCTATCAATTCCCCGATCTCTTTTCTTGTCTTTCCACAAAAATCATTAGCCCTAGAATGGTCAGCAGCCCGTTGAGGATTAGGATTTCCGTTCCAAAGGTGTAGCCAAACCTGGGGCTGAAATATTGAATCCCGTAACTCAAAATTGGACTAATGACACAAATCCAGGGAATGGCTTCGTCCCGTACCTGATAACGGGTAAATAGTCCAAAGCTGTAAAGCCCAAGCAATGGCCCATAGGTATAACCTGCCGCTTTCAATACTGCCCAGATCACCGCATCATCATTTTGCCTTTCAAATATCAGGATCACCACAAATAACACCACGGCAAATCCGACGTGTACCCCATACCGCAAGCGGAGGTTCTGCTGAAGTGCTGGCTTCTTTTCAATGTCGAGAATATCTACGCAAAAAGAAGTTGTCAAAGCAGTCAGGGCGGAATCGGCACTTGAATAGGCAGCTGCAATTACGCCAAGGGTAAAGACGCCTGCCGCCAAAGGTCCCAGATGCTCCAACGAGATGAGGGGGAATAGTTTATCACTTTTGATGCATTCCAGCCCACCCGCTTGCATGATCTGAATGGGACAATCAGCATCATCAAAATTGAGTTCAAGAAAGCCGGTAGTAGTACCATAGATGTACAGCAATGCCCCCAGGCCCAGAAACAGCAGGTTTGCAAACACCAGAATGATGCTAAAAGAGAACATGTTCTTTTGAGCATCCTGCAAATTGCGGCAGGTGAGGTTCTTTTGCATCATGTCCTGGTCCAGGCCAGTCATTACAATGGCGAGAAAGGCACCACTGAAAAATTGCTTCCAGAAGTAACTTCCCTTCCCCCCTTCCCAAAAGAAGATTTGGGCATATTCACTTTCCATCACTTCGGTAACTAACCCTGATAGCCCCAAATTCAATTCTTGTCCGATTAGGTAAACTGTGATTCCCGCTGCGAGCAGCATACTGGCTGTCTGCAAGGTATCGGTCCATACCACCGTCTTGATACCTCCTCTGAAAGTGTACAGGTAGATCAACAGAATCGCCACAAAGGTGGTCACCTCAAAGGAGATCCCAAGCGGTTGGCAGATCGCCAGGAACAGTACCATCGCCACCAAATATAGCCTGAGGCTGGCCCCAATAATTCGAGAGAGAATAAACAGGACTGCACCTGACTTATATGCTGCTGGCCCAAATCGAGTTTCCAGGTACTGATAGATGGAGGTCAGGTTCATCCGGTAATACAGTGGCAGCAGCACCGTGGCAATGACCAGATATCCCAATAAATACCCCAAAACCACCTGGAAATAGCCAAACTTGGCCGCCCCCACTGCGCCCGGCACAGAAATAAACGTCACGCCAGAAAGAGAAGCACCAATCATTCCAAATGCGACCGCAAACCAGGGGGAACTTCGGTTGGCCGTGAAAAAGGTCGTGTTATCTGCTTTTTTTCCGGTGAGCCATGCCACCATCATCAGCAGGAGAAAGTAGCCTGCCACCAGGCCAAGTGCAGCAAATGGTTCCATTTACAGAGAGGTATATCTTGCAAATTAGGCGTAAATAGCCCGAGGTGCAACCTTTAACAAGGCTTTAGGTGGTAGCTATTAGGTGATAGGATAAGAAGGTGGACCTTCTGAATTATACGGGCAGTGTCTGCATGTCCAGGGTTTGCTCCCGATCGGGACCAACGGACAAGTAGGTAACCGGCACCTCTAGTTGCGCTTCCAGGTAGTTGATGTAGGATTGCAACCTGTCGGGTAGTTCCGATTTATGCTGGGCAGCGGTAATATCCTCTTCCCAGCAGTCCAGTTTCTTGTAGTAAGGGGAAAATCCATTCTCCAGGTCAAAAGGAATTTCATCCGTAAGTTCTCCGTCTACCTCGTAGGATTCGCAGGCGTAAATACATGGCATGGCAGACAATACATCCGCCTTGGTCATAATCAGGTCAGTAACGCCATTCAGGCGAATGGCATATTTCAACAAGGGCAAGTCAATCCATCCACATCTTCTGGGACGTCCGGTGGTCGCACCAAATTCATGACCGGCCTTACGAATTGCTTCTCCGGTTTCGTCATGTAGCTCGGTAGGAAATGGACCACTGCCTACGCGGGTACAATAGGCTTTGAAAATGCCAAAGACCCGGTTGATTTGGTGAGGGGCAACCCCCAGTCCTATGCAGGCACCAGCGGTTGTCGTATGTGAGCTGGTCACAAACGGGTAGCTACCAAAATCGATGTCTAGCAGGGTTCCCTGCGCACCTTCAGCTAGCACGTGTTTTCCGGCACGTAAGGCCTGATTTAGGTAATGCTCTGAATTGATCAATTTAAGATTGGACAAGAACTCAATGGCCTCAAAAAAGGCAGGCTCCAGTTCTTCCAGGTTGTATTCGAAATCGTATTGCCCCAACAGACGCTGGTGTTTTTGTACGAGGTAATCGTAATGCTGACGAAAATTTCCCCCGATCAAATCTCCTACACGTAGTCCGTTCCTTCCCGTCTTGTCCATATAGGTTGGCCCAATACCCCTCAGGGTAGAGCCAATTTTTTTGTCCCCTTTTGCTTTTTCAGAAGCTGCATCCAGGATTTTGTGTGTGGGAAGAATCAGGTGGGCGCGCTTGGAAATCAACAGGCGTTCTCGAACTTTTTTCATGCCCGCAGCTTCCAGTCCCTCGATTTCCTTTTTTAGGGTAACAGGATCAATTACCACCCCATTTCCAATGACACAATCGACCCCGGAATGAAAAATTCCTGAGGGGATTAGGTGAAGCACATGCTTCTGCCCATCAATTACAATGGTGTGGCCTGCATTCGGTCCTCCCTGAAAGCGGGCGATTACCTCATATTTTGGTGCAAAAACGTCAACAACTTTTCCTTTCCCTTCGTCTCCCCATTGCAACCCTAAGAGCACGTCAACTGGCATGGTTTGATCACTTTTTCAAGGTACACATCAAGCATATGCCCCCATTGCTTCTTCAGCAGAGGCGTAAATTGTAAAGATGGTGTTGAGCTTGGTCATAACCAACAGATTTTTAATAAAGTCTGAGGGGCCGGCAAGAACAACTTCCCCACCTGCCTTGCGGGCTTTGGTTAAAAGGGTAATCAAAACGCCCAATCCAGAACTGTTGATATGCTGAAGCTGGGTTAAGTCTATGACGAAATTGCTGGTTCCATTTCCGATTTCCTGAGCAAAAGAATCCGTAATGTGCACCCCATCATCCTCACCGATGAGGTTACCTGCCAGGTTGTATACACCAATGTTATGCTTAAGCTCGTATGAATATTTCATGAGATGATTTACGAAGATTTAACTAATAAGAACTGCCCCATTTAGACGGGCTTTTGATGAGTAGAACAATCGGCAGTAAACTTACACAGCCGAAAAATGGAAAAATTAGTTGCCCTGGTTATAATTGGGGCATTCCTTCCCAGCATGACATTGGCCATACAAAGTAAGGGAGTGAGAATCCACCTGAAAGTCGAGTAGCTCAGCCACCATTTTTTCAATGGCCCCAATCCTGGGATCACAGAATTCGAGTACCTTCCCACAGTTGGTGCAGATTACATGGTCATGCTGTTTATACCCATACGACTTTTCGTACAAGGCCTGAGCAGTACCAAACTGATGCCGCTTTACCAGGTCACACTCTACCAACAAATCCAAGGTATTATATACCGTAGCTCGACTGACCCGGTAGTTTTTATTCTTCATGTGAATGTAGAGCGATTCTACATCGAAATGGTCGGAACGGCTGTAGATTTCCTCAAGAATGGCAAAACGTTCAGGTGTTTTACGCTGCCCCTTGCGGTCTAGGTAACCTGCGAAAATGGATTTGACCTCGTCAATTCGCTCCTGCTGTTTGATAGGGGGTACGTCTGGCATATGATCATACGTTCTTTATTGCTCCGAGAAAGTATCAGAAGCATAGATGAGTGCGAATATACGAAAAAACATGGGGCTCAGTTGAGGTGGCCCCTCATTTTCGCTTAGCCGTTTGCCGGCGGTACTTACGATCTTGCCCTGAAGTATCTTCAAGTGTTTTACGAACGGCCCACCAGGCAAACACGATCCCGCCGATTACCAGCAGGCCTACCAATAGATAGCTAAGAATTTCCATAACAATCGCGTGATTAGATTATTATGATAAGATAATAAAATATCTTTTTCGATGAGTTGCTTTTCAAAGAAAAGTAAGGCATTTCCCTCCCTAAGATTGGACTTTAGGATCAAAATTATGGAAATTTAGTTATGCAGGTGTTGAAGACGATTTATACCCTGATTAAAGAGACGGTTGAAAACTTTGGTGAGGACAAAGCCTTTCGCCATGGAGCAGCCATTTCTTATTTCACGGTTTTTTCTCTGCCTGCTATCATCATTATTATCATAAGCCTAATTGGCGGCATCTTTGGGGAAGCGCAGGTTCGCCTGGAGATTTTGGGACAGGTGGAATCTTTGGTCGGCGCAGATGTGGCAAATGAGCTCAACAGCATCATCAACGCCATTGACCGGGACACCACCAGTGTCTGGACCACCATCATTGGGATAGGCACCTTGCTCTTTGGTGCGACGGGTACTTTTTACCACTTGCAGGACTCCCTCAATACCATCTGGAAGATTGATGTTAAGCCCACCGGTGGTGGCGGCATCCTCAAACTCATCGTCGATCGGGTGCTCTCTTTTACCATGGTGGTGACGCTGGGGTTTATTCTCCTGGTTTCCATGGTGCTCAAAACGCTCATTGTAGCCCTCAATCGGCTCATTGAGGTATATTTTGACCAATTCAGCGAACTCCTGCTTCGTTTCAGTCCAGATTCCTGGATTTTCCTCAGCAATTTCGATTTGGTCTTCGCGGTTACCTACGCGATTGATGTATTTGTCTCCCTGGGCATCATCACCTTGATTTTTGGGCTCATGTTCCGGTTCCTGCCAGATGCGCGGGTCAAATGGAAGGATATCTGGTTGGGGGCGTTCCTGACGGCCATCTTGTTTGTCATAGGGGAATTTGCCATTGGTTGGTACATCAGCAACAGTCGGGTGACCACCACCTACGGTGCAGCAGGAAGTATCGTTGTGATCCTGTTGTGGGTTTTTTATTCCGCACAAATCTTATTGCTCGGTGCAGAATTCATTTACGTCTACACCCAGTTTCGTGGTCGACCCATCCAACCTACCCGAATCGCCCAGCGCCTGGCGGACCGCCCTATCAGACGACTGATGCTTTCCTGGAAGCGGTATAAAAAACGCAAGGCCCGAAAATTGGCTCGGGCAGCTCAGAAAACACAAGTCAACGCTCCTGATGTCAAGGAAGAGGAACATGCTCCGGAGCCTTCGAATACCGCTAAATGAGCCACTTTGCTAGAGGTGTCGCTTCTCCGAAGCTTTTGTTCTGGACGAATCCATTTCTACCAAGGTGTCGCCCCCTCCCGGGGGTGTTTGGCCGGATAGCCCGGTTCTGGAGTCAAACAACGCAAGTTTTATAAAAATTAGGCTAGGCAAAGAATTTTGTACCGCCGTTATCTGAACGGCGTATATCCTCTCCAGTCAGAGACTGGAGGTACATCTCATACCGTGTGCAAGAAGTAAATCTAAAATCGTTCAATAACTCCCCATCGCCCTCACCTGCCACTTTTTCCCCATCCGATGTTTCCGCTTGGTAAATACCCGGATTAGCAATCCCGTTGTCAGCATTCCGGCACCTATGGACATATTGACCGGATTCACCTCCTGGTCGGCCGCCGCCGCATCCAACGGCAGAAACACCAGGAACATGGCCCCTCCCAAGATGAAGTTGGAGGACGCCAGGTCCCGAAAGAAAGCCCCGTAGGAACCAGTCGGTCGCTTGAAGACCGTCCGAATCTGGCTGATGGCCACATAATCCCGATAGGCGCGCTTGCTCACATCCCCTGCATTTTCCATGCTCACCGACCGCACAATGGTCAGCATGCTGTCATTTACCGAGTAGATACGGCCAGTGTATTTCGCCTTGCTGCCCTCCACCTGAAAGCGAATCAGGTCTCCTGGTTTGTAAATGGTTCTGCGGTATTTACTCGGTTTCTCCAGGGCCAGGTTGAACTGCGCAAGGGTACTGTTCATCAAGCAACCACATAACAACAAAAGGAAAAATCGGAGCATACAGAGAGGTTTTGCAGGTGGAAAAATTCTACTATATTTGCACACCCTAAGCGCGGATGTGGCGGAATTGGTAGACGCGCTAGATTCAGGTTCTAGTGGGAGTTAAATCCCGTGGAGGTTCGAGTCCTCTCATCCGCACAGGCACCCCGGTTTCCGGGGTTTTTTTATGGACTTTATCCAGCCATCTGTTTTTCTAGACGTAGAAAAGAAGGGGATCGAAGCAGTTGGAGAAATAACTTTCCAGGACCTATAAAGTTGCTCTCGAAAATTTCTACCAATGTTTCCCAAGGGAATTTTGTCCAACCCTCACTCCCCCACATACACCTCTTCCCAAAACCGCTGCTTTTCAGTAGAAGCAATGAGGTAGTATTTCCCTACAGGCAAGGCGCTGTTGTATTTGATGAGTTGAGGCCGCTGGGCGGAGAGTTTGCCATCGAAGAGGACATCTACTTCGCGGTACTGCTCGTCGAGTAATTTGATATGGACGTCCTGTTCTTTGCGGGAGGAGAACCGTAGGTTGACTTCTCCTTTTCCGCCGAGGAATACGTTCATCTGGAATTCCTCTGGAAAGGGATCGGTGCGCACTTCCAGGATGCGGGAGGTAACTTCAAACCCAAATCGATCCACGTTTTTGAAGCGGTAGAAGTACCGCCGATTGGTTTTTACCTCGTCATCATAAAAGCGGTAGTTTGCAGGGACGGTCAGGCCACCAATTGCTTCCAGCTCGCCAATCGGTAGGAAGGTTTGCCCATCTTCGCTCCGCTCTACCACGTGTAACCGGCAGTTTTCCTCAAAGGCGGTGCGTACCTGCAGGTTCACAATTCCCTCCACAAAGGAAGCTTCGGCTCCCTCAAAAGCGGTGACCGGGCGCAAGTTACGCAGACGAGAAGTCACCTGCCACCCCTTTTCCTGCCGAATAAACGCCATGGCCGGATCGGGCAGCATCCTCAGGAATTGCCATACCCGGTTGCGCTCTCCTGGCAGCTCAAAGGGAACGCGTTTGTTTTGGTAGGTCACCAGTTCTCCCCTATCCGGCAGGAACTGCACGTCCCGATTAGAGGCATAGTAAAACCCATCCACCAAGTTTCCATTTCGATCAAACAACGCCAAATAATCTCCCTGCTCTCCAGGGGTAGGAATCCGAATCAGAAAATCTTCCATGGAGCTGAACTCCAGGCTCACACCTTTTCCCGATTTTTTCGCCATGCTGAACCTGCTGCTCGGCGGAATACGGCTGCCTCTCGGTAGCAGGAACACAAACTGGCGGCTCACGATCATGTAGCCGGAGATGTCTACTCGCCTAGGCGAGGGATTGTACAGGTCGATCTCAAATACGCTGGATTCGAGGTAGGAGCTACCGACGTAGCGGGAGAAGTAGGGGGATTGGGCAGGGCTTTGGAGGAGGAAGGTGAGCCATACGAATAGGAAGGTGAAAGCCTTTGTTTGCATAGAATATGGCAACCTTACCCTCATATAGCCCCCTTCACGTTGGCCGGAGTGACAAGCCTGTGTGTGCAGAATATTAGCTTGCAAAATCGCATTTTCCATAACCCCCAACGAATTGATTTTAAGACTTAAAAGTCTCTTTGAGACTACATTTAAAACACCCGTTTTGTCACCTCAAGTAGAGATATTACCGGAACAATACTGCCGTAAAAATCGAAGAGTCTGATAATCAGCTAACAGCAGGAAAAAAGGAACGGTTAATTATACCAATTTCATCTTTGCTGCCCAGGATTTCGCAGAAAATCAGGCGCGTTGGCCTCCCCAAACAGCGGGGGCGGCGAGGGATTGCGGGAGGAAGCATTGTTTGGGGGAGAATTTTGGGTACTTTTTTTCGATTGAAAAAGTACCACATCATAACTTTCCATTTCGAGCTTCAATTTGGTCCATTTCATTAGGCCCTGATAAATAGCTAGTTGCAAAAGTTGTCATAAGTAGTTTATAGAGAGGTCTAAGGATAAAGGTTCTGACCATCAAGCAGGCCCCTCCACGATGGTCGGGGTGACAGGCTCACATGAGCTTAGTAATTGCTTGCGAAATCGCATGTCCCACGTCCAACACAAACTGATCTTCGGCACCCCAAAGGACACCCCACAACCAAAAATGAATGACAAAAGAACTGCCTAATGAAAATTGGTATCAGTTCAACTGAACCAAATACTTATTCTTCTTCCCACGCTGTACCAGCAAGTACCGCCCATGAAAGGCATCCCTTGCGGTAATCATAGTGGAAGTTTCCGTACAAGAAGTACCATTCACCGAGATGGAACGGTCCTTCTCAATGGAACGCCGTGCTTCTCCTTTGGACTTGGTTACCCCAAGGTCGGTGAGTAAATCAACGATGCTGAGCCCTTCTTCTCCAAATTTTTCCTTGTCCATGGCAAGGGTATCAGGTGAACTGCTCGCAACTGCCTGCCACATTTCCGGACTGAGGGCTTCCAGCACTTCGGGATTTAGCTTACGGGCAAAAAAGAAATTGGTCAGGGCCTTTGCCTCTTGCAGGCCCGCCTCTCCATGCACACGCTTTGTTACGTCTTCGGCCAAGGCCTGTTGCAACCCGCGCAGATGAGGTGCCTCCTGGTGGGCGGCTACCAATTGTTCGATTTCTTCCTGACCTTTCAGGGTGAACACCTTGATGTATTTTTCCGCATCGTTGTCACCCACGTTGATCCAGTACTGGTAAAACTGGTAGGGGGAAGTCTTTTCGGCAGATAGCCATACACTCTGGCCATCAGCGGATTTACCAAACTTGGAGCCATCCTCACGGGTGATCAATGGACAGGTAATCGCAAATGCCCGCTCCTCAGAGCCAAGTTTACGGCGAATCAATTCTGTTCCGGTGGTGATGTTGCCCCACTGGTCTGCGCCGCCCATTTGTACCCGCACGCCTTCATTCTCATAGAGCCACATGAAGTCATAGCCTTGCAGGAGCTGGTAAGCAAATTCAGTGTAAGAAATCCCGGTTTCCAACCTTTTCTTCACCGACTCTTTGGCCATCATGTAGCTGATGGTGATGTGCTTACCCACATCCCGGAGGAATTCGAGGAATTTGATCTCGCCAAACCAGTCGTAGTTGTTCACCATTTTGGCGGGATTAGGTACCCCTTCGAAGTCGAGGAAATGCGCCAATTGCTTGCGGATACCTTCCTGGTTGTGGCGAAGTTGCTCCAGCGAAAGCAATTGACGCTCTGCGTCTTTTCCCGAGGGATCACCTACCATTCCGGTGGCACCTCCTACCAGCGCAATGGGGGTATGCCCTGCCCGTTGTAGGTGAACCAGCATCATGATGGTGGCCAGGTTACCAATGTGCAGGGAATCCCCCGTGGGGTCAAATCCGATGTAGCCGGCGGTCTTTTGGGTAGCAAAAAACGCCTCTGTGCCTGGGATCAACCCTTCTTCATTGTGGATCATCCCACGCCAGCGTAATTCTTCTATAAAATTCATGACTGAGTATGTGGAAAGCGACCAAATATACCGGATTCCATACTTAATGCCAATTTGAGGCGTTATGCTAGCTCGATGTCGTTTATGTTTGTGGGGATTTTTACTAACTTGTTCTCATACACACATAAGGAAGTTTCATGAAACATCTCTTTTACCTATCTGTCTGTTGGGTGCTTTGTTTCGGGATTAATAGCGATTACCTCCACGCGCAGAACCCCGGGAAAGCATTTTTCATTGAGGCAGAAAACCTCCGAAAAGGAAATCGCTGTCGCGATGCAGTGACGAAGTATGATGAGGCTATTCAAAAAGAGCCTTCAAATTATAAGTACTACTTCGCCCGTGGCAAATGCGAATACAAGCTGAAAGAATTCGAAAAAGCCAAAGAATCTTTCAAGTTTACCATTGAGTTTCGCCGTGAATATTCTCCCGCCTATTCTTTGCTTGCAAAGATTTTTAAGATGGAGAAGAACTATGAAGAGGCGATGTACTACTACGATCAGGCAGCGCGTTACGAGCGAAGCGATGCAAGGAAAGTACACTATAAACTCTTATTGGTGGGCATGCTGCTCAAGGATGACCGGGTAGATGAAGCGCGCCGTCACATTGACGAGGCCAGAAGCATCGACCCGGATAACCCTAAAATCTTGCTGTACAACGCCAAGATCAGCGTGAAGTACGAAGATTGGGAAAATGCCCGTCGGGACTATGAGCGTGCCTTGGAATCTGATGCCCTGAAAAGTGCATCTCCTGCTGAAAAAGCGGAGTATTACTATGGTCTGGGACTTGCGTATAGCAAGCTTGGAGACAATGCCTCTGCAAGAAGGGCCTGGAGCAAAGCTAATTTTGGTCCGTATAAGAAGCTCATCCAGCAACAAATGATGCAGACCAGCCATGTGTATTTCTACAAGGTGGCACTGAGTTATTACCTGAATGGGGAATACAACGAGAGTGAGCAGTACATCGACAAAGCACTGGAATTACAGCGTGATTACTCAAAAGCGTTCATTCTGCGAGGAAAAATTGAGCGGAAGCGCGGAAACGTTGGACGTGCGATAGATTTCTATCAAATGGCCATTGACAATGAGAAGGATGGCAACCGAAAGGCAAAAATGTACAGCATGGTAGCAAGCCTGCAATTGAGCAACAATGACAGCTACGGTGCCTTGTCTTCGATTGATCGTGCGTTGGAGGCGAGTCCGAACAATTCTTCTTTATTGTACAAAAAAGCCAAGGCAGAATATGGTTCTGGTCGTTATGCTGATGCCATCACCACGCTAGAGAAGCTCCTTGCCGCGGGAGTGGACACCAAGGCAAAGGCCCGTTACAGCTTTATGCTGGGTATGGCTGCTCGCCGCGATGGAGACTACGAGAAAGCCAAAAAAGCATTTGAAAATGCGATGTACGGCCCTTACAAGCCTGCGGCTCAGGCTGAAATCAGAAAGATGAACGAAGGACAGTAACCCTTCGTTTACAAAAAAGATTGCCGCAGGTAGCTCCCTACCTGCGGTTTTTTTATCGGGTGCCTGTAGATTTGAAGTCTTCCAGAGAAATTGGGTTAACCGGAGGCATGTCCCGTTTTTTCAGCATCTGATTCAATTCCAGCAACTCTCCCTGAATCAGCTCATTCAAGAATGCTTGCTCGTCGATGATCGCCTGCTCAATGTTCGCAAGGTTCGCCATAATTGCAGGGGAGGGAGCTCCCTGGAAGTTGTTCAAGGCACCGTATACCTCTGCCAGTCGCTCTCTTAGCCTAATTTGCCCGGTTATCCGACCTAATTTGGTGGCCACTAACTGCTCTCTTTTTTCCTCCAGACGCTTGTTCAGAGAAGTAAGCTGACTTTTGAGGTCCTCCGATGTTACTTGCTGTTCAATGCTAGCGGTCTGATCGGCCAGGGTACGGACCTGGGCTTCTACAAAAGCCAGTTCTTCGAGTAAGTTATACGCCTTCACAATTGCCTCATGGTTGGCCTTCCGGTCTGATTCGTCATGCGGGGAATTGTTGTCAAATTGGATTTCAATAGAATCTGTGTACGTGGTACCGTCCTTTGTCAATTCCACCCTATAGGTCCCGGGTTCAACTGTGGGTCCAAACATGGCCGAGGCCGAGAAACTGGGGGAACGTGGTACCCGAGGTGCCTTGCGACGGATGTTCCATTCCACCCGATTGAGTCCCTTCCTTCTGGTTCCTGAGAGGGTCTTTACCATAACATCATTTTTATCGTAGATGTTGATTTCCATTTTTCCAAAAATGGGACGCTTTTTCAGGTAATAGGTAATGTAGGCAGAATTAGGAGGATTGGCTCCTACAAATTCATCATCTCCTGGGAACTTCTGTATTCCCTCATTTGCCCGAATCAAGAAAGGACGGGAGGGAAGGATCACGAGGTCTTTCTCCAGCATTTCTTCACGAAGTGCGCGAATGGGCGTCAGGTCATCCACGATCATGATTCCCCTGCCGTGGGTACCGATGATCAAATCTTGTGCTTGGGGATGAATCAACAGGTCCATGACGGGAACCTGCGGTACATTTCCGTTAAAGCGGACCCATTTTTTTCCCCCATCTACTGAAACATATAGGCCAAATTCTGTTCCTACAAACAGGAGATTCGGCTGTACGGGATCTTGACGTATCACGTAACAGTTTCCGTCAATCTGGTTTTCGCCCAACCTTGTCCAGGTTTTACCCCCATTTTGAGTTGTGTACACATATGGTGCCTTGTCACCAGTTCTATGACCATCAGCCGTTACCCATACAGTATTGGGATCGGTAGGGCTAGGCTCGACAAAGGAGATCCAGGTATTTTCCGGTAAACCCGGCAAACGATCCGTGAGGTTCTTCCAGCTTTTTCCCCCATTGGTGCTGTGTTGCAGTTGACCGTCATCTGTGCCTACCCACAGGTTATTCACCGAAAAGGGAGACTCTGCAATGCTAACAATTGTACAATGGTTTTCGGCGGTGGAATTATCCAGCGTTAGACCGCCGGAGCTTTCTTGGGTAAGCTTTTCAGGATCGTTAGTGGTAAGATCAGGAGAAATACGCTGCCAGCTTTCGCCTCCATCAGGAGAACGATAGAGGAACTGCGCCCCAACATACAAGGAAGGAGATTCCCCATGGCCAAAATAAATTGGGGTATCCCAATTAAACCGAAGGTTGGTATTGGCATTCGCTGCGAATGGGCGCACCAGCCGTCTTTCACCTGTGTTGCGGTAATAGATATGTACCTTTCCTCCCTGATACGCCCAATACACCTGATTACCATCCTTGGGGTGAGGCAGCACCGTAAACCCGTCTCCATACCCTACATTTTTCCAATCTGAATTAGAAATTCCCCCTGCTGCCCGACTGGGTCCGTACCATGAGCCATTGTCCTGGAGGCCTCCATACACATTATACGGGGTCTCGCTATCTGCATGCACATGGTAAAACTGGGAGATGGGAAGGTTGCGCGCCATGGACCAGGTATTGCCCTTGTCATAGGAAATGTATAACCCACCATCCGTCCCCAGGTAAAGGTGACGGTTATCTTTAGGATTAATCCACAAAGCATGTAAGTCTCCGTGGTACCGGCCCCCGGTAATGGAAGGAGACCCAAAATTCCGGCCACCATTTGAACTGACATTCAACCGGAACCCCGGTTTGTAAATTCTTGCACTGTCTACGGGATCAGGCACAATCAAGGAAAAATAGAAAGGGCGTTCACCCATGGTAGGGGTGTCATCCAACTTTTCCCAAACGGTGCCTGTGCTATCCGATTCGTTTAGTTGATAAAGGGCTGATTGCTTGCTTTCCACAAGGGCAAACACGGTGAACGGACTAACTGGAGGAATCGCAACAGCTATCCGCCCAAGGGTCCCATCTGGCAATCCGTCTTGCAACTTATTCCAGGTTTTTCCTCCATCAGTAGAACGGAACAACCCACTTCCAGGACCTCCTGAACGAAAACTCCAGGGAGTCCTCCGGAAATCCCACATAGCCGCAAAAAGTACATCAGGGTTCTGGGGATGCATGGCAATGGAGGCGCAGCCCGTCTTTTCATTAACGTACAGTACTTTTTCCCAGGTTTTTCCTCCATCTTTCGTCTTATACACCCCACGGTCTGGATGATCATCCCATAAATGTCCCATCGCAGCCACAAATACCGTATTGGGGTCTCGGGGATCTATCTCAATGCCAGCAATGCGTTCCGTCTCTTCTAATCCCATAGGCTTCCAGGACCTTCCGGCATTGGTAGATTTAAAAACCCCTTTGCCCTGGGAGGTACTATTTCGTGTCCATGGCTCACCTGTTCCCACCCAAACTGTGTCAGGGTGCGACTGGTCTATGGTTACTGCACCAACGGACTGAGGGTGTTTGTCAAAAACAGATTTAAAGGTGGTTCCCCCATTGATGGATTTCCATACCCCTCCACTTGCAGCTCCTATGTAGAGGATATTGGGCTGGGATTCGACAGCATCGAGTGCGGCTATTCTACCACTCATGGCCGCAGGGCCAATGTGCCGAGCTTCAATGGCACCAAACGTCTTGTCATTTAGGGATGCAGGCGTCTGCGCAAAAAGAGAAAAAGCTCCCAAAGAGGCACAAAGCATCAGCCCTCTTAAGATATAGGAGGAAAAATTAGCTAACATCACGATAGGAGTTGAAAAAGAGAAGGACCTTCTAAAGGCCCTTCTAAAGTGATAAAATAGATTTTACAAGGGTTGTTGCAGGGATCAGTCAGTATCAGAACCAGAGGGACGAACGAACAAGGAATTGTCCAGTTTTTTCCCTACCTGAATGTCCTTGATGATGACACTTGCAGTGGTATTTCCGTTTGCCTTGGTTTCAATGCTGTAGGGGAATGCTACTCCATCTACCATGCGATAGTCACTCATATAGGTTTCAGCAGTAACCTGTACGCCTTGCATGGTGGTAACAGTAGATACCATGATGGGGATATAATTATCTTTATCCAAGTGGTAAATAAATTCATCGCCTTCACTGGTGGCTACCTTGATCATATAGGTTTCTGTGCCTTCCACATCTCCTGCTCCTTCGTAGGTAACTTCGTAACCTTTCTTTTCATAGTCATACAAATGGCCATCAAAATCCGCCTGACTGCTGATCATTTTTGCCTGATCGGGGTCAAGGGGTTGAGGGGTCATGCTTCCCGTCATAGGGTTGACCATCCAGTTATCATCTCCTGTATACACCGTTACAATGGTTTGACCTTGAAAGGTTACTTCTGTGCGCATCTTGCTGGGTCGCACCAGGTAGGTAGTTGTTGGGAACTCCATTCCTCCAACGGTGGTCTGGCTAACCATCACATAAGAGTCAATCTTGGCCCTTTTTTCCATCCCCGTGGCAGCATAGTGCTCCTGTAAAATGGTTTCCAGGTCTTGTGCGAACAGCGTACCGGACAACAGCAGGCACAAACAAGTAGTCAAGGTCAATTTGATGTTTTTCATGTTGGTTTCTTTAAATCGGTTTGGGTAATTGGTAGGCAGAATATGTAAAACCTTACAAAGGAAGCTTAATTTTTTACACCTTTCTAATGCCCATCAAATTAACGCCCCGTTATCTGCTTTTGTTAAAACTAAGTGTGTGGACGATCCTGCATGGTCAGGAGCCCTACATAGACGACCAGGTTCAACTGGTTCGACACGAAACTGACAGCCTGCACTATTATGTCGTTCAGGATTGTGATATATATGCAGAAGGGTGGGATACGTTGCCTCAAACGCGATTTTGGAGACTGGTCATGCAATTATCTCCTGATACCAGCCTGATCAATATTTCGACCACCAGACAAATTCTAGGGGGTGTTTCTACCTATTGGTGGGATTCGAAGTCTTCCAGACGAAAAGAACGGTACAAAGACAGCATCCACCGGAAATACAAATTGCCTAAAAAAGCAGAGGCATATATTACTTCAGGAAAATCTCATTTTTACAAACACCATCACGTCTTTCCAGTCCTAGGACCTGCCATTGATGCTTTCACGGAAGAAGGGGTAGACCCGTGGTTTGCACAAGCCATTCTACTGATTGAAAGTCCTGGGCAATTACAACGGTCTACAGCAGGTGCCTATGGCTCGTTCCAACTGATGAAAAAGGTTGCTAAAGAACAGGGACTGGTCATCAATGATACGCTAGACGAACGAGAGGACCCCATCAAATCTGCACGAGGAGCTGCGCGGCTAATCCGGTCAGTATGCCTGCCCAATACCCGCAAGATTTTGGCAAAGTACGACCTTACCTACCAGGAGACAGATATCTGGTTCCGGCTTATGGTCATGCATGTGTACCATGCAGGCACTCGAAATGTGAAGGGCCTCCTTCGCAGGATTAAGCCTACCGAAGGCGGAATTCCTTTGATCAAAAAGGTCTGGTCCACCACCTATCGCAGGTTTGGCAATGCTTCCCAGAATTATTCTCAGGTGGCCCTGGCTTCTATGTTGGAATTGGACCGAATCCTGTTCTGGAATTACGAAATCCAGTGCAGATGACCAGTTAAGGTTGCTGCGCTGAGGAAGAATTATCTGGAAGGGATTCCACATACAGAGAGGTAGATGGAAATGCAAACTCAACCCCCAGCTTTTCTGCCAGTTTGATCACCTCTAACAGTACTTCCTGGCGGACCTTCAGGTGATGTCCATAGTCTGTTACCTGGATGATCATGGCAAAGAATATGTCCAGGGAAGAGCTGCCCATTTCGTGAAAATGTACCGTTACACTGTCTGCATCAACTGATGGGTGATTGGAGGCAATTTCCCTTACCCCATCCACAAATTGGGTCATTTGGTCTGGTGAGGTTCCATAGTTAACGGTCAAACTGGTTGCAAACCTCCGGTAATTCCGGACGCCATGGTTGGTGATGGTCAGGTTTGCCAGGACCCCATTGGGGATGGTCACCTGAGCACCTCCAAGTTCGCGCACACGGGTCGAACGTACCCCCACCTCCGTAACGACTCCCGTCAACTGGTCGGTTACGATGAAGTCTCCTATTTGGAACGGACGATCAACAAAAATGGAAATTGAGCCCAAGAAGTTTTTCACGGTGTCTTGCGCAGCAAATGCCAGGGCCAAACCTCCTATTGAAACCCCTGCAAGCAGGGCAGTAACATTTACGTCCAGGTTCTGGAGGATAAAAATAATCCCGAAGATGACCACTGTGCCACGGGCAATTTTGCTGATCAGGGGGATCAGCTGGTCATCCATGGCGGTTTCGGTTTTGGTGGCAAACTGAGCAGCCACAGCTGCAACAAGCCCCACCAGCCGATAGGCAAATAATACCCCAAAAATATATCCCAGGATGCGGACGCCTGTAACTACGTATTTCCCCAACCCGATAGGCAACTGAAGCGTTGGGATAAACAACAGCAATACCAGAGTGACCACCACCATGCTAAGAGGGCTTGCCACCCGAAGGACCTCTTTCGATTCCAGCACTGCATTTCGTGCAAAGATGCGAGGGATAATGCTCCTGATAACCTGGGAGAAAACGATATCCACCAATTTGTTCAGGATAAACGCTCCTACCAGCAGGATGAGCATCCCCAGGTATTGCCACAAAAAGAGGCCCAAGAATTGTTTTTGGCCGTAGCCTGGGAGAAGGTTCATGAATACCTCAGAGCCGATGGGAAAGAGTTTGTCATGGATTCGGTCCGCTGCCTTCAAGCTGCGCCGACTGTACTGCCAGCCTTTCTCCGTCTTTTCGACATATATCTCTGGGTACTTATCAAACACCACAAACCGAGCCTTGCCCTCATAAATTCCTGCCGTATCCTTCCAATTTTTGTTGTCAGAAATGTCTTCTGCAACAATCTCATAGCCTTCCCCATCATAAAT
Organism: Bacteroidota bacterium; assembly: GCA_039024295.1. GTDB lineage: Bacteria > Bacteroidota > Bacteroidia > J057 > J057 > JBCDIQ01. The sequence goes on along the minus strand of JBCDIQ010000002.1, from coordinate 6,426 downwards.
CTGCTTCAACCGAAGGGCCATGCGCTCCATGGCTTTAGGATCATTCCCGATGGAAACCAGTGCCTCCGCAGCTTTTTCAGGGGCGTAGTTTTCTTGCTGAAGGTAGTACAAATGGGTCATTACTGCCTGCCGAGGGGTAGTGAGTCCCAGGCGAAATCCTTGGTTGAGTTGAGTTGCTTCCTGAATTTCTTCACTCACCTCGATATCGGAAGAATCTTCCATGAGGGCGGAATCTTGCAAAGCAGGGATTGTGTCCTGTGCCGATAAATTACTTACTTGCCAGGAGAATAAGAACCAAAAGAGACCGCTTATAAATGTCAGATAATTCGAGTTAAACCTACTTCTCATCATTGTATAGGTAGTTGTTTCCGCCAAATTTAACAGGGCTTAATTTATTTTACACAGTTAAATAATTTATTTGCACGTGAGGTTTCGTTTCTAGTGCTTGGTGGTGTTGAAAAGCTATGCAGTTCTCCAGAAAATATTTATGGCTGATCCCCCTGGTAATTTTCCTGGGGATCATGTTTTATTTCTTTCTGGACATCGTTGGATACATCATTCTTGCGGCAATTATATCACTTATGGGGCGTCCCATCATGAAACTTCTCCAACAAGTTTCCATTAAGGGTAAAAAAATTCCTGATGCCCTTTCTGCTTTTCTGAGTCTGGCGGCAGTTTATGGTATCGTTGCCCTTATTTTTTCACTGATCATACCGGCAGTGGGCCGACAGGCGGCCAACATTGCTGAAATTGACATTCAGGCTGTAGCCCAAAACTTAGAAGAGCCGCTGGAACGCCTGGAGGCTTTTGCCAGCAAATACCAGTTCCAGGAAAAGGAAGATGAGATCACCTCCTACATAGAAGCTCAATTAACAGAGTTTGTGGGTTCGATCCGGTTCTCCTCATTTCTCAACACCCTTGGAGGCATCATCGGAAATATTTTCGTGGCCATGTTTGCCATCACCTTCATTTCCTATTTCTTTCTGAAGGAAGCGCGCCTGTTTAACAGCATGATCATGGCATTGGTGCCCTCTGAATATGAATCAAAGGTTCAAAACATCCTGGAAACCATTAAGCCCCTGTTAACCCGGTATTTTATCGGGGTACTCTTTGAGGTACTGCTAGTAGGAAGTGGCATTGCTTTTGGGCTAAGCCTCCTTGGAGTAGAGAACGCCATATTCATTGGATTCTTTGCTGGCTCTCTGAACATTATTCCGTATGTAGGCCCTATCCTAGGGGCCATCCTTGGACTGACCTTGACCCTTATTTCCTCTATTGGGATGGACTTTACCCAGGAAGCACTCCCCCTTATGATAAAAGTTGCCGGGGTATTTTTAGTGGTCCAAGCAATTGATAACCTGGTATTTCAACCTCTGATTTACTCAAACAGTGTGAAGGCACATCCTCTGGAGATTTTCCTGGTAATCTTGATGGCTGGCAATGTGGTTGGAATTTCAGGAATGATCCTGGCCATTCCCGTATACACCATTTTCCGGGCGATTGCCAAAGAGTTCCTCAGTCAGTTCAAGATTATCCGCAGCATTACACAGGATATGTGATCCTTATCCGTACTATTTAATTCACGTCCGCCGTGACCGTTTCCCTTGCCTTAAGGTTGTTCAGGAGTACATAGGGCATAATTTGAAACATGCCGGCATTCTCATAGCGTTTGTGAATCGCAATATGGTTGGTGCGGTTGTAGAGGAAGAAAGCAGGCTGTTCGTCATAAATAATTTCCTGGATGCGATCCACCATTTCTTTCCGTACTTCTGTATCTAGCTCTACCCGGGCCATTTTCATAAGAGAATCCGTTTCGGGGGTAGAAAAACCTGTTAGGTTAGTTCCGGCAGTCCAGCCATCAGAAGACCAGTTTTGTATAAAATCATAGGGAATGAGAGGAGACGACGAACCCAGCAGACAAGCTTCATAGTCATGGTTGGTGACCTTTGACACCAACAAATTGAAGTCTAGAGGTTCCTGGATTACTTCAATCCCAACCTTGGCCACCTCAGTTTTTATACGAAAAACGATGTTTTCAATCGTTGTGCTATTGGCCGGGTAGGAAAGGGTAATTTTCAACGGAACATTTTCTCCATTCAACTCTTTTTCCCGCACCTGGTCTCCGTTCTGATCCGTCCATCCCGACCTTGTCAGAATGGCACTTGCACTGTCCAAATTAAAGGGAATGGGGTTTAAATTACGGTTGTAATCTGGGTGAAAAGGGGATACGGGCGAAAAGATGCGCGAGGCTCTACCATTATAATATTGCTGGATGATGTCATCTAGCGGAATAGCATATGCCAGTGCTCGCCTCACCTGCTTGTCATTCAACACCAGGGGATGGGTGATTCCATCAGGTCGGGTATTGTACCCAATATAGGAGTACCCGTCCTTCTCCTTAAAGCCAAGGTAATAATTCTCCGTAGCCGTTTCACTGTTGATCAGGTTGTCATAGGTGGGCGAATTCAGGTAAGGGGCAACGTCCACCTTCTGCTGTTTGATTTCCAACTCAAGCGACTTTTCATCCGTCAGCTTTTTGAAAATGATTTTCTCCGGATACTGGCTATGCGCTGGCCCTTCCAGGTTTTTACCCCAATAATTTTTCCTGCGAGAGAGCACAATTTGCTGCTCGGGCACCCAGTCTGTTACCTTGTAGGGGCCAGAAGTGCCAAAAAGGTATTTCACATTTCTGCCATACTTGGGGTCATTGAACTCATTGGCCCATTTTACCAAATTGGGATCAGCCAACAACGTGCTGTCCGGGTTCCCAAATTGTTCAAGGGTAAAATTCTCCAGTAATCCTTTGGGGTCAAATTTCCGCCTGTCCAGAATAAAAAAGCTATTGGTGAGGTACAGGTTGTTGACATACTTTTTCCGCATTTCAAAGGTGATCTTTCGATCATCTTTTGCGTACAGGCGTGCATCCTTGATGATTTGATAAAGAGAGCTTCCCGCTTTATTCTCTAATAAAGGACATTTAACCACTTTCAGCGAAAACAGCACATCTTCTGCTGTCATAGGGGTCCCATCGTCCCAAGCTGCATCTGGATGCAAGCGATAGGTGTACTTGAGGCCATTGGCAGAAATACGGGGCAATTTTTCTGCAAGGAGCGGTACCAGCTCCAATTTTTCAGGGTCGATCCTGGTCAGGGACTGATTCGTAAAATACAAGATATTGCTCCGGCTGCCTGAAATACCGTTGGTGGGATGGAGGCTCTGCGGCTCAGAAAGAATTTGAGATACAATGGTGTTTCCTAATTGTTGAGCATTTTCGGGAGACTGGTCAGTGCAAGCGTTAAGTAAGAGAACAAGTCCTAAAAACAGGAGGGATTGGATGAACTTCATGAGCGGGGTGTGGTAATGCCTGTCAATATTACCAAATCTTTTTCAATAATGTGGCTGAAGGATCAGTTCTCCATGTACTGAAATGAGAAAGGAAAAATTCCCAATCCCCACAGTTTAGGGTATATTTGCGTGAGAAAAATGGTGGCAGCATGGCAGTGTCCTTACAACAATTGACCAAAACATACGGTGATCAGCACGCTATTCACAACCTGAGTTTTGACGTTCCGAAAGGAGAAATTTTGGGATTTCTAGGGCCGAATGGTGCTGGAAAGACCACCACCATGAAAATCCTGACCTGTTTCATGCCGCCCAATTCGGGTGCTGCGCAGGTTGCAGGGTTCGACATTTCCACCCATCCTCAGGAGGTCCGCAAGCGGGTGGGCTATTTGCCAGAGCACAATCCCCTTTACCTGGACATGTATGTGCACGAGTTTCTGGAGTTTACCGCACAGGTTTACCAATTGGACAAAAAGACCTGGCAACGCAGGATTCCTGAACTAATTGACATGACGGGCCTCGGCCTGGAGCAGCACAAAAAAATCGGTATGCTTTCAAAAGGATATCGCCAGCGGGTCGGGCTATCTCAGGCCCTGATGCACGATCCAGAGGTTCTTATTCTGGATGAGCCCACCACCGGTCTTGACCCAAATCAAATCGTGGACATTCGCGAACTCATTCGGGAAGTCGGTAAGGAAAAAACGGTCATATTTTCTTCCCATATTTTGTCTGAAGTGGAAGCCATTGCCAATCGAATTATTATCATCAACAAAGGAGAAATTGTTGCGGATTCGGAAGGACAAGACTTACAGCAAATGGTTGGGGGCACACACCAGCTACACCTGGAATTTGCCACATCTGGATTTGACTTCTCCACCATTAAAACCCTTACGAGCGTAACTGAAATTCAATCTACTGGCCCTAATACCTTCCGGGTTATCCTGTCTGGATCAGAAGACATCAGGCAGCAAATATTTCAGGAAGTAGTCGCACAAGAACATATACTGCTGGGCATGCAACAGGAGAAATTTAGCTTGGAGGATATATTTAGAAAACTCACTGAATCAACGACTGCCTGATGACAGATCGCTTACATAATTGGCTATTCCGGCCAATTGATAACAGTCCATTAATCGCATGGCGAATCCTGTACGGACTGGTGCTGTTTGGAGAGTTTTTTGGCGCCCTCGTAACAGGCTGGGTGACTGAAACCCTGGTGGAACCTGTTTTCACCTTCAACTTTATCGGGTTTGAGTTTTTACAAGTCCTGGTGGGGCCGGGCATGTATGCCTATTACGGGGTAATGGCCATTTTGGCCTTATTTGTGGCAGTCGGCTACCGCTATAAATGGAGCATGGGGATATTGAGCGTCATGTGGCTGGCAGTGTACCTGATGCAAAAATCCCACTACAACAACCACTACTACCTGATGGTGCTGCTCAATTTTTCCTGTCTCTTGATGCCGCTGCATCATTATGCCTCCGTGGATGTGCGTAGGAACCCTGCTCTCAAACAGCTTACCTGTCCCAACTGGTGCCGATGGTTTTACATCATCACCCTGGGCGTGGTCTACACCTATGCGTCTATTGCAAAAATGTATCCCGACTGGTTTAATGCGATTCCCCTTACCATCTGGTTCAAGGCCAAGGCAGACATGCCGATACTGGGTCCTTTGCTACAGGAGGAAGCCTTTGTCTACCTGATTTCTTATGGAGGGGTGTTTTTTGACTTACTCGTGGTGCCCATGTTGCTTTGGCGGCCCACCCGTTGGATTGCTGTAGGCCTCTCGGCCACCTTCCATTTGTTCAATTCAGTTGTATTTGGCATTGGAACCTTCCCCTACACCATGCTGTCTATGCTGGTATTTTTCTTTCCACCAGCAAGCATCCGTAAGTTATTTTTCCGGAAAAAACCCCTCCCCGACCTGAAAGTATCAGTGCCAGCTTGGAACCCTCTGCAAAAATTGGTGGTTGCTTCCCTAGGCATGTTTTTTCTGGTGCAAATTCTCCTTCCCCTGAGGCACCACCTGTATCCGGGAAATGTACACTGGACAGAGGAAGGACACCGATTGGCATGGCACATGATGCTCAGGGCAAAGGGAGGCTCAGCTACCGTACGGGTGGAAGATACCTCCACTGGAAAGAGTTGGCGGGTGAGAACTTCTGATTTCCTGACCAGAAATCAAGCTCGGAAATTTGTTACCCGCCCTGAGATGGCCTGGCAGTTTGCCCAACACCTGGAAACGCATTATCGCCAACAAGGCATTGAGGACGTTGCCGTGTACGTCAATGCCCGTGTCCGGTTAAATGGCCGTAAGCCCATGCCGTTGATTGATCCAGAGGTGGACCTGACTAGTGTGGAGTGGGATCCTATCCGACCCTCATCTTGGATATTGCCGCTGCCCGAGGGATTGGAACCACAGGTAAATCAGCGATAACCTGAGAGGCTTTGTGTAAGAATATGAAAATACTTAATATAGAGCACAGGAAATTTTAGTATCATGGAAAAAGATTCTACGAAATTAACAGGATTCATTTCTTATACCCGGAAAGATCAGGAGCATGTTGATGCCCTAAGAGAAATGCTTGAAAATCAGTTTACAATCGATGGAGAAAAATACGAACTCTGGAGTGACTTAGAGATTGGTCTAGGCACAAAGTGGAGAGATGAAATATTTCAAAATTTAAAAGAAACAGATTTTAGCCTTTTATTTCTAAGTAATAATTTTTTGGCCACAGACTTTATTAGGAAAGAAGAATTACCTCGTTTTATAGAAAGGAATGAAGAAAACCAGCCTTACGCTATTATTCCTGTTTTACTCAAGCCCTGTCAATTTGCTAGATTTAAGTACCTTGAAGACCTCCAAGTATTTGTCCCTAGAGGTTCTGAGTTGGGGCTCAAAGATAACTCTCCTATATCCTTTTCACATGCTTACAAAGAAGGTTCCCCAATAATAGACAATTATATAATTGCCCTATTTGACAAAATAAATAATCGCCTTGTTAAAGTGTTACAGGAGAAGGCAAAACTTTATGGTGAGGATAAAGCCCGTTCTTCCCCGCCAAAGACAAAATGGTTATGGGA
>JBCDIQ010000001.1:0-69419 GCA_039024295.1 Bacteroidota bacterium | reverse complement strand
TGGAAAGCACAAAATTTTGTGACCCCATGTTTGAGTCTTTCCTGTTCCGATACCCGAGTGTGGCGGAAGAGGAGGCTTCCATTAACATGGTAGATGGACTCACCAGTGTGGTCCTGAACCAGCAAGGTAATTCCAAAGAGGACTTTATCGATATATTTTTAAGTTCCAATGACTATTATGAAGGAGAAGTGGTCAATATTTACCGAGATTTTCTGCTTCGTGACCCTGACTCTCAGGAAATGAGCGAAGCAGCCGTCATGTACCGGGAGAACAAAGATTACCGGGAATTGCTCAAAGAAATCCTTTCGAAGGACGAATACCTTGGGATCTAACCTCCTTCCAACCTTTTATCCATTCGAACACAAAAGCTTAGTATAATGAAACGATTGGCAATTGTTCTACTGTTGGCTGCGGCCTTTCTGTCTGGCTGTCAGGAAGAAACCGCAGAAACCATTTACCTGTATGAAGTAAATCCTGTAGACATTCGGGAAGAAGGTGCTGATAAAAATAGCCTCAAGACCGATCTGGAATTTATTTCCCTTGCCTACAGTGACCTCTACGGCTCCACTCCCACTGATCAGGAACTGATCAACCTGGTGACGGCCTACAATACGATGGGGGATAAGGAATTGGTGGCGGATATTGTGATCCGAAACCTGCTGAACAATGAACGTGCAGATGTACCCACCGCCCAGGCCATGCGTGCTGATGTCTCCACGTTTATCAGTGAAACTTATAAGCGTTTTTATGTCCGGGAGCCGAGTGAGTATGAACGCTGGTTCATGGAAGACCTGATTACCAACGATCCGAATGTCACCCCGGAAATTATTTACTACGCCTTCCTGACCTCGAACGAGTACCGTTTCTTCTAACCACCCACAAACATTAGCTGTATGAATCGCCGAAATTTTCTCAAACGTGGTAGCCTGTTGGCAGCTTCAGGTCTCGTCATGCCCTATATCCTGCCCAGTGGGCGATTGTTTGCAAAGACCATGAGCCGCAAGGTGAACCATGTGGTATTCTGCTTATTCGCAGGTGGTATCCGGAACATCGAATCTGTCCATCAGAATGAAGGAAATCTCATGCCTGCCTTACTTCGGGGACAAGGATCTACCATGCCTGGGTTGCAACCCGTACCTCGTTCGCCGCGTCCTCGCCCGCTTCAGGAAGAGGGAACCCTGTTCAAAGAAATGCGCTATGCCCAGGGGCCTACGGGTCACTTTAATGGGCACACTGTTGCCATTACCGGGCAGTACACCAATACAGGGTTGAACCTCCAGGAGAATCCCCAGAGCCCAACAGTATTTGAATACTACCTCAAGCACAATTCTCCCAGTCAAACAGCGCTAAATGCCTGGTGGATTTCCAATGCCCTGGGGCCTTATCCTGCGCTCAATTACAGCAAGCATCCCAGCTATGGCGCGCAATATGGAGCCAATCACCTTGCCCCTACCCAGCTATTTGCGCCTGGGGTTTATCCCGCGATTTCCAATCCCAAGCAATTTCAATTTCACGAGGAAGAAGCGATTGGCAAGGTTCGGAATTTTTTGAATGACAATTTCAGCAAGCAAGCGGCAGGAAATGGTGCGGGTATCGTGCAGTCTGCTGCAGACCGGCAAAAAATCAGTGACTTTACCCAAAGCCTGATTGCAAAAGCTGCCAGTGGAGGGTTGAATGACCCCATCGGCATGCCCTCACGGTTGGCCAACAATGATGTGTACACCATCACCTTTGCAGAAGAGGTCATCAGTGAGTTTAAACCCGAGCTGCTGGCGGTAAACATGACAGATGTGGACGTTTGTCACCAAAACTACACCCAGTATTGTAACAACCTGCGCAAAGCCGACTATGCGGTTGCCCATTTATGGAGCCATATCCAGAGTACGCCCGGCATGGCAAATGACACCGTCATGGTAATCATTCCTGAGCATGGTAGAAACCTGGAAGGAAACAGCATTGCGGATGCCTATGGGCGTTTTGCCATTGACCATACGAGTGACCCCACTTCCCGTGAAATTTTTGGCATGATCCTGGGCCCTCCGGGGGTAATTGCCCAGAATAAGACCGTAGGCACAGCTGCCAACCCGGTAGGTGAAACGATAGATATGGTTCCTACCATTGCCAATCTTTTGGGCTTTGACGCACCAGAGGTGAAGAGCATCCTTCCCGGAAGAGCCCTTACAGAAGCGTTTGCATAAAAGTATTCGGTTATCAGTTTTCAGTCTTCAGTGTTTTGAGCCCTGCTCTTCAGAACTGAAAACCGAAAACTGACCACTGAAAACTCAAAAAAATAAATCATGAAGCATTTTCCCTTTATACTGCTCATATTGGTCCTAATGGTATCTTGTAAGGAGGATGATCCTGAGCCAGAACCACCTGCCAACCCTTTCGACATAGAAATTGAAGTTCCTCAGGTAGAAAATGAGCCCCCTGATTCCAGTTCCTTGGTCGGACTGCATGAGTATATTTTTGCCAAAAGTTGTGCTGTTCCTGGATGCCACGATGGTGCCTTTGAGCCCGACTTCAGGACCGTTCAGTCTACCTACTCTACTTTGGTGTACCAACCAGTGGTCAAAAATGACCTCCAGGGAACCTATTCGTATCGGGTCATTCCCAATGATGTTGGTGCTTCCTGGTTGCATAACCGGGTTACAACCGACGATGCCATTCTGGGGCGGATGCCCTTGTATGACAATCCCCTTACAGAAGATCAGGTCAAGCACATTGAAACCTGGATCAATGATGGTGCGCCAGACATGTTTGGAAACGTCTCAGCCCTTCCCAATTTACAACCTGAGTTTACAGGTATGGCAGCTTATATTCAGGCATTTGGCATTGAATATCGTGTTGACACCATTAAGGACAACGAGTACAGTCCATTCGGAACCCTGAACAACGTGGAGATGACCATCTGGCTAGGGCTGGAGGATGATAGCACAGCAGTGGGGGATTTACAGCTGAATCAGACGAAATTCTCTCAGGACCCGTTTGATTTTAACAATGCCAAGACGCTAAATGCTACCTTTTCTCCCACTCCCAAGGTGGTGGAAGACTATTATGGCCCTGGACAAGATGCCCGGTTCTACTGGAAGGTGGACCTGTTTACGGGAGATTTCCCCAGTCAGCGGTTGACCTTCTTTCGATACTATACCCGAGACGGCAGCCATGAAAAAGATTTTGAATTTCCCCGGACCACCAGTCCTCAGGCTTATCTGACCTACATGTCATTCTTCGTTACAAATTAATTCTCATGAACACACGAATTGTCCTGGTCCTCCTCTCAATTGCCTTGATGCTGACTGTTGGTTGTGGTTCCGATAGCGATGAGCCTGCGCCCCAGTTTTCAAATGTACCTGAAATAGAACTTTTGTCGGTTTCTCCTGGTAGTATTCAGGCACTAACAGATTCACTGGTATTCGAGATCAAGTACACAGATGGAGACGGAGACTTAGGCACCACAGATGATAAAGTGCGTAACCTATTTATAGTGGATACGCGGATAGATGTAACCCATGAGTTCCGGATTCCGTTAATTGTTCCAAACGAGGGGATTGTTTCCATCACCGGCACGTTTAGGGTAAATCTGGGTGGCATTATTCTGAAAGACCCGAATGCAACCTCTGAAGAAGTAATTTTCAACATATATTTGGTTGACCGAGCTGGAAACCAAAGCAATGAAATTGAGAGTCCTGCTGTGACGATCACAAGGTAGGGTTGAGCCTGAAACAGGCCTCTGAAAAGGAGTTTCAGGAAAAAAGCCGCGCTTCATTGAAGTGCGGCTTTGTTATATCCAATCTAACAATCAAGCGATGTCCACATCTTGAGGATCAGATCGCTCATGTTGGTCAAGGTCCTTGATGGCTGTTCGGCCGAGTAAAACCATCAAGAGCTGAAACCCCGCCGGACAAATAGTGACCAAGAAATCCCGAAGTAAGAACTCTTCAAATGGAAGCCTATTCAATGTAGCGAAGAACACGAGCCCCAATCCTACCAAGTTGAATATAATCGTGATTAACCAAGTGGATCGTACCTTTTCAACTGACAACTCGTCCTGGAATATTTTGTAATATCGGAAGAACAACATATACCCTATGCCTCCGCCAATCAATACAAACGGGATTAGCATGACAGTGACGATTCCGTAGATGGCCACGGGAATGCCAGCAATCGCAGGAATGAGGTTGATCAAAAACATGGTCAAACCCACCACCCGGTTGTAGGGAGTCGTGCGGGTACTTTCGAAGTTTTTGATGAATGATTCCTTAGTTGCTTTCATGAGATTGATAGTTGAAATAAGGGGGTATCATACAGATCCAAGGGGCTAACGATGTGTTGAAGGATTAGGTCTGTTTTAAAAAAGCCGCACTCAAAGGAGCACGGCTTTCTCATATCCAATCTGAAAAACATCAAGCTATGTCCAAATTTTGGGGAGCAGACTGCTCCAACTTATCCAGGTCTCGTATGGCTGTGTGCGCAAGTATAATCATCAGGGTTTGGAATCCCCCAGAAGCAACTGCAACAAACAATTCTTCATCTAAATGATGCAGGTCGAACTGGCTTTCCATCATCAGGTAGCCTAAAAATGCGAGACCTGCAGCATTAAACAGGATGGTAAACCACCAGGTGGTACGGACCTTACTGATGTGGAGGTTATCCTTATAAATCATCCAATACCGGTAGAACAAGGTATAACCTGCTCCACCCAAGATGAGCATGACGGGGATCAGCACCACCGTAAACATGCCATATGCTAAGGCGGGAATTGCAAAGATGGCAGGGATCAGGTTGAGGGTAAACATGCTCAGGCCTACGATCCGGTTGTAAGGAGTTGTTTGAACACTTTCAAAGCTGTTGGCGCGGGTTGTTTGAGTTGCTTTCATGAGACTGCAATTAGAGGCGTTTGGTATCATTTACGCATCATGAAAACATTTGTTCAGAACTTTCAATAAAAAGTGAAAATTAGTTTCTGTTTTTCCAGTTCCCAATTGATCCCACATTTAAAAAATGTCTAATGGCATCCAGGTTACTTCCCTTAAGAGATATTCAATGTACGCTTTTAATCGAGTTTCCAGATAATAAGGCAGGTTCATTAAATAATAGGTTTACCAGCAGGTGTCTGAGGCCGCTCAATGCTAAAGGGCCCTCCATAAAGACGGACAGCAAAGGTATGAGGTGATTGGTCTACAAATTGATGAAGAGATCTCAGACGGCCGCTTGCACCTGATTTGACCTCAATTGGGATTAGCATTCCTCCGTAGAACAATGGGTTTACGTACAGCAGATTTCTTCCACTGTATTAGTTCAGGCCATATGTGTCGTTTTAAGTCGATGCGTAAAGATTATGCACAAAACAAGGGTAAATTTTCTCAATTTTTGTAACAGAACAAGGGTAAATTGGCTCCTCAACTGCTTTTTAAACAGAAAACCTGATACGTCCACGTATCAGGCTCAAGTCTTCAGATAAGGTGAAATGGACTAAACCGTCATGATTTCTTCCTCTTTCTTCCCCAGAATTTCCTCTACCTTGTTGCTATACTTATTGGTCAGGTCCTGAACCAACTTCTCTCCTTCTTTTATATTGTCCTCAGATACACTCTCATTTTTAAGCTTTTTCAGCCGGTGGTTGGCATCCTGGCGGGCATTTCGGATAGAGACCTTGGCATTTTCTCCCTCTCCTTTTGCCTGTTTTACCAACTGCTTCCGGCGTTCCTCTGTGAGGGAAGGAATTGAGATACGGATCATTTCCCCATCATTAGAAGGGGTGAATCCCAGGTTGCTTTGCAGAATCTTTTTCTCGATTACCTGAAGCATCTTTTTCTCCCAGGGTTGGATCAACAGGGTGCGGGCATCGCTTGCAGTGACCGAGGCCACCTGAGCGATGGGGGTATCGGTCCCGTAGTAGTCCACCATCAGCCCATCCAGCATTAAAGGAGAAGCCTTTCCGGCCCGAATAGAGGTGAGTTCTTTTTGAAAATGTTCGATGGAACCTTCCATCTGCTCCCTGGCATGGTCTAGCACAGGTTTGATTTGCTCATCCATAGTACTGTGGCGTTTGGAATAATTGGTAAGTTAACGTAAAACACCAATGGCGTTTACTGGCTAACAAATATACAGGAATTTCCGTTTTAGCAGAGAAGGATGTTATTTTGTCTCCTTCGGTAGATTGCACAAAAGTAGAAGAAACAAGAAAATGATCTATACAGAAATCACCCCGAACCCGGCTTCACTGAAATTTGTGACCGATCGGATGTTTATACAAACCGGCAGTGCAGATTTCCCTGCTATCGATTCCACTGAAGATGCACCGCTTCCTGCCAAGTTGTTCAACTTTGCCTTTGTAGAAGGGGTATTCATCAGCCAGAATTTCATCACCATTACCAAGGGAGAAGAGTTCAAATGGGAAGAAATCATTCCCGTGGTGAAGGATTTCCTTAAGGCGTACCTCGCAACGGATCAGCCCATTCTAACCGGGAAGTATGACGCCCTCAATGAACCGCCAAAACCTGCTGAAAATGAAGACGAGGTCGTGACCAAAATCAAAAGCCTGATTGATTCCCACGTGCGTCCTGCCGTGGCCATGGATGGGGGCGACATCATTTATGATAACTTTGATGATGGGGTGGTGAAACTACGTCTGCAAGGGAGCTGCTCAGGCTGCCCTTCCTCTGTGGTTACCCTGAAAAATGGAATAGAAAACCTGCTCACCCGGATGGTGCCAGAAGTCAAGTCTGTTGAAGCAGTTTAAATAGCGGTTAGGTATTGGGTGACAGGTTTTAGGGGAGAGGATGTAAAAGGTCTCATCCGGTCTCCGTTTCCTCATTTTTTACCCCGCCTTGGCTCCACAGCTATTGTATCCACTGCCGTCGTATCAATTGGTGGTGCGGTCAATGCCACCAAATCCACCTCGATTACTTGTTCGGTAAATTCCCATTTGGCACGAACCTCAAATTTTGTGGGATGTTGGTAAATGCGCTCTGGCAACCTGTAGGGGGCTAATGATCCGGGCGTATGTATCCCATTGCTGTCTGCATCCAGCACGATGGTAAGTAAATAATTACCTGCGGGCATATAGCGGTAGTCAAAGTCAGTCTTTTTGCTCACAAACGTAGTCTGGTCTTGTGCAAAGGTGACCACCAGAGGACCTTCATAGCCGTTCAGCACGATTTTTCCGGAAAACCTTCCATACGTATCCGGATCAAACACATCCAGGAGAAAGCTGAACACCGTATCCGTTTCCCTGAATAATTCTCCTTCCAAATTAAGGGTATAGGCCAAACCCGGATTCATGTTTATGACAGGCTTGATAGTCATTTGGAAGCCTGTATCTATCACCACATACGGAAGGAAAACGTCAGGCGTCGTGTCTTGCAGGTGAATCAAATTGGTATCCTGACGAGTCAAGGTACGAGGGCTGATCCATTGATAGGTCTGATCTGCCAGAATAAGTTTGGGTTTTTTCTCTAAGGGAGGTTCGGACGGCTTTTTTATCCGCCGTGGCAAAACCTCCATCAGGCTGTCCGCTACATTTCCCAGGCTGTCCTGCATCCCTACCAGTGCCAGTTGCAATCCACTTTCTCGTTTCCGATGCGAAAGCACCAGAAGCTTGCGTTCCCAGTAGGTCCAGGTGGTCACTTCCATGCTGTCCAACCCGGTTGTATCACTAATGCTCAACTGGAGGGAGTCCACCATCAGGCCCTCAGAAAACTCCATCCGAATGACGGAATCACTCAGCCATTCATAGGCCCTCACCAGGGGCACTTGGTCATCGGGAGAAAATGCCAGCATGCTCACCGAAACGGAATTGCCAGAGTCGGTAAATTGGACAAGGGAAGAATCAGCCAGGGCGAGGGTTTCCAGCGGACTGCTGTAGGTATTCGAATTATCCGCGTCCTCGATGGCATAGATGCGAAAATCTGTACGCCGGAGATACGGCAACGAAAAGTACCCTGCTTCATCAGTTCGGCTGATGTAGGCTGGCCTCCTGCGGAAAATGTCATCATTCTCAATGCTGTCGGCATCAAACAAGAGCAAGGTCATGTCCTTCATGCCCTGCCTGAACACAGGCCCCTCTATCCGGCCCTTAATCTCCATGCTGTCAATTACCGGTCCGGTACTGAATGCCAGGGGAAAAGGGACTTCCATCTCATTGCTTTCGTTTTGGTCCTTGACCCCAGCCAAGGTGATCACATAGGTGGTATTGGGAAGCAGGTCCTCCTGGAATTGGAGGGTTAATTTCTTTGCGGCTACCAGGACTTTGGGAGGCGTTTTTAGCAGAGGGGAAACGAAAATTTCTTTTCCGTAAGTGACTGGTCGGATAAACTCGTCAAATATGACCGTGATCTTTTTACCGGTAAAATTCAGCTGCTCCACAACAGGAATTGTCTTGACCACTTGGGGGCCTGTTTTGTCCCGTTCCCCTCCGGTGGGGGAAGAAGGATTGGCACAAAATGTCAGAATACCTCCAATAATCAGGAGCAACAGATAGTTTCCGGCTCGATAGGTCCATTTCATGCTCGAAAAATGCTAAAATTTCTATGAATTCCGTAGATTCAGGTTCCTAATTCACATTCAACTCACCACCGATGTCAGAATACATTAACATGGACACGCTGCGCTTCCAATTATTTGAAGTGCATGGCCTAGCAGGGGTATTGGAACACGCACGCTTTTCCGAAATTGATTTGGAAAGTGTGGATCTCTTATTGGATTCAGTAAAGGATTTTTCAGATGCGGAATTATACCCTTGTTTCAGGGAAATGGACGAACAGCCGGCTCATTACAAAGACGGGGGCATTGTTGTTCACCCACAGGTAAAAACCTTCATGCAGCAATCTGCAGAACTTGGCCTAATCGGCAGTGGATTTGACTTTGAAGACGGGGGCCTGCAATTGCCCGAGATGGTTTCCCAGGCCACCTCTTACATCATGGAAGCTGCCAATAACAATGCAACGGGCTATGTGCTGCTGACTTCTGGTGCTGCCGGCCTGATTGTTTCCTTTGGGAGCCAGGAGTTGAAAGACACCTATGTGCCCAAAATGCTCTCAGGAGAATGGGGCGGTACCATGTGCCTTACTGAGCCACAGGCAGGCAGTTCCCTTTCTGACATTGTGACTTCTGCGACGCCTAAAGAGGATGGCAGTTACCGCATCAAAGGCCATAAGATATTTATCTCCGGAGGAGACCATGAATACTGTGACAACTTTGTCCATTTGGTATTGGCCAGAATAGATGGAGCTCCAGCAGGCACAAGGGGGATCTCTCTTTTTGCCGTGCCTAAGCACCGAATCACAGAGGGCGGTGGGTTGCACCCCAATGATGTGCGCACCGAAGCCGACTACCAGAAAATGGGGCAAAAAGGATATTGCACCACACACCTGGTATTTGGGGAAGATGAGGATTGCTATGGTTGGTTGGTAGGCGAGCCCCACAAAGGCCTCTCCTATATGTTCCAGATGATGAACGAAGCCAGGATTGCCGTAGGCCGAGGGGCAACTTCTATTGCCTGTGCGGCTTACCACGCTTCCTTGCAATATGCCAAGGAGCGCCCCCAAGGCCGTAAGATTCAGCAATCTGGCCAGAAGGATGCTTCACAGGACCAGACCCTGATCATCAACCACCCAGATGTGAGGAGAATGTTGCTCCTCCAAAAAGCGATTTATGAAGGATCGCTCAGCTTGGTGTTGCAGGCTGCCCAATACGCGGATATGGCGCATGTTTCTACCGGAGCGGAAAAAGACCGCTACCAGCATTTATTGGAAATCCTCACCCCGGTGGCCAAGACCTATCCTGCTGAAAAAGGCCGCACTTCTGTGGATAATGGGTTGCAGGTGTTGGGAGGCTACGGCTTCTGTAACGATTTTGTGCTCCAGCAGTATTACCGTGATATCCGGATTTATGCCATTTATGAAGGGACCACGGGCATCCAGTCGTTGGACCTGCTGGGTAGAAAAATGCAGATGAAAGGGGGACAGGCCCTGAAGTGGCTCATGGAAGAAATTCAGGAAACCCTGGAACAAGCCATGACCCATGAGAGCCTGCGTCCCTATGCCGGACAGCTGGGCCAGCGCCTGAAGCAAGCGGAACACGTACTCAATCACCTGATGGGCGTAGCCAAGACGGGTAATTTTGAGCTTTTCCTATCAGATGCCACCCTCTTCATGGAGATGATGGGCACCTTGCTGGTATCCTGGCAATGGCTCAAGATGGCGGCTGTTGCTCAGGAAGCCTTGCTGACAGGCAATGGCAGCCAGACCCAGGAAGCATATCGCCAAACGATCCATACCATGCGCTTTTTCTTTACGTATGAGCTACCTCGTGTAGGAGGATTGGTGGAGATATTGCAGAACCAGGAGCAGTTGACCCTTTCTGAAGGGCTCGTGGAAATCGCCTGATTTACCTGCTTATCTCACAATTTCGATGGCATGCGTCGAAGGAATAAATCCTGGTAGGAACACCTTTAGGTAGTACCTGCCGGGAGATAAATGTCCTACTGTGTACATGATTTGCCTTTTTCCTTCCTCAATCGGCTGCAAGACCACCTGCTGACCATTTGCATCAAATCCCTGGACAGTGATTCCTGAAAGGGAATGGGCGTTAGTGCGTATCCTGAAAGATTCCTTAACGGGGTTCGGGAAAATTGTTAGCTCAATAGGTATAGTGGAGGCAATTCCTACTGGCAGCATGTAAATGAATACAGCTGAGGTGTCTGACAGGCAGCCATTGTTCTGGATAATTACCTGGAAGGTGCCGGCTGTATCTGGAACAATCTTTCGTGTGCTGTCTGAAATGGGCACTCCATTGAACAGCCAAATGTATCCATCAGATGGTGGGGTTACCTGTAGGGTATCTGGAGCAATCTGCTGGATACTTGGGGTGGCAGGCGGATTTTGGGTCCTGATGTCCACTTGGGCAACTGGGCTTCTGCATCCATTGGAATCAAAAACCACCAAAGTCACCGTTCCCGTACCATTAATAGAGAGCGATTGGGTAGTGTCGCCTGTAGACCACTGGTAGGCTGCGAATCCTGGGGGGGCAATCAATTCCGCATTTCCGCCTCCATTTAGGCATAGAAAAGGGTCTCCCCCGATAACAGGCAGAGGTGGACTTGGAAACCGAGTGATTTCCAGGGTATCACTGGACGCAGAGACACATCCGTTGGAATCTACCACAACCAAACTGATGGGCAGGGTATCTCGGTAGAAAAACTGGTTGGTGCTGTCCCCGGAGGACCATTGATAATTTGAAAATCCTGTTGGGCCTGATACCAATAGGCTGTCTTCCGCACAGAAGATTGAATCTGCCGCAATAACGGGCTTGGGAGGAAGGGATAACGCTTGAACCGTGACGATTTCAGAGGTATCGGCACAACCAAATGTATCCGTGATGGCTACTTGGTATCCTCCTGTGATACTGGTAATAATGGAGCTATCTGTCGCCAGGAGGATCTGCTGTTGATTTACCAGCCATTGTAACCGAATGCTATCGCTAAGTGGGAATTGCGAAGCAAGGGTAACGGAGTCTCCCTGACAAAAACTTCGACTGCTATCCCCCAGGATGCTCACCGTTACCTGCTGACAGAGCCTGAATCGTGTAATGAAAGCGTCTTCCATTCCCTTGCTGGTATCTGGTAGAATTCCCGGAACCTGGAAGGTATCTGAAAATGCGCCTCCCAGAAAAAGGTCATTCCCCTTCAACCCTAGTGCGTTTCCTTGATCATTTCCCAGTCTCCCAAAATTTTCCACGAAAGCAATAACACCTGAATCTGTGAATTGGGCGAGAAATATATCTGTTCCACCATGGGAAATTAGGGTATCATTGTCAAAAGCCAAGGTATCTTGAAATCCTCCGGTCACCCAGCACCCGCCTTGCAGGCTTACCTGGAGACTTTGAGCCCGATCAGCAAGCTTGCCATTCGCCCCTTGCAGCCAAATGGCTTGCCCATTGGTATCCAGGGAGGCAACGAAAAGGTCGGTGGGAATCCCCTGGCTTAAAATGGAAAAGGCTCCTGCCTGAAGTTGTCCTGAAAATTCACCTGCGACAAAAAGGTTTCCTGCAGGGCTGATATCAATGCTGTTTCCCCTGGCTTCGGCAGTGCTGGACAGGGAAGTAGCCCACATAAAGGTGCCCAGCGTATCAAACTTAGCGACAAATGCAGAGGTCGCAAATGGGGCGTTCGTCAGGATGAGGGTGTCGAAGCGTGCGGTATCTGCAAACGTGCCTGTTAGGTAGCCATTCCCCTCATTGTCGATGGCCAAGTCGATTCCCTGGTCGGTAGGAGGAGGAAATGTGCCTCCAGCTTGAAAATTGCCTCCGGCCTGAACCACCCATCGATTAAAGCCTGAACTATCAAATTTTGCGATGAAAATATCTGTACCCCCTCTTGCTTCAAGAATTGGCCCATTAAAGCTTGCACTGTCTGTAAAATACCCGGTAACGTATGCATTTCCTTCGAGGTCGCTCGCCAGCCCCAAGCCTGCATCCTGTTCTTTTCCCCCAAGAGCAATGGCCCACCGGAGGGTACCGTCTGGCCTGAAACGCGCCAAAAAACCCTCATCCTGCCCTTGAGAAGTAAGGGTAGTGGTGCCAACATCAAGGGTTCCTTGAAACCGTCCTGTCAGGTAGAACCCGCCTACTGCATCAGGAGAGATGTTGAAGGCTGTTCCGAAAAACTGGGCCCGCAAAGACTTTACCCAAAGTTGGTTCCCCTCGGGGCTGTATTTTCCTATCCATATATCAGTAAAAATGGGTTGAAATTTGCCCGAGATGAACGTGTCGTTTTGAAAAATAGCGGTGTCGCTGTACACCCCGCATGCATAGACAAATCCACTGTCAGAAATGCTCAATGAGGTTGCCTCATCCATTAGTTTACCGCCGCCAGATTGTAACCACAGGGGAACTTGGGCGAATGAGAGATTCAATAGAAAAAAGCAGCAAGTCCCAATAAAGGTGAAGGTGTTTCGGAGCATATTTTCAATAGCTTTTTGTGAAAATAGGGAGGTGCATCGGTAGGGAAAAATACAGTTGGTTTCGTTTCTGAAAATTAAGAAGGGAATAGACCCTTGATTGTTTTTTGGGTGTGATAATTGCAAAAAGCCGAAACATACGATAATTTATCCCAACAAACATAAGCTGCACCATGGATCTACTTAGTATGCGCAATTCTCTCCACGCCATGGGCGTGCGGACCCGAGGCCTCAACGAGGCAGAAATAAAGCTGCTGTACCAGCACCGGTACTTAGCAAAAGAGGTGAGCCGCATCACAAGGAGTGGAGGCAGCATTGGCAGTCTGGATGGAAAACCAGGGACGTCAGCTCAAGCAACGCGAACGGTGGTGAGTTTGGTCAGCAAAGGAAAGGGAAAATCCGGAAAGGGAGACCTCAGCGGCACCTTAGACATAGGGGAAATCCAGGACTACGACGAAATCATGCCGGATTTGAAATAAGCCGTCTCTCGATTGAATGACTTTTTACCTCAAGTTCTGTCTTAACCTGTGAAGGATCGCATAATCTTTCGATTGTGCCGTTATATCCCTCATAAGTTAAGCTTTACGAATATGTCACACTTATTAAAAGCGTTTATGCTGGTGGTAACCGGGGTATGTATGACATGTACCCTGTATGCCCAGAAAAGTACCAAAGCAGAAAAGTTAGTGTATGACCTTTCTGAATCGGGCATTCTTACGCGATATCACCAATGCAGGCGAGAGGCGGAAAAATACGTCAAGCTGTTTAAGCTCCAGGAAGACTCGATCTCACAAGCAGATGTAGTCGAAATGGAATACGCCTATGCGGCGACTGCTGAGTCTTTTGAAGCCTACCTCCGAGCCATTCGTAACGATTTGCTCGATGGTAAAAAACGCCGACAGATCAGAAAAAACGAAGAGGTGTACGTAACTGCGCAGCTCCAAACACTCGACTCCTTATATCAGCATCAGTTTATGGGAGAGTTTTTTCCGACGTACGCGAGAATTTGTGCGCCTCAGCTTACCTCAAAACGGGTTTCTCCCCTGCCGATCATCGGATCATTGGTCGCTCCGATCACTTCGGCTACCGTTCGACTATTGGCGTACCTTGATGATAAGGCGGCTGGAAAAAAGGAAGCTTACAAAGAATTGCTCCAGACAGAATGGATCGAACCCAACCTGTTTCCGGAGTGGCAGCAGATTTAATCTGCTAATCAGGTAAAATATGCTTCATTTCGAGCAATCGGTATGCTTTCATGAAATAAAAAACTCGCAGGTTTTCAAAACCTGCGAGTTCTATGGGTTTAAAAAATATATGTTGATGGGTTCAACCCCTAAATCGGAATCTTTCTACCCAAACAATTCCTTCATACGGGTAAAGAATCCCCGATCATCTCCTTTCGGGTTAGGCTGGAAATTGGGAGATTTTCTCAGCTTTTCCAGCAGGCGTTTCTCTTCACCTGAGACTTTCTTGGGGGTCCAGATGTTGATTTGGACCAGAAGGTCACCAGTGCCGTAGCCATTGATATTGGGTAAGCCTTTGCCACGCAGGCGCACCACTTTGCCAGGAATGGTTCCGGCAGGAACTTTAAAACGAGCTTTCCCATTCAGAGTAGGCACATCAACGGCAGTGCCTGAAACAGCATCCGGAAAGCTGATAAACAGCTCGTGAATCAAATTATCTCCAACCCGTTCAAATTCTTCGGAGGGTTTTTCTTCAATGTGGATGTAGAGGTCGCCCGGGCGTCCTCCACGTATGCCTGCATTGCCACGGCCATCCAGCTTCAATTTGTGACCCTCCATCACGCCAGCAGGAACATTGACCGTTACCAAATCCTCTTCCATCACCCGACCTTTGCCTTCACAGACTTTACAAGCGGAAGAAATAATGCGCCCCTCCCCACGACAGGTAGGACAGGTATCCACCACAATCTGTTGGAAAAATCCCCCTCCTGCTTCGCGTCGAATTTCTCCGGCTCCGTTACAGGTAGGACACGTCTTATACGCCGTTCCGTTCTCAGCACCGTTGCCTCCACAAGCTTTACAGGTAACGTAGCGTTTAAGCTTGATCTTTTTTTCTACTCCCGTGGCAATTTCTTCCAGGGTGAGCTTCATGGAAATACGTAAATCAGCACCAGGCTGCCCTCTTCTCCTTCTCCTTCGGCCTCCTCCAGAGGCAGTGCCGCCAAAGAAATCCCCAAATGGGCTACCCCCACCGAAAATGTTGCCGAAAATATCACTAATGTCCTGATAGGATTGCGCACTTCCCCCTCCAGCAGCTCCACCCACTCCGGCATGGCCAAACCGGTCGTATGCCTGGCGCTTGCTGTCGTCGCTAAGCACCTCATAGGCCTGGGCAGCCTCTTTGAATTTCTCCTCAGCACTTTGATCGCCAGGGTTACGGTCAGGATGGTATTTCATGGCCATCTTGCGATAAGCCTTTTTTATCTCATCCTTGGATGAATTCCGGGACACCCCCAGCACCTCATAATAATCTCGCTGTTCCATGTATAAATTTTACGTGCTTATGCGCCAGATTCGCCAACAACTACTTTCGAAAACCTGATCACTTTGTCTTTGAGCTTGTAACCTTTTTCTACCTCGTCAATCACCTTTCCATCCTTTTCTGGCTCTTGCACCGGGATGTTGGCGATTGCTTCATGAATGGCCGGGTCGAAATCTGCTCCAATGGCTTCAATGGGCTCCAGGCCGGCCTTGGTCAGAATTCGTTTCATATTCCGGTCTACTCCCTCAATCCCATTTTTCAGCGCTTCGACATTGTCCGTCTTCTCCATGGCCTGAAGGCTCCGCTCAAAGTCATCAACAATGGTCAATAGTTGCTTCATCAATTCCTGATTGGCAAAGATGATCGTATCGGTCATCTCTTTTTCTTTTCGCCTCCTGAAATTGATAAAATCCGCATTCAGTCGTTTGTACTGGTCCTCGGACTGGACAAGTGCCTCTTGAGTCTTCACAAGCTCTGCCTTGAGCAGGGTAAGCTCATCTTCTGGTGTCAGGCTGTCAGCGGAAGTTGCTGGTTCCTCTGTCACAATGTCAACCGGAACAGAAGTATCCTCTTCAGCCGCCTGTTCGGCCTGGATTTCTTGTTCTCCTTGAGCGTCGGTAGATGGAGTTTCTGCTGCTTCAGTTGCATGATCTTGCCCGTTTTGTTCAGCAGATGGGGTGGCAAATTCTTCTGGAGATTTGCTCATATATCTATTTTTGAAAGTAGGTTAAATGATTAACTGAGTCCAGCCTGCAAAAGTGCATAATTTATGCCAATGACAAAATGACATTGATGGAAGTGAATTTTGATGAGACAGGAATTTGAGAAGATGCGGGTAATTTCTCTGTAAAAAATAAAATCCCCCTAACCCGTCAATGGCTAAGGGGGAATACGCTGGTGTTGATCAGCTTCTTAATACAGCACTACTTTCTTTTCGATGGTTATTCCGGGTTCTTCCCACTTCAGGAGGTAGGTGCCGGCAGCAGGTTGGTTGAGCCGTAGAGACCGGGTGTTTTTGCGCTCTATTTGCACCTGCTGGGAAAATACCTGTTTCCCAGCCAAATCAACCAGGGAAACAGTTCCTGCGTGCAATTTTTCTCCCCTATTATACAGGGTTAACTGCGTGTGAGCGGGGTTAGGGGTAACCACCAGCCAGGAAATTTCTGGGGAAATATTTTCCTCTAGGGAGGTGGCCAGGTTCTGGCCGAATAGCAATTGATCGGATTGGCCCCGGTTACAGAAATATAGGTCAGGAATAGAATCTCCGTCAAAATCAGCAGCCAATACCCCAAGGGCTTCTCCTTTGAAGCTTTGGCCAAAGATTTTCAGGGTTTCATCCTTGTACATCCCATTTCCATTATTGAGCAAGGCCTGATAGCCCGCGTTTGTGACATGGGCAACCATGAGGTCAAGGTCCTGGTCTTGGTCCAGGTCTACAAAAATGCCGTCCAGGGTGAATTCCCCGTCAGGTGGAAGGCGCAGGACCGTTTCATCTGTGAAAACACCCATCCCATTGTTCATCCAAAGCCGGTTTTGGGGGTTCTTCTGCGGCTGCCATGCCACGTTGGAGAGGAAGAGGTCCAGGTCGCCATCCCCATCTGCATCTCCAAATTCCGCTTTTCGGGTTTCCAGGGAAAATTGCTGCGGCAAACGGGCGGTGCTTTCATCGGTGAATTTTCCAGTTCCATCATTGATGAGCAAGCGATTTTGGTCTTCGTTTCCCACAAACAGGTCCAAGTCGTTATCGCCATCTACATCAGCGAGTTTCAGGTCCTGGGTTATGTCGTTAATAGTGGGAAGACGAGTTGCTGTTTCATCAACAAAATTGGCATTCCGGTCATTGATCAAACAAAGGTTCTGGCCCGCATTTCCCAGGATTAGGTCTGGATAGCGATCGCCATTCAGGTCTGTGACCACTACCGCGTTAGCAATCGAATTTGGCAGCCGATTCGAAATATTGGTCCAGTTATTTTTGCCGTAGTTAAGGTACATTTCATGTACTTGGTTGTCTTCACTGACAATGACCACGTCCAGTTTTCCATTGAGGTCCAGGTCAGCAATACCAATGTCCTCGCTATCGTTGGAAGCATTGGCAAAAATGCCCGCACTTCCATCGGTGAATTTTCCCTTGCCATCGTTCCACAACAGTTTATTAGGCCCAAACTCTATGGCCAGGACAATGTCCAGGTCCAGGTCTCCATCCAGGTCTGCGGCTGCCACATCCATGCCTGCTCCCATCACACTAACCGGGAGATTAAAAGAGGAGTCCACAAAAAAGGGTGCCTGCCCTCTGGAAACGGCGCACAGCCCAAGGATCATTACGCAAATGGATAGGTATCTCTTCATATGGGTGAAGTTGGTTTATCCAAGCAACGCGAAGAGTAAAAAGAGGGGCTATGCGAATGTTGCGAAAGCAGGCCAAAAAAGGAGGGAAGGGAATTTTGCCTTTTGACACGACTGGCCATCAATTCTATCGTGTATTTACGTTCTATATCTATTCTTATACCAGCAAGAACTGCTGAAATTGAGTCAATAAATTTTTCTGTAAAAACATCACCTATCGAAATAAGCGAAGCCTTTTCTAAGCTTTTGGCAAAAAGAGATATTTAAAATCCGAGTTGTTTATGCGTAGATTAATCCCTTTTGTAGAAGAAAATCAAAGCGAGCAATAATAAAATTCCAATAACTATTGCACCCTTATTTTTTGAAAATAGGCATACGACTGTCCCCAGCATTGCTGCATGTACAATATGCTCAGCGTTTTGATCTGAAATTGTGTGATCTGTTAGGTTAAAAGCCCTTTTAAAGCCTTTTGTGGTTCTCCTACTAATTGTAGATCCACTGCAATCCCCAAGGACATTACAATTTAATTCCCTTGAGACATGACTCAATACACCATAGTTTATCTCAGAATTTTTCATGGTTATAGATTTTTTTATGATAAAAAGATGTGCTCCAAAGTTTTACAGGCTAAAGTAAAAAATATTTAATATTACTTTAAAGTATGACATTTTATCCTTTAACCCTCGCTTAATTCAATATTAACTTCCGAATAAAATTTAATTATCAAAAATCTTGCCATTCATTATTTTAATTTAACTGTATTTAAAATAAAGCTTTCAAAAAAATTATAACTCTCAAAATAGTACTTGGTGGAAAATCATTTTTTACGTTTGCTGAAATATCTTTTCAAAACTAGCCCTAAGCTAAGAATTATCACCATAAGACCAATCCTCCACCAAATAGAACTATCAGGCACTTCCAAAGGGTCCGAACTCCCCACGCCTACAAACCCTGCCCAGAAAAAGGGATGTGCCAACAAGTCGTCTGAGGCCTTCAGGTACTCAATTTTTGCGTGTTGTAACGCCTGGTCCTTGGGAACCTGATTGGCAAGCTCCTGAACATAGGTGTCGACAATTTGGGCTGAAGAGCGATCATTTACCGACCAGAGGGTCATCAAAATGGAGGGACAGCCTGCGTAGGCGAATGCCCTTGAAAGGCTGACAACCCCTTCCCCTTCCTCGTATTTGCCAATGCCTGTATTACAAGCACTCAGCATGACCAGTTGGGCTTGAAGGCGAAGGTTGTACAATTCATACACATGCAACAAGCCATCTGAATCTGCTGCTTGCTGAAAGACAATTCTGCTGTCCAGGGGTTCAGATTCGTCCACCAATCCATGGGTGGCGAGGTGCAGCACCTGGAAGTTGTTGGCAACAGATAAAAAAGCCTTTTCTGTGGCCGCAACATCGGTGAGGGTCTTTCCGTTCATCATGTCGGCAGCTGCGTCAATCTCTTTTTGGGCAAACTTCAGGTTGGTGTAAGTGGTATCAGCCGAGAAATTGGGGGCAATGCCCAAATAGCTGTTGGGAGGTACACGTTCTGTCTGGTAATTCAACAAATGCGTCGCCGAATACCCGTATTGAATGGGATGGGATTTGATGAGGTAGTCCAGTTTGCCATAACTCCCAACATCAGGATCGGCAGCACTTTGCAACAGTACCTCAAATGGTAGATAGGCCAGGACCCCGGAAGGAATAATCAACAGATGCTCCCCCGGAAGGGCATCTTTTAGGACAGGGGCCATCAGCAGTTGGTACAAATGGTGCGCAGGCGTTACCAGAGCGTTCCATGCTTCAAGGGGCTGGGCCACCGGGTCTTTGTTGACAATGGCCTGCTGTAACCCAAATACCTGATGAGTAAACGAATCTGGGATGTCAGAAACCAATGTCCAAGCTGAATCTCGGGTGATCACAAAGGTAAATAGCGCTTGTTCTCCCTGAAAAAACTCAACCAACCGGGTATTTTCCGATAGTTGTTCCTGGATCGAGGCGATGCTCAAATCTGGTTGTTGGTATTTTAGCTGGAAATAGGCAGGGTATTGTCGTTCAAGCTGTTGCAGCAGGTCTCTTCCCTTTTGCTGGGCCACAAGCAGGCCGTCCCTGAGCGCATTCATGCTCGAAGCATAGGTCAGCTCTCCCTCCCTGATCCGCTTTTGATAATAGGCAATTTGCTCCCGGACCTGTTGTTCCTCTAGCAATAGCTGCTCGGGAATCCCGGCAAATTTTCGGGCGGAATGATCTTGCAACCGCTCCTGCAGGCGGGCGGCACGGCTCTGCTCGGACAGTACAAAGGCATCCTCCAGAAAAGCTGGATTTTGAGTCACAGCATATAGGTCCAGTGCAGTGGAGATGGCAGCCTCAAAGACAGGGGAGGCTTTTTTGCCCAGCCATTGACGGGTTCTTGCCCCTTCTGCTGCCTGCCGCAGTTGATTTTCAAGGTTGATCACCTGTTTGAGCCGAATCAATGCTTGCTCCTGAGCAGCCTGAGGATCCGAAGTATCCGGGTAATCAGCTTGTGTTGCCCAAATGGTCGCTGAAAGTCGCAAGGCTTCCCAGAGCACTTGGGGCTGGGAAATAGATGCGATATCTACCTTTTCTGGATTCCCCAGGCAATTGATGGATTGGTTGCCCCAGCTTTGAGCTGTCTCAAATTGTGTTTGTGCAAGGGCAAGCTCTCCTTTTGCCAACAGCACTTGAACAAGGTCGGCATGGCAATCTGGCCTCAATTGCTCAAAAATGCTCCATGCTGAATCCAGGACCTGCTGAGCGGAGGAAAATGCCTGCTGCTCCAGGTATATTTTACCGATTAGCAAATAAGCAGTACCTGCTCCAAGAGAAACCTTAGACTCTATGAGGTCATACCATTGGAGAGATTGGCGCGCCAACAGCAGGGCAGCATCCAGTCTGCCCAGGTTGAGTCGGTTGCGGGCGAGCAATCGATAGATGGTGGCGAGGTCTATCGCTTCCAATCCGTCGTGCTGTTCGAGGATCTCTAATGCTCGCAAATAATAATTGCCCGCCACCTCATAATCCCCTTCGACCTCGTACAGCCGCCCAAGGTTGCGGGTAACAGTTGCCAGGTACTCCGCTATTTTCGCCTGAGGCTTGCGGCGGTACAGTGCTTCAAAGGTTTCCAGGCTCTGCAGGTAATAGGGCACCGCCAGGTCAAATTGATTCCGGTATTGGTGTATCTCTCCTAAATCAAAACGAGCAATGGTCTGCTTGACGATTGAAGCCTGGGTTTGCTCAAATCCCTTCAGGGCCAGTTCTTTGTGACGTAGGGCTTCCGTAAGTCGCCCCAAATGTTTGAGGCAATTTCCCGTAAGTCGATAGGTTTCAGGTAGCTGTTTGGCACCTCGTGAAAGATACTTCCTGGCATTTTCCCCTGTTTTAAGGGAAATTTCAAATGCCTGGGTTGCGTACGCGAGTTCTGCCTTCAGCCAATAGGCTTGGTAACACAGCGTGCTGTCCTGGTTGCGGTCTGCCTTCGTAAGGATTTGGTCAGCATAAAAGGTAGCTGAATCTGCCACCCCCATTTTCCGGTGACAAAGTGCCAGGTTTTTAAAGCTTTTCAGGTGAGATTCTCGTGCTTCAGGATGGTGAGTCCCGAGCAGCCGCTTATACATTCGATAAAACCGAAGGGCTTCTGGGAAATCTTGCTGGAAAAAGAAAATGCTGCCCTGGGTGTGGTGGAGTTCTGCGTAAATCGGAAGGGCTTCCTGCTGGAACTGCGTCAATTGGTCGATGCCACTTTGTAAGTAAGCATGTGCATCAACTGGTAGCCTGGAACGAAAGGCCTCGATGGCCATTTGCTGGGCTTGTTCCCCAAATTCTGGGGCATTTTGGGCATTTGTCAGGGCGGGAAGCTCTCTCAGATTCTGAGCCTGAGAGAATTTGCTGGAAAGAACGAATGAGAAAAAAACTGCTATTACCCAGTATTGCATGCGGTGCCAAAGATTTTTTTGAGAAAAAAATCAAAAAAATTCAGAATTCACAGCGAGATTTTTCTGGAGGGGGCGACTAATGAAATAAAAACAGCCCTGAAGCCACCATCAGTTTAAGTTTTCATGTAAGAGGCAGTTCGAAGCCCAGGAACTTCGGTTCTTGGGCTTGACTGTTTTTGGTCGGTTCTGATCATTGGTACTGAAAGTAGACGTAACCTACTGCTGCCCCTACCAGTCCTATGACTGAGATGTAGATGAGTTGTCCCAAGACCAGTACCAAGGTGGTTCTAAAGAATGCTTTGTGCCAACTCAGTCCAAAAAAGCTGCGAAAAGCCCAGCCAAAGTATCCGAAATAGATGGGGAGGAAGATGGCTACATACGCCATTTGAAAAGTTGGGTCAACGTTTATCAGGGCCACCCCAGAAATCATATTCGCTACCAGCCCAACGCTGTAGGTGCACATCATCAAAACCAAGTATTCTGCATAATAGTATCCTTCCTTTTTTCTAAAGAAAACGAAATGCACCAGGGCAAAGGCCAAGACCGAGATAAACGAAATGATATTTCCATATTCAACAGATAGTTTCACTGCCTCAGAAAGAAACATGCCAATCTCCTTGTCGGGAATGCTCTCTAATGTTTTGGTCGTAGGCTGATATTTGAGCAGAAATGCAGACGAAAATGCATACACCGAAGCGATCAGGAAAAAGAAATTGATCGGGTTGTAGTACTTACCCCTGTGCCCATCCAAAAAGTAATTCACCACCTCTGCCGGGCGAATGATCATGTGCCAGAAGGTTTTGAAAAACAGTTTGGACTCCTGCCGGAGGTATGCTTTCAGCTCTTGTTGAAGCTGGTCAAACTTCAGGCGACCCGCAGGCTGCTGATCCCCTGCTCCATATTCATGGCTCTTTTCAAACAGCCTACTGCTTTGGGTGCGTTCGGAAGTTGGCGTGTCTTTCATGGAGTCATTTTTTTAGACCAAATCAAATATATGGTGATAATGATAAGTGCTAGCAACAAAATGATGAAATAGAACACGAATAAGGCTAGTAAATTGACCACAACGGACTTCCAAACTGCTTTCCCCCAACTGATCTTAAAAAGATCACGATAAACCCAAATGAGGTAGAGAACCCAAACCAGCGTGGAGTATGAAAAGAACGTAAACATCCACCTGGTTTGATCAAGTGCCACGAATCCGTAGAAGGGAAGACTGACTAGCCCCACCGCACCTTGAACATACAGCATGACAATCAAATGTTCACCTAGAAGGATGCCCTTTGATTTGAAGGCACGATACGAGAAATAAGCCAGAAAAAACACGAGGGTAAACATGCTAATGTTCATGTATTCAAAATAGCCCTCTAGCAGCTTGCCCATGAACTGAGCAAACTCATCGTTTTTGGAGCCGTCTTTTACCCCTCGGTTAAACCCATCGGTATCTATGACCAACAGGTTGATAAAAGTGGTGACCGAAGCAATGAGGAAAAAGTAGTTAACCGGGTTGTAATATTGGCCGCGATATCCATTGAGGTAGGTGTTCAGTACTTTTCCGGGTGAGGCGAATAAGGCAAAAGTCGTGGCCCAAAATACTTGGAAATGGTGCCGAAAGGTTCCAACCAATTCTCCCACTAACCCATTGAATGACACCCGGCCTGCGCGCGTCTCCTCCGTCTGACCAAATCGGTACTCCCGTTCGAACACCCCCGGCGCATTCGCTCGTTCCATTTCGGTCATTTTTGAGCTATCATTAACATCTGCATTCATATCGTTGGTCACATTTTTGCTGATTTCAAATATAGCGTAACTTGTGGACGTATTCCATTGCAGATGAAGGCTGTCCTTACCATTTTTCGAAAAGAAGTTGCTGCGTTCCTCAATTCCCTGATCGCTTACCTCGTGATGGTGGTCTTTCTGGTGGGAGTGGGGCTATTCGTATGGTTGTTTGAGTACAACCTCCTGGAGATGGGCATCGCCAGCCTGGATCCCCTGTTTGACTTCGGTCCCTATTTTTTCCTGTTTTTGGGTCCCGCCATTACCATGCGGTCATTTGCAGAGGAAACCAAGGGCGGCACCATGGAATTTCTCCTCACCAAGCCGCTAACCGACTGGCACATCATCCTGGGAAAATACCTGGCAGCGGTCTTTTTGGTGCTGATTGCCCTGATTCCTACCGTGATTTTTGTGGTGACAATTTACCAACTGGGCAAACCCGTGGGCAACCTGGACATGGGCGCAACCATCGGAGCATATTTGGGGCTATTTGCCCTGGGGAGCATCTTTGCGGCCATTGGCGTATTTACGTCTTCGTTGACTTCGAACCAGATTGTGGCATTTGTGCTGGGGGTGTTCCTGTGCTTCTTCATGTTCCTGGCATTTGAATTTCTGGCAGGAATCAAATCCTTGGACGGCATCAATGCCTTTTTCCTCAAGATGGGCATCATGGAACATTACCGCAGCATCAGCCGCGGGGTGCTGGATTCCCGTGATTTGTTGTACTTCTTTAGTTTGATTGCCATTGCCTTGATCGGCACCAAAATGAGCCTGGAATTTAAGCGCGCATGAACAAAACGCTCATACAACTCTCCCAATGGGGCCTGGTCATTGCCATCATCATCTTTTTAAATTTGGTGGCTTCGGGCTATTTTTTTCGGGCGGACCTCACGGCTGAAAAGCGCTATTCCCTTTCGGAAGTAAGCCTCGAAACGGCGCGTTCGCTTGAAGTGCCCCTGTATGTGCGCGTATACCTGGAAGGAGAATTTCCGCCCAACATTCGCCAGTACCAGGATGTACTACGAACGACCTTACTGGAATTCAAGCAGTACGCGACTGGGGAGTTGAATTTTGAATTCATCGACCCCAGCAAAAACCCAGAGCTACGGGAAGATCTGGGCAAACGCGGCTTTTTGCCCATTCCCATCACGGTGCGGAAATCAGCTACCGAAACCGAACAGAAGTTCATGTTTCCGGTGGTTTCGATGAAATACCGGGACGAAGAGCAGTTTGTGGACCTACTCAAAGGGGCTGCTTTTCCCAACGGAGAGATCAATTTCCAAAAGGCAGAAGCCGATCTGGAGTACAAATTGGTGTCGGCCATGCGGAACCTGCTGCGCGAGCAGCGCGTGAATTTGGCGTTCCTGCAAGGACACGGAGAAACCCCACTAGAGGAAATGCCTGAATTCATTTCTGGCTTACAGACCGCCTATCAGGTGTACACCTTTGACATGAAGCGCAATCCGGGCGAGTTCATCGATCCGGCCATCCGAATTCTGGTGGTGGTTCAGCCTACCCAGCCGTTTTCGGAGCGGGACAAATACGAGATTGACCAATACCTCATGCGAGGCGGCAATATCCTGTGGGTCATGGACCAACAGCAGGTGGACCTGGATTTATTTGAAAAACGCTCCACCCTCACGTCTCTTCGGGAGCTAAACCTAGATGACCTCTTTTTCCAGTATGGGTTCAAGATCAATTACAATTTGGTGCAGGACCTGAATTGCGAAAGCACGGAACTGTTCATCGAAAGCGGTTCGGGCGGCAGTTTTGTATCGAAAAAATGGCTGTTTCATCCGCTGCTGATCGACTTACCGGCGCATCCGCTGAACCGAAATGTGGACGCTGCCCTGCTTCGCTATGCCTCCTCCGTGGATACCTTTTTCCAGGAAAAGGTGAAGAAAACGGTATTCCTGAAAAGTTCGGCCTACAGCCGTACGGTGGATGGGGTGCAATTCATAGACCTGAACGAGGTGCTGCAAAACCCGCCTCCACCGCAGGTGTTCCGGGGAAAAGGCGACCAGTCAGTGGGTGTATTGATCGAAGGGACCTTCCTTTCGGCTTTTACCGGGAGAACCCCTCCCACGGATTCCCTCGCCCCCAATCCCCCCAAGGCCAAGTTCCTGCCCCGCTCCGACCTGCCTGAGCTGGCGATGGAATACTACCGTCAGCGGGATTCTGTACCTGAGCGCGCCGTGGCCGAGTACCTCAAGCAGCTTACCGATGGCCGCCGCATGGTCGTGCTGGCAGAAGGCGAGTTCCCCCAGGGGAAGCTGTTCCGGGGCCAGCGCCGCCGCATGCCCTACGACAACAAAACCCTCCTCCTCAACGCAGTGGATTACCTCGCCGGCGACGACGCCCTCACCAAGGTCCGCTCCAAAGAGGTGGTCATGCGCCCCCTGGACCGGGACAAGGTCCGCGATAATGTTACCCTGATTCGGGTGCTGAACCTGCTGCTGCCCGTGCTGGTGGTGGTGGCCTTTGGGGTGCTGCGGGCGCAGTGGCGGAGGAGGAAAAGGGGGCGAGTATAGGTTCGCCTACCTTCAGCTCTGGAAATCATTCTTCCACCAAATTATACTTGATGCGCTCTTCTTCGGTGAGGGGTGGAATGTGGCATTCGTCACTTTGTAGCCACTCGTAGACGGTGCAAGGGGTGGGCCAGAGTTTAATAGTGCCATCCAAGGAATTAGTTAATACTCTCGCCCCATCGGGGGAGAAGCTGGCGGAATGTACCCCGAGTGTATGTTTATCAAAATCTGCCAAAAGGTTTCCGTTGAGGTCCCACAACTTGGCGGTGTTGTCCGAGGAACTGGTTAAGATTGTCTTATTATCAGGGGAGAAAGTGGCAGATTCTACATAAGTTTCATGTCCATCAAAATCTGCAAGTAGGTTTCCACTGAAATCCCAGAGCTTGGGAGTCTTATCTGCAAAACTGGTCAGAATCAGCCTCCCATCAGATGAAAAGTTGATCTTGAAATAAGCCCTTTGAATACCAGCAGAATATACCTTTGGTGTGTGTTTTTCTAAATAAGTGCCAAAGACCCCTTTAAGATTCCATAACTTTACCATATTATTAAAAGAACTCGTCAGGATCGTGTTTCCAACGGGAGGGAAGTAGGCAGAATGGACATATTCTTCATTTCTATTGAATATATGCTTATTAAAATCTAAGAGGATTTGTCCATTTAGCTCCCAGACCTTGGGGGCACCACTATAAGAAGTTGTTAGTATGAGTTTCCCGTTGGGAGAAAAGTTAGCGGCACTTACTGCATATGTATGCCTGTCTAGATCTACGAGTAGATTCCCGTCTATATCCCAGACTTTTGCTGTACTGTCTAGTGAACTGGTCAGGATTAGTTTTCCATCTGGAGAAAAGCTAGTAGAAGTTACCGAGCGTGTATGTTCATCCAAATCTGCCAGGAGTTGGCCGCTTATATCCCATAGCTTTGCAGTACTATCACTGCATCTAGTTAAGATCAATGTCCCATCGGGGGAGAAACTGGCGGAATACACTTTGGCTGTATTTTGATCAAAATCTGTAAGGAGCTTTCCATTGATGTCCCATAGCTTGATAGCCCAACCCTTAGAAAGTGTCAGGATCATCTCTCCATTAGGGGAAAAACTTGCAGGAGATACTTTGGACGTATATTGATCAAAATCTGCAATCAGTTGCCCATTGAGGTCCCATAACTTGGTGGTATTAGTGACAGAACTGGTCAGGATCATGGTTCCGTTGGGGGAGAAGCTGGCAGCTTGTATATAGTCTGTAAGTTTATCGAAGGCTGGGAGAAGTTGTCCTTTGAGATCCCACAGCTTGGCGGTTTTATCTGCTGAGCTCGTCAGAACCATATTTCCATTGGGGGAAAAACAGGCAGAAGTCAGTGCATGTGTATGTTTATCCAAATCTGCCAGCAGTTGTCCGTTTAAATCCCACAGCTTGATAGTGTTATCTTCAGAACAGGTAATGATCAGCCTTCCATCAGAAGAGAAGTTAGCGGAATAAACTTCGTCTGTATGTTTATCCAAATCTGCCAGTAGTTGTCCATTTAAATCCCATAGCTTAGCAGTATTATCCCACGAACAGGTAAGGATCAGCTTACCATCAGGGGAGAAGGTAGCGAAGTCCACTGGATCCGTATGTTTATCCAAAATTGCCAAAAGTTGTCCATTGAGGTTCCAGAGTTTAGTGGTATTGTCCCAGGAACTGGTAAGGATTAGTTTTCCGTCTGGAGAAAAACAGGCAGAAGACACGATATCTGTATGTCTATTCAAATCTGCCAGTAGTTCTCCTCTAAGGTTGAATAACTTGGCAGTATTGTCATCAGAACAGGTCAGGATCATCGTCCCATTGGGAGAAAAACAGGCAGATTCAATGTAATCTTTATGTCTATCCAAATCTACTAGAAGTTTCCCGTTGAGGTCCCAGAGTTTGACAGTACTGTCATCAGAACAGGTCAGGATCATCGTCCCATCAGGGGAGAAACAGGCAGATTCAATGTAATATTTATGTCTATCCAAATCTACTAGGAGTTTCCCATTGAGGTCCCAGAGTTTAGCAGTAGCATCTGCAGAACTGGTAAGAATCTTCGTCCCATCAGGGGAGAAATGGATAGAAGTCACTGATTTCGTATGTCTATTCAAATCTGCGAGTAGATTTCCATCGAGATCCCAGAGTTTGGCAGTAGCATCAGCAGAACTGGTCAGGACCATTTTCACATCCGGGGAGAAGCGGACAGCACATAATTTATCTATATGTCCATCGAATTCTGTTAGTAGTTTTCCATTAACATCCCATAACCTAGCAGTATTATCCTCAGAAGCGGTTAGAATCATGGTTCCATCGGGAGAAAAGCGCGCGATGGACACAGTATCTAAATGCTGAAAAGAAATCTTAGATAACGTCTTCCTTTCCGGTCCTAACTGATCATATATAGGCCGCACAATCTCTCGCTGCAAAGCAGGGGGCACCTCTGCTCTCAATTCCTCCAACTGCCGCCACTGTTCAGCATACATGCGAAGCTTGCGCTCATCATAGTTGGGAGGGAGTTTTTCCAGTCGAGATACCAAGGTCTGCGCCTTTATGTATTCCGCTTTTCGTTCTGCTTCGAGGGTTGCAGCCTCCGCCCTGTCCTTTTCTCCCTCTATCAGCTCAAACGTTTGCTGGATTAAGCCATCGATCCGCTTCTTGTCGTTTGGGCATTCTTCCTGAAGTAGCAGGAGTTTATTGATCGCCCCTCGTTACTCCCGGTTTTTGATGTCCTCCTCTGCCCGGGAGATAAGGGCATCGCACTGGGCAGGAAGCAGCAGAGGGAAGAGGGATAGCAGGAGGAGGAGGTGTTTCATGAGTAGGGGTTATTTTGTGCTAAGTTACATTACTGCGAGGTAATATGGTACAGGTTTTAGGAGGTTCTCTTTTGTAGTAATACCTATCCGTGAATAACTGTTCCATAAAAACCACTTCTTATAGTGGTGTGCCCTTTTGGGCGCAAACACTGCAAAATCCTACGCTGCCCACAAGTCGCCCGAACCTGCCTATCCAAGAGCCCAGAAACGAAATGTTACATTTGTAATTTCATCTCAATTGAAAATGAGTGTGTCCTCACCAACTTGTATAGTTAACCGGTAAGATATCGCTTCTCCGAAGCTTATGCCCTAGCGGGACTGTATCTACCAAGGTGTCACTCCCGCTGGGAGTGTTTAGAAGCAGGTTGCTTCATTCAATGGTTCTCCAATACAGAATGTGTGATTTAAACCTTGATCGGTTTCGAAGGAAGCTCAACTAGCCGAATGCTCAGTTCCACACAAGATTGTACCTCCGGTCTCTGACCGGAGAGGGTTACGCCGTTCAGATAACGGCGGTACGCTATCCTAATTTTTACAAAATCTATCATGGTAATCTGTCCATCCCTATCAGGGCACCGTGCTCCAGAGGAGTACGCCCTTGGTTAGCACAGGTTTTCGATGGGAAAAAGCCCCAGCGGGGCGAAATCTGTTGATTAGATACGACAGAGGACAATTATTTTGGTGCCAGGTCTTTGGAAGCAATTCCTTTCATCCCGAAGGGATGAAATATGTATGGATTGGTGATCCGAATTCATTTCTCTGACCCTGAAGAGGTCGTATAGTTCAAGGGTGGGTATTATCCTTGCCAGAATCTTGCGAGTTATTCGATCCCTTCAGGATCGCCCAATTAATTCGCCATTTCTATCCATATATCAACCCTTCGGGTTGAGTGCCGTCAGTTGGTCCTTTTATCTGTTTTTGGGTTATTATCTAGTCACATTCGACAATGCTAACCAGAAAAACCCTCCCAAGCCCTATTCATCTAAAAAATAAAACTATATCCCCTATGTCCTCCAAACTCCCTCTGTTCATAGATTCTTCCATCATCACAAAAGCCAAGATCTACGCGGAAAAAACCGGAAGAAGCCTTGAGGAACTGGTAGAAGACTACTTGAAAAGGCTCGTTGCTGAAGAAGAAATCATAGAAGAGAAAGTCCCGAAAGAATTTCGAGACATTTTTGGATCAGTTAAACTCTCCTCTGGTTTGGACGATAAGCAACTGATCCGCCAATCGGCAGTGGAAAAGTATTGCGAATAACACTCCCCTCAAAACTGCACCTCAACCTCCACGGTCTCATCGCCGCGCTTGACCGTGATCTTGGCTGTGTCTCCATCATCGAATTGGGCAAGGCCCTCCATGTAGGTGTAGATATCGGTGATTTCCTTTTCGCCCATTTGGGTGATGATGTCCCCATCTGCTAGTCCTGCTTTTTGGGCCGGGCGACCGTCAAGGACAGCGTCTATGCGCAGGCCCTTAACGCTGGCGGTGTAATCCGGCATAATCCCGAGGGATACCTTGAAGCGGGCGGCCCTGCGTCCTTGTTGCTCGTCCTTGGTTTTGGTAAAGGCAAGCTTCTTGTCTTTTTCCAGCTCACGGATCAGCTGCACGGCATAAGTGGCTACTGTCTGGATGCCTTCAAAATTAATCAGGTGGCTGTCATCGACGGGTTTGTGGTAGTCATCGTGCTGGCCGGTGAAGAAGTGCAGCACTGGGATATCTTTCAAGTAAAAGGAAGTATGGTCCGAGGGACCGATGCCGGAATCAGAAGTCTTCAGCACCAGTTCCTGCTTATTGGCATTTTCGATGGCAGGTTTCCAACTAGGAGAAGTGCCCGCACCCGTGAGCACGAGGGTTTTCTCAGCGTTCATCCGGCCCACCATGTCGAAGTTCAGCATGTAGTTGACTGATTCGAGCGATTGTAGCGGCTTTTTGGCATAGTGCTTCGAGCCGTATAACCCCATTTCTTCGCCAGAAAAAGCGATGAACAAATAGTTGTTGTCTTCCGGGGCGTATTCCCGGGTGAGCTGACGGGCTACTTCAATGATGGCCGCCACCCCACTGGCATTGTCATCTGCGCCGTTGTGAATGGCAGTGTCGCCAGGGGTACGTGAGCCATAGTGTCCATGGCCAATATGGTCATAATGCGCTCCAATGATGACGGTTGTCTCGGCTTTGTTGTCGATAAATCCCACCACATTTTTCCCTGTTCGAGTAGTTCCACTGCCAGGCTTGGCGTGTGGGTTTTTGCTGAAGTTAAACTTGAACGGCTGAAACCATTCGTTCTCATTTGCAGGGGTTAGCCCCAAGGCTTCAAATCTTTGTGCGATATATGCAGCTGCCAGGGCTTCTCCCTGAGTGCCTGTTTCACGACCTTCTAGGTAATCTGATGCCAGGTACACCACATCCACCCGCACACCGTGCAAAGGATCGGTTTCTTGGGCTTGGAGGAGGAGAATGGTTCCGAGGGAAATAATCAGGGTGGAGAGAAGGGATTTCATAGGATTTTGGGGTTATGTTCTTTGAAAACAAACAAAGGCAACATCTGTTTTTGCCCGGCGGATTTTTGCAACAAATTTCAGGGGACGGCTGATCAAAAACTGTTAATCATCTAGGGTAACAGCCTTTTGGAGGTGGCCAAAGTGCGCTTTGTGAAAATCAGAATGCACAACCCTCACAATGAATACCAGAATTCAAATAGCATAGCATCTTTCACAATTCTTCACGGCCAAAATCATAAATCCCGGCCTTAAGAAGTGGGTCTCACAGTCCTGTACCACCGTTATGCTAACGGCATATTAACCCTCCGGTCAGAGACCGAAGGTACATTGGTGCGCTTTGGGGATATCAGAATACCCGATCCACATTGTATCCTGTGATTCCTAAAGCCTAGCTCTTTCACAACCTATCACGATCAAAATCACAAAGCCTGATTTGGAGAAGTGGGCCTCACAGTCCTGTACCACCGTTATGCGAACGGTGTATTAACCCTCCGGTCAGAGACCGGAGGTACATTGGTGCGCTTTGTGAAAATCAGAATACCTTACACCCCAACCCTATTGCTTCATGATATACTGGAAGTAATCAATGTAATCGGTCATGCGCTTTTTGCCGTAGGCCAACTTAAAGTTGGTATGGGAGATATAGAAAATCTTTCCATCCTCCCCCAGCATGACCGTGGCAGCATCAGACGTTTTAAATGCCTGGACATATTTCTGGGCATCCTCTTCTGCTTTAAAATGGCTGATGTAAGGAAGTAGATGTGTGCCCTGGTATAAGAAAGTGAACACCTTAAGGTTGGATTCCGAAAAATTGTCCTTGTTGAAGTTGGACACTGCACGGCTGGCATCGTTCTTACTGATGGTGTTTTTATCCAAAAACATTAAGACAAAGATCTTGTCATTGGACTTGATGTCAGCAGTGAAGCCTTGATATTTGGGATTGTTGGGATCAGAAAGAGAAGGATCTCCCGTTGATTCGTCCACAGAGGGGAAGCCCGTTTCGCTGGGTGCCCCTTCTTCTCCTGTCAGGCCATTATTGAGGTATTCCAACGTTTTTCGTGCCAATGGGGTAACATCTGCTTCGGGATAGGTGCTCACCACATTGGTCAGAATGGTTTTCAAGCTGTCCTTATCATCCAAGTAGCCATATGACATCCCCCGAATGTACAGCAGACGGGCCACATCTAGTTCCGGCATGTCTCCGAATTGTGCTTGCAAAAACCGGCTGAATCCTAGCGCGGTTTCATATTCCCGGTCCCGGTAGGCACGGAACAAGCCCGTATAAGCCACCTTAAATGCCTGTTCGCGGTCCTTCAATTCATTGGGGTCTTTGCCAAGGATCAGGTAGGCATACACACTCTTTGGGTGCTCCGAGAGGATGTAGTTTTTGTGGATGTTGTAAATGGGGATTTCCTGTGCCAGGTATAATTGGTACAGGGCGTATCGGGTCTGAAGGGTGAATTCAGAGTTTTCGAAACGGTCCAACAGCGTTTCAAATGTCTTCACAGCAGAATCCGGCTCATTGAGCTTCTGGCTGTAAATCTGGCCGAGGTTGTACAGGGCGTATTCAATCTTCTCAAGTGATTTTGCCTTGGCCTCCTCTGTCTTGGGGATGTCTTTATAATACTTGAACCGATCTCCGTATTTATTCACCAAACTGGAGTCGACGGGTTCTGCATTCTCCTCTTTGTCATCTTCTGAACTAACAAGGGCCATCTGCTTCTGGCTACGCCGCCAGTTGTCCTCATTTTTTCGAGAACCCCAGTTTTGCATAAACTGCTGCTTGCCATTTTGGATCGCCACAGGGTTATCAAAGTACCAGGAACCTCCTGAGCCGCCGCCCTGGGCAAAGGGGTCATTAAACTGCCCTTGCTGGGCTGATAGCTCCTGAAGCTGACGTTCTTGTTCAGCCAGCCTTTTTTGCTCTTCAATCTCGGCCACCTTGTCGATCACCTCCTCCAGTTCTTCGTCGGAAAGGGTTGCGAGCTGCAACATGCTGTCCTGGTAGGCAATTGTGGTCACATAATTGACATAATCTTTCAGGGTAGCCGCAATACGTGTAATCTCCTTATACTCTGGCATTTGCTCCGTTACGGCAGTTGCCGCACTGTCAAAATAGGCTTGAGCGGGGCCGTATTTCTGGAGGCTTTCGAAATATATCAGCCCTATCTTGTAATAGGAAAGTGCTTTTTGACGCTGGTTACCTGCATTCGCCTTGATGGAAGACTTTAGGTAATCTATCGCCGGGGTTATGCTGTCCTTCTTCAATTCCAGTAAGGCAAATTCATAATAAATCTGGTCCTGGTATTCCAGGTTTTTCTCGTCTCTCAGCATTTTTGAGAGGTACTTATACACTTTTTGGTCATCGTCCTTGCCTTCCTGGTAATCGACATATAAACGGGCAATTTTTAGTTTGGAGTTGAAGGTAAGCTCATAGTCTGTGCTCAGCTTGGGAACCGCCTGATAGGATTCCAGTGCTTGGGGATAATTTTTTTGCTGGGTGTGTAATTGTCCCATCAAAAAATTGGCCTTTGCTCGTTTATGTCTGCCTTTGATATGGTTGATGTTTTCAGAAAGGGAGATCATCGCAGTATCATAGGCCTCTCGTTCAATGGCCAGCTCAGATTGAAAAACTGCCAGTTCTCCGAGGGCTTTTTTGCGAAATTCGATGGTGTCATAGGCAAGAATGTTATCCTGGAGGTAATCCAGGGCCATTTCCTCATTGCCCATGTAATAATACGTCATGGACTTCCAGAGCTGTGCTTCGGGGATAAGCTTGGACTCAGGAAATTTTTCCAGCACATTGTCAAAGTTCTGCATGGCCAGGGTATAGTTCTGCTTATAGAAGTACCCTTTGCCGTTCATTAGCCGACAGTCATCCACCCAGTTACCCTTGGGGTGTTTATAAATCACCACATCGTTTTTCTCGATGACCTTGTCAAAGTCCGCTTCAAAATTTTTGATTTCCTCCTCTGTCCCATAATAAATCACATCGAGAAAATCCTTTTCAGGATACCGATACTCCTGGTCCAGCCGGTTGGAAGTTTCCTTAATCAGCTTATCAGCATTGTAATAACCGTTGAAATAGGAAGTGGTGTTGTGGTAAAACCTTGCCACAAAGTTCTTGCGCTCTTTTCCACACGAAAGCAACGAGACTGCGAGAAGCAGAAGGAAAAAATTCGTAAGTTTGGCCTTGAGATATGGTGAAACCGCCATAGGGTAGATACACTTTGTTCAGCTGAATGATTTGCAGAAGCAAATATATTCATTCTGCAGTTGAAAAACGTGTCATTAATTCTCCCAAATCTTAGATCAGGTTTTACGTACCCATGAAAGCCCTTTTTGCTTACCTGAAACAAACGTTGAGCCGGGTGTATCGTGTTTCATTCATTGATAATGAGACGCTTTCACAACGCAGGCAATACTTAATTAAACCCATTTCAGTGGTTTTGGTTGCATTGGTGCTATTGGTGGGCATCATAGGAGGTACTGCCAGCCTGATTGTTTTTACCCCTTCCATTCGAGAGCAGATTCCAGGTTACCTAAACCCTCAATATGAAGTTCAGGTACGGGAAATGCAGCAGCAACTAGAGATGATGACCACCCAGGTGGAGCAGCGTGACTCCCTGGTGTTGAGCTTCCTTCGGATGGGTGGCCGCCTGGATGACAGCATGCTAGCAAGGCTCAGGATCATCACCAATGACAGCCTGATCCAGGCGCAAAACGCGCCAGTTGTTTCCAATACCAATGTCGAAATTGAAGATGAAGCCTCTAATGACCCGCCGGCTCAACCTCCGGCTGCAGAAGTGCAGGAAGCACCTGCACCGGTAAAGATTGTATATGTGAACAACCCGGTTGGGGTATCTCCCAGCTCTCCCGCACAAGCCCTGCTCAACCTATATCCTCCCATAAGTGGTGAGATTCGAGCACCTTTTAATATGGAAAAAGGCCATTACGGCGTAGATATTGTAGCGGATGAAGGAGCCATGGTGATGGCGGCCACCGATGGCCGTGTCATCTATGCAGAATACTCCGAAAAGGACGGCCATGTAATTGGCCTGGCCAATCAACAAGGTATTTTAACCTTTTACAAGCACAACAGCCGCCTGCTTGCCAGGGTTGGGGACATTGTCCTTGCCGGAGAAGGTGTGGCTGTCATTGGCAATACCGGGGAAAATTCCAGTGGCCCTCACCTGCATTTCGAGCTATGGTACCAGGGGCGGCCTGTAGACCCGATGACCTACTACAAGGGATTATAGGGTTAAAGTTGATTTTCAGCTAACCATTGTCCAAATTGAACCTCAAATATTGATATCCAACGTGTAACCCTGTTTTAATTCTTAAACAACCCATACTCATCTGAAACACCGTTGTAATTATGTTCGGAAATAAATCAAACGAAACCAGCTCACGACCTTCTTCCAGTTCTTCAAAAGGAAATGACAAGACTTGGAACAACATTGCCGCGGGTACTGTGGTTGTGGGCAACATCAACGCAGAAGGCGACATGCGAATCGAAGGCAAGGTGATTGGCACGTTGGTGTGTAATTCCAAGCTGGTCGTAAGCGGTACAGGGTACATTGAAGGAAGCGTAGATGCTCGCAATGCTACCATCGAAGGTGAAATCAAAGGAAATGTAATCACCCGGGAGTTGTTGCAGTTGGACAAGTCGTCCAAGGTGTACGGCGATATTTTCACCCAGAAACTGGTGGTACAAATGGGAGCCATTTTTACAGGTAGCTGTAAAATGGGTGAGGCCGCACAGGAGATCTTGAAAAGAAAGCCTCAAGGTGCCAACGACCTCCTTTCCAAGAACCAGAACAAAAACCAGAACAATCGTCCCAACAATCAAAATACAGGAAACAAGCCAGGGATGCCTAACCAGAAAGTGAACCGGGCCGGCTAGTTCCCAAAATCTTTTTAAAGGGGAATTGGCCTTAGGTCAACCCCCTTTTCAAATCCTAACCCATGGCAGGTAATAGCCCCTTCGGACCTTATTTAAAATACACCACACTGGGCCTGGAAATGCTCGCATGTGTGTTGGTAGGGGCTGGAGGAGGGTATATGTTAGATCAAAAATTTGAAACTGAAAAGCCCTGGTTTGTGCTGGGACTTTCCCTGTTTGGCTGCGCGACCGCTATTTACCTTATGGTAAAAACCATGGGCGGTAATAAGCAGTAAGTCTTATGAAGTCCTCTGTCTTTTTTGCCCTCATTCTCACCTCCTCCATTCTTTTTTCAGCACTTATCTGGCTGTTTCGAGATGGCTTTCTGGCTACCTATTATCCAAGCCTGCTCATACTCGCGGTGGCAATCGGTGCGCTCAGCACGATCGTTTCCTATCTGGTTGTAGCCCGGGGGCTTGAACGGGATCCCAAGAAATTTCTCAATTATTTGTTCACAGGTATGCTAGCCAAAATGGGCCTTGGACTTTTAAGTGTAGCGGTGGTAGCACTTTCCTTTAAGGACGGGATTAGTTCTTATGTCGTAGGCTATTTTATTATATATCTTATTTTCACCATATTTGAAGTTAGTGCTTTAATGTATAACTTGCGAGCAAATCCAAAGCAGAAAACATAGCTTTTACATAATTGATTTTTATGGTTGCGATGAACAGACTTTCTACCCTCCTCCTCATCCTCTGCAGCCTGATTTTCCTTCCATCCTCCTACGCCCAACACGATGGGCAAGATCATGGTGAATCCCATCATGAGCAAGCTGATCACGCTCACGATGCAACCCATCATGAAGAAAAATTCAATGCCGGTGAAACGATGATGCACCACGTTATGGATTCCCATGACTGGCACATCACCGATTTTCCCTCCACGGATGCGAATGGAAATAAGGTGTACAAACCTGTTGCCCTCCACCTTCCTTGGTTGTTTTATTCCTCGGAGCATGGTGTAGAGTTTTTTGGCAGCACCGAAGCCCTGCTGAAAAGTAGGAAATACGTGGTTTACCACGAGAAGCCTTACCATTTAGCATCCGGTGCCTCTTATGATGCC
Organism: Bacteroidota bacterium; assembly: GCA_039024295.1. Lineage (GTDB taxonomy): Bacteria > Bacteroidota > Bacteroidia > J057 > J057 > JBCDIQ01. Next base: position 32,041 of record JBCDIQ010000001.1, on the reverse strand, counting down.
GAAACTTGGGGCTACCATCCACATGGACATGCATACGGAGAATATGCTGAAACCATCATAGGTGAAAAAGCATGGGACTTCTCTCCGACAAAAACGGTGGTTCAGATGTTTTTGGTGCTATTAGTGTTGGCACTGATCTTCTTACAAGTTGCCAAGGGATATGCCAAGAACAGAGGAAAAGCGCCAAAGGGCGTTCAATCCTTCTTCGAGCCTTTCGTGATCTTCGTCCGTGACGAAATCGCAAGAACTTACCTTGGAAAGAAAGCAGATGCGTACACGCCTTACCTGCTGACCCTGTTTTTCTTTATATGGTTTGCCAATTTGTTGGGGATGACCCCGTTCAACTCCAACATCATGGGAAACATCTCCATCACCTTTACTTTGGCATTGTTCTCGTTTATTCTGATTCAGATTAATGGAACCAAGGATTACTGGCAGCACATGTTTGCCATGCCAGGGGTACCTCCTGTGATGTGGGCGATTATCACCCCAATTGAAATCTTTGGGATGTTTATCAAGCCGATAGCCCTGATGATTCGTTTGTTTGCGAATATCTCTGCTGGTCACTTCATGTTGCTTGCATTGGTATGCTTGATCTTCATCATGGGAGAAGGTGGTACCAACCTTGCAGGTGCGTTTGGCATCTCTCCATTGACCATCATATTCTACATCGGAATCTTGTGTCTAGAGGTGATTGTGGGAATTGTGCAGGCGTATGTATTCTGTCTGTTGACTGCCGTGTTCATGGGACAGGCAATGGAAACCCACGACGACCACCACTAAGTTTTTTGTGAGCGATTAGCTTGTTTTTCCTCGGTCTGAAAGATGATTTGTTTGGGAAAATCAAAGTAATTCTCATGGACAAACAAATGTCATTATCTCTATAGTTATTTTTGTCTATATTTTCACCATCATTATAATTTTAACGTCATGTTTTTACTTGAAATTTCCGGTACTATTGGTATGCTAGGTGCTGGTATCGGCGCAGGTGTAGCTGCTGTAGGTGCAGGAATGGGCATCGGCAAAATTGGTGCTTCTTCCGTTGAATCTATGGCCCGCCAGCCGGAAGCTGCCAATGACGTACGAGGTGCCATGATCTTGATGGCTGCCTTCATCGAGGGTGTTGCCCTGTTCGGTGAGGTAATTTGCCTTCTTGAGGTACTCAAATAAGCAAGTGGAAAGCCGGGGGAATGCCCTGGCTTCCCTGCTTTTTATTGGTGAAGTATAGCCCAATGTTGAACCTAATTTTCACGACCTAATAATCATTCAATGGAAATAGTATCCCCACAGTTAGGCCTCTTTTTCTGGACGTCTATCCTGTTTCTGGCCTTTTTCCTGATTCTTCGTACATATGCCTGGAAGCCTATCCTGAACGCCCTCCGCGAGCGGGAAGATTCCATTGAAAATTCTTTGCAGGAAGCCCAGCGCGCCCGTGAAGAGATGGAGAAGCTCCAGTCACAGAACGAAGCATTGCTTCAGGAGGCTCGTGCCGAAAAGGACTCCATGCTACGTGAGGCCGCCCAGATGCGCGATCAGATCATAACCAAAGCCCGCGATGAAGCTTCAGACGCTGCAGGCAAAGAGCTGGAAAAGGCCAAGCAGCAAATTGAAGCAGAAAAAATGAAGGCACTTACCGAGATCAAGAATGAATCCGGACGCCTTGCCATCGAAGTGGCTGAGCAGGTACTTCGGCGCGAATTGACCAATAAAGCCGAGCAGTCCAGCTTTGCTGAGCAACTGATCTCGGAACTTAGCAATGACCTTACACCTGCCGGCTAGGCCCAATTTTTAGGATTATGGTAGAAGATCGAATTGGTTACCGCTACGCGAAATCCATTTTTGGCCTAGCCAAAGAGAAGGACCTGCTCGAAGAAGTACGAGATGACATGCAAATGGTGCATGACCTCAACAAAACCAGCAGGGATTTTGCCTCGATGCTGAAGAGTCCGGTTATTCCTCCCGCCAAGAAAAAGGCCGTGGTGGAGCAACTCTTCAAAGGCAAGTTCAAGTCCCAAATGTCTGAGTACCTCGTAGACATTGTGCTTCGAAAAGGCCGGGAACAGTACTTAGGATATATCTCTAAGTCATTCCTGGATCTATACGATATAGAGAAGCACATCCGCCGCGGTAAGCTCACAAGTGCTGTTCCCCTGGATGCCGCACAGGTTGAAAAGATAAAATCTGCGGTTGAATCACAAACTGGAGATTCCTTTGAGGTAGAAGTGGAAGTAGACCCAGCTCTTATCGGAGGTTTTGTCCTCCAGGTAGGTGACCGGCTGTTTGATGGCAGCGTGGCTTCTTCTCTCCAGCAACTCAAACAAGAATTTAGCAAGAACACCTTTGTTCGTACATATTAATGACCCTCAATTTTTCTAAAGAATATTTATCATGGCAGTCGTAAAACCAGATGAGGTTTCTGCGATTTTGAGAGAGCAGCTCTCAAACGTGAAATCAGCAGCAGAACTAGAGGAGGTAGGTACCGTATTGCAAATCGGTGACGGTATCGCCCGTATTTATGGCCTGACACAAGTACAGGCTGGTGAATTGATCGAATTCAGTACCGGATTGAAAGGGATGGTATTGAACCTTGAAGAGGACAACGTAGGTGCGGTATTGTTTGGAGACGGTGAGGGCATTAAAGAAGGTGATACCGTAAAGCGTACCGGACAGATTGCTTCTCTCTCTGTAGGAGAAGGCCTGCTAGGCCGGGTAATTAACCCTCTTGGAGAGCCTATTGATGGAAAAGGCCCCATTACCGGGGAATTATATGAGATGCCTTACGAGCGTAAAGCTCCTGGGGTAATCTTCCGTCAGCCGGTAGCCGAGCCCCTCCAAACAGGTATCAAGGCAATTGACTCTATGATCCCCATTGGCCGTGGTCAGCGGGAATTGATCATTGGTGACCGTTCAACTGGTAAAACCGCCATTGCCCTGGACACCATCATCAACCAGAAAGAATTTTACGAAGCAGGCGAGCCAGTATATTGTATCTATGTGGTTTCTGGCCAGAAAGCCTCCACTGTTGCCCAGGTAGTAAAAGCCCTGGAAGACCGTGGCGCGATGCCATACACAACCATTGTTGCAGCTCCCGCTTCTGCACCCTCTCCCCTTCAGTACTTTGCCCCATTTGCTGGTGCTGCCATTGGTGAGTTCTTCCGCGATACGGGTCGACCCGCATTGGTGGTATTTGACGACTTGTCCAAGCAGGCCGTTGCATACCGCGAGGTTTCCCTCTTGCTGCGTCGTCCTCCGGGTCGTGAAGCATATCCTGGTGACGTATTCTACTTGCACTCCCGTCTGTTGGAGCGTGCGGCTAAGGTTATCGAAGATGATGGCATTGCCCAGCAAATGAATGACGTGCCTGAATCTCTCAAAGGCATGATCAAAGGTGGCGGGTCCCTGACAGCCCTTCCGATCATTGAAACACAGGAAGGGGACGTATCTGCCTATATCCCAACCAACGTAATTTCGATTACCGACGGTCAGATATTCCTGGAGTCCAACCTCTTTAACTCTGGGGTACGTCCTGCGATTAACGTAGGTATCTCCGTATCTCGTGTGGGGGGGTCTGCTCAGATTAAGCCGATGAAGAAAGTATCCGGTACGTTGAAGCTGGACTTAGCGCAGTTCCGTGAGTTGGAAGCTTTTGCCCGTTTCGGTTCTGACCTTGACAAAGCCACCCAGCGTCAGCTGGATCGTGGTCGTCGCCTGGTACAATTGCTGATTCAGAAGCAGTATTCTCCTATTCGCGTGGAGCACCAGGTAGCCATCATCTATGCGGGTACCAAAGGATACCTGGACACCGTTCCGGTTGACAATGTAGATGAATTTGAAGAGCGCCTTGTCCAGGAGCTTGAGCTTAAATACAAGGATACCCTGGACAACATCAAGTCCCAGAAATGGACCGAAGCTGAGCAAGACGTACTTGCTAAGGTGTGCAAAGAAATAGCTGCTACTTATAGTTCTTAATTCCGTCTTCCATGGCAAACTTAAAAGAGATACGTGTACGTATCAAAAGTGTAAAGAGCACCCAGCAGGTGACCAAGGCCATGAAGATGGTGTCTGCAGCAAAGCTACGGCGTGCCCAGGACCGCATCATTCAATTGCGGCCCTATGCTGGTAAACTGCGTGAAATCATCGGAAATGTGACTGCTTCTGTGGACCCTTCCGAGATCCCTAGCAAGCTGGTTGAACAGCGTGAGGTCAAAAATACGCTCATGATCGTGGTTACTTCTAACCGTGGATTGGCGGGACCTTTCAATGCTAACCTCCTGAAGCACGTCACCGGTTTCATTGACGAAAACCTTTCTACAGATATGGCTGAAGGTCGTCTGCATTTTATTTGTGTAGGTGGAAAAGGCTATGACTTCTTTAAGAAAAGGGGTGCCAATGTTCTGGGGGATCGTGAAGCACATGACGTGCTGTCAGACCTTTCCTTTGAGCGAGCGAATCAGCTAGTGGATGAGGTATTCGAAGGGTTTGAGTCCGGGACCTATGACAAAGTCTACCTGTGCTTCAATGAATTCAAAAACGTGATGGCGCAAAACCGGATTGTTGAGAACTTCTTGCCCGTGTCTGTAGACGGTTCGGAAGAGGAAAAAGATACGGTCAATGCTGACTATATCTTTGAGCCAGATCGGGAAGAGATTCTTTCCAACCTGATTCCTACTTCTCTTCGGATTCAGTTTTTTCGTGCTGTGCTGGAATCTAACGCTGCTGAGCAAGGTGCTCGAATGGTGGCGATGGACTCTGCAACGGAGAACGCAGAAGAGCTGCTGAAGTCGTTGAAACTGAGTTATAACAAAGCCCGTCAGGCTGCGATTACCAAGGAAATCCTGGAAATTGCTGCTGGTGCCGATGCACTGGAGGCTTAGTTGTGATATATATGGTATATGAAAGGCACCTCAATGGGGTGCCTTTTTATTTTTATGGGGGTGCTATATGGAATATTGCTTCTGGTTTCGACAGGCTCAACCTACGCGGAGGTGTTCGGACTTTGAGCCTGAAGGGGGAATGAGAACCGATTTTTGCTTCTGGTTTCGACAGGCTCAACCTGCGCGTTATGCTGAACCAGGGGATCGTCGAACAGTGACAAAAGAGGAAGTGAAAAGATTGTGGTTTTACTCCCAGTAATGGAGGTCTTTATTTTTGCGCTTCTCTGATTTATCGGCAACGTATTGTAACAGTCGCATGGCCGCAAGGGGATCAAGCCCCACAGTGGGAATCAAATTACGTTGCTGGAAGTAATCATAGTACATCTGGCGTCCAATTTGCAGGCGTTCGTCTCCATCAACCGGAAGGGTTTGAATGATGGCATCTATTACCTCTGGGTTCATATTTTCCCTGGCAATGGCCTCAGGTGTTCCGGTTGGATCCATGTTAACGATGGCCGTACGCAGTTCCTCCGGCGTATCATAGGGGAAGATATTAATGGTGGGAAGGGTAAACGTATCCCGACGCATATAGTGAATGGCGTATAGATACACGGGGTTCCGATTGGGGTAATTTTTCAAATATTCCCTCACTGGAAACGCAAGCCGTTTGAACCCTACGTGTGTGAAGAATACCGTATCATATTCAGTTACCGGAATACTGTAAAATCCTTCTTCGTTGCTAATGGTACCTCGCCTGCTGTGATTCACCTGCACTGTTACATAAGGAATCGGTTCATTGTCAGCTTGGCTAATGATCAGACCCGAAAGCTGGTAGATACCACTTTGAGCTTGGGTGTACCCAAAAAATGGCAAGGCCAGTAGGCATACTAACAGACAGGTTTTAACTTTCATGCAGGTAAATATAAGAATCTCATTGTTGCGTATTAACATATACTAACAGCTATAGTATGAAGTTTCGGACCGAGCTTATCCCAGAACCAGCTTCATTTGACCTCAACCATTCCCACAAGGTGGTACTGCTGGGCTCTTGCTTCACGCAGCATATCGGTAAGCGGCTGATGGAAGCAAAATTTACTGCCTTCCAAAATCCTTTTGGCATTGTTTATCATCCATGGGCCATGGCTCGTCAACTTAAGCTTGCTTTAGGTGAGCTACCCGCTGTACCCCCGATCCAACACCAGGGGCTTTGGCATAACTTTGATTCGCACACCAGTTTTTCCACTCCTGACAAGGAGACGTTTCAACACCAATGGAATGCTGCACTGGAACAATTTTCCTCTTTTTTACAACAAACCGATGTCCTTATTCTGACTTTTGGGACCGCAAAAGGTTTTTTCAGAAAGGACAATGGCGAGGTTGTGGCCAATTGTCATCGGTACCCGGCAGGCTTTTTCGAGCCAAGACTAAGCTCTTTGGCAAACCTTTTAGAAGTATATCAACCCCTTTTGGAACACCTGAAAATCTTCCGACCTGACCTTAGGGTAATTCTGACTGTGAGCCCCGTAAGACATCTCAAAGATACGTTAACCCTCAACAGTGTGAGCAAGGCCACGTTGCGGCTTTTTTGTCACGAATTATCCCTTCAATACGGTGACTGGATAAGTTATTTTCCTGCTTTTGAGGCATTGATGGACGACCTCCGAGACTATAGATATTATACGGATGATCTGTTGCACCCTTCCAATTTTGCACAGACCTACATTTGGCAAAAGTTCTCACAAACTTATTTTGCTACCACAACCACAGGAATCCTCGAAGAATGGGCCAAGGTTCGAGCCGGGTTGAATCACCGGCCTCGGAACCCTGAAAGTGCTGCCCACCAAACCTTTTTACTCAAGCTAAAAGAGAAGATTCACGCATTCCAGGACCACTTTGATGTCAATGAGGAATTGAACATGCTTGATTGTGACTAAATAGTAACAAAAGTTGCCGATGGGCAGTAAACCTCAAAAGGCATGCTCGTTCCCTTGAGGGTGACGGATAGCCTAAAGTTTCGTCTCACAAATTGAATAATCGCCGCATAGCTTTTATCCTTAAGCAGATTCCTGTTTTCTTCCTCCAATTTGCTGAATCTAATTGCTATGTTTGCACAACCTAAATCTCAAAACCCATGAGTAAATTCAAGCGATTTCTGCTTTTTTTCCTGCTAGGTGTATTTCTGTTAGGAGGCGGTTTTACCTGGTTTGCTTTGTCAGCTTCATTCAGTGATGGTGCCAGGGCTGGAACTGTTGTAAAACTTAGTTTCAAAGGAGTGGCATTTAAAACCTGGGAAGGTCAGCTCAACACGGGTGGCTTTTCTGATGGCGGAGGAGGAGATGACCTCGCTTCTACCATCTGGCATTTCTCTGTGGATCGTGGCAACCAGGAGGTGTTGGACGCCCTACAAGACGCCATGGACCGCGGATACCGGGTGAAATTGCACTACGAAGAGAAATTCTTCCAGTTTAGCTGGAGAGGTGATACGAAATACTTCGTTGACAGCGTAGAAAAGGTAAACGACGATTAACGTCAGGTCAATAACTTGGGCAGCCTGGAGGTCACGGCCCCAAATAATTGGTGGGGTTTCAGCTTTCGCCAATTCAGGTCATCAATAAGCGGTGAATGAAAAAAGTAGGAAGTGAGGTTATATGCCTCCATTTCTTCCCAAAGTCCATGTCGAGGTCGGATCATGCAGATCCAACCATCCTCTAGCTCATCCTGAAGGGCCTCATAGTAATCATCTGATTCAAAGTATCCGTGGAAAACATTTTCGCAAATGAAAATGAAGCGATTGATGCCCGCGTCAATGAAATACGTCAGGCAGTTTTCCGCGAGGAGCTTGTAATCATTTTCGAACAGGTCGTTCCATTCTCCAAATAACTCAACGATGGCGTAGTGCTGGTCATAATTCGCGTACAGGATTTTGACCAATAAACTTTCAGAGCCAATGAAATCCCACAGCGGATGAACCGGAATGCGGTTCATGGATCGATCATAGTAAAACTGATTGTGCTCCACCTGATAGAAAGGAGAGTTAGGATCAATCTCGTGGCTATAGAGATTTAGCCAACCAAAAAAAGGCTCGATATCATGAAGTGCTCCAGGCATCTATTAAAAGTTCTTTTTTGCCATTAGTAACCAAAAGCCAGATTTATCGTTTGGATGAACTGGCAATTAGGGAACAAAAAATTAAACGAAAAACAGGAACCAACGGATTATTTTTTTGTTAAATAAGAGAGAAATCTATATATAGAATTTCCATGATAGAGCGTCCTTTCTCTCTTACGATTTAATTATCCCAACTTCATACAGGTTCCGGACGTATTAGATAACCATATGAGAATTAGCGCTTTTGGTCTTGTAGTAGGAATGGTCATCCAGTTTCAATCTGGATTCTCCCAAACCGCGGTTAGCAATGACACCATGCCTACCGGTCCTTCTATTAGTCATGTTTTCCTGAATATTCAAGTTCCGACGGGTGACTTGAATATGTGGTCCTCGCGCATGTGCGGGTACAGCATATCCGAATTCCGGACCTCCGATCCTAACCTCCGATTAGGGTTATCCTCGAATATCAATCAGTACGGACACTTAACCCGCAACTTTTCAGTTGACATTGAGAACCAATTGACCGCTAAAGCCATTTCTCCCGCAGAGGCTGTAGATGATTTCGGCTCAAAGGTAATTTCCTTACAGGGATATGAAGAAGAGAGCTTTGCCACCTTGTTCCTTCCTGACCCTTCTGCAACCACAGACCTATACCTGGATTTAGGCAGGGGAATTACCCGCCTTAATTTGTCGGACATGAGTTTTAACCGGGTGGAAATACACTCGGCATTCTCCGACATCCATATTACCTATGATGCGCCCAACCGCGTGGAAATGGAGAAAATGGATATTCATGTGGCCAAGGCAAAAGTGGTGCTCAAAAACCTTGAGTTTGCTCAGGCTGAGATGATTTCTGTCAGGAATGACATGGGTGAGACCAAAGCCACCTTAGGCAAGGGAAAGCCGGTTAATTCGACTGTCTTCATCCAACAAGGAATGGGAGATTGTATCCTTAGAATTCATCCTGACCATCCGACTAAAATTGTACTGAAAAGTGGACTGTTTACAGATGCCAACTTGCCCGATGATTTTCAGGAACTTGAAGCAGGCCAAGCCATCTATGTAAATCAAGCCTATATTAAGCGGGCTGCTGGTGCCCCCTGTACCCATGTAATCTGTAACATTGATTTTGGGACCCTTACCGTAATCAGCCAGCGATAATTTTCTCCTCCGTTTTGAATGGTATGCTACCCACCTATCTTCGCCTGATCATCGTTTGTGGGGGGTTATGCTGTGCATTTTTTGGTAAATCCACGGCACAAGCCCCATCCCCTCGTTTGTCCTCTCTTTCAAAAGTTCCGCCTGATGCATTGCAGGCAGATATAGACAGTTTAGCGCGTTTCTTGGAAGATGCGCATCCGAATCTCTATGCCTTCACCACGCCTGAAGAGTTGGAAGCAGCTTTTGCCCATGTACGAAAGCAGTCTGAAGATTCCCTCACGGCGATTGAGTTTTACCACTTGGTGAATCCCATCATTGTTTCCCTTGGGGACATTCATTCGCGAATCTTACTGCCACTGGCCAAGAACGAATATGCAATCGAAGGCGGATTTTACCTGGATATGCGCGTACGCTACCTTAATGGTAAATTGTACCTGATGGAAGGGACAGATTCAGTTATTGCTAAGGGAAGCCAGCTCATCAATGTCAATGGATTTTCGATAAATGAAATCACCAAATCCATGCTTGGGAGTGCCCCAACTGATGGCACGATTAGCAGTTCCCGCGAGCGGATGATGGAAGTATTTTTTAAAGGAAAATTGCCTCTTTACATTCCTGTGGACAGCCTCAATCAGGTTTCTTTTATTCCTTATCAAGAATCGGATACCCAAACTGTGACAGTTGAGGGAATCAAGCGTTGGCCCCCTCCGCCTCCAATGAAAAAAAGAGATCGCCCTTCTGCCCGCGAAGTTGCTGAAGAAATGTTTACCCTTGAATACCTGGAGGAGGGGCGTGTGGCGCGGATGAAGGTGAGGTCTTTTAGCGCGAGCAAAACCAAATTGTTTGAACGGTTCATGAAAGCGTCATTCAAGGAGATAAACGAGCAAAAAACAGAAACCTTGATCATTGATCTGCGTGGCAATACCGGTGGAAAACTGTATAGAGGAAAGCGGTTGATGTCCTATCTGGCTGATTCTGCCTTCTACTACACCCAGTTTATGAGCATCAAAGGAGGCCAGGCTTCCAAGAATCGGCTTCGAGAAAGAATCTGGTGGCCCGGGCTGACGACGAAGTTGTTCCCCAAAGCATTAGGAGCGATCAATATGGCGATACTGGATGCTGAGGTCGGGGTACGAGATACCATCGCTCGAAACATTTCCTGGCCTGAGAAGCCCGAAAGAAGGTTCAAGGGAAATGTGTATCTGCTCATTGATGGGCTTTCGATCTCCAATTCCTGTATTTTTACCTATGCTTTTCGGAGGTATGGAATTGGACAGGTAATCGGGGTGCCAGGAGGCGGGACGGAAACGGGAACTTTCGGAAATACAGTCCCATTTACCTTGCCCAATACTTCCCTTGCAGGCTACCTTGCTACCATTCGTATCCACTCAGATTCAAGCATGGCCTATGTCCCTTATGGATTACAGCCTAACTACCTCGTTCCAGACCGTTTAGAGGACCTGGTAGAGGAAAAGGATACGCAATTAGATTTTGCCCTTAAGCTCATCCGTGAAGCCAGAGCATTAAAGGAGGATTAAGGCCTGTCAACTTCGACACTAGCACCTAATTGCCTAGAGTACCTAATGTCCAATGGCCCACAACACGATGTTGGCACCCATATTTAGGGCCTCTTGGCGAACAGTTACAGGGTCATTGTGAACCCCTGGATCTTCCCATCCATCGCCTAAATCACATTCAAAGGTGTAGAATACCACTACGCGGCCTTCATAGATCAGGGCCAGTCCTTGGGGAGGCTTGCCATCGTGTTCGTGAATTTTCGGTAGTCCTTTGTCGAATTGATGATGTTGACGAAATATCTCGTGTGAAAAGGGCAACTCCACAAACTCCAGCTCTGGAAATACCTTTTTAATCTCTGATCGGACGTAACGGTCCATGCCGTAATTGTCGTCAATGTGAAGGAAGCCCCCCGAGATCAGGTATCGCCTGAGGTTTTGTGCATCAGCATCACTAAAGGTGACGTTTCCGTGGCCGGTCATGTACACATAAGGGTATTGGAAAATCTGGGTACCACCCGGTTCTACCTCATCTGGCACAGGAGCAATTTTTACCGTGCTTTGTTTATTGATATGCTTGATGAGGTTAGGAAGGGACGTTGGGTTTGCATACCAGTCGCCGCCACCTTCGTATTTCAATCGCGCAATTTTGAAATGATGGCTACCACCACCTGTCTGGGCGATCAGGTTCCATCCTGGCATTAGCAGCAATAGCCCGAGTATGGATAGTGCCCTAAAAGATGAAAAACGGATTATTTTCAGTTGAACATTCATCACCTAAAATTGTATTTCTTTTATAAATCATCAGCTCCAGCTATTGTTAAGCAAAAAACTGTTTGTTAAAGCCAAATCAGACCAAACTTACGGCTTTTTTAACGAAAGGAAGGGCTTGGCAGTTGTAAATATGGCGGGCTATTTCGCTGGTATTTTCGGCCTCAAACCGTACCTTTGCAGTACCAACCAGCGGCTTATTGGGATGGTTTATTTTTGGTAAATATCTCATTTTCAGTCACTCGCTACGCAACAACACAACACTATGGAGCATTCATTCGATCTTTCCCCCTCTCACCCTCCTACCATGTCATTGTCTCAAACGGATGTACTTTCGGATTACCGCCTGGGCTATCGCAGTCGCCAAGCCAGCCTTACAGGTAGAAAGGAAGTCCTTACAGGTAAGGCAAAGTTCGGAATTTTTGGAGATGGGAAAGAGGTAGCTCAATTGGCCATGGCGCGTGCTACTCAGCCTGGAGACTTTCGGTCTGGATATTATCGAGACCAGACGTGGGCACTGGCTACCGGTTTGGTTACGCTGGAGCAGTTTTTTGCCCAGCTATACGCACATGCAGATGTGACCGCCGAACCGCACTCTGCGGGTCGACAAATGAATGCTCACTTTGCCAGCCGAAGCCTGAACACCGACGGTACCTGGCGAGACCTCACCCAGCAGTACAACTCCTCTGCAGATGGGTCACCCACTGCCTCGCAGATGCCTCGCCTCGTAGGGTTGGCCCAGGCTTCCAAACTGTATCGTGATATACCTGCGCTGGCCGACTTAGATCAGTTTTCCAGGAACGGGAATGAAATTGCATTTGGCACCATTGGAAATGCCAGTTGTGCAGAGGGCCTTTTTTGGGAAGCCATTAATGCGATCGGGGTATTGCAAATCCCCGCAGTGATGTCGATTTGGGATGATGGCTACGGAATCTCTGTCCCTAACCATTACCAAGTCACGAAGTCCAACATTTCTGAAGTCTTAAAAGGTTTCCAGCGTACAGATCAGGATGCAGGTTTTGAAATATTTCGAGTCCATGGTTGGGATTATCCTGGCTTGTATAAAGCCTACCAGGAGGCTGCGAAGCTTGCGCGGGAAGCGCATGTCCCCTCCATCATTCACGTGATAGAGATGACCCAGCCCCAGGGGCACTCAACTTCAGGTAGCCATGAGCGTTATAAAAGTCCCGAAAGGTTGGCGTGGGAAGCAGAGAATGATTGTCTGTTACGAATGCGGCAGTGGATTATCCGTGAGGGCATGGCGGGTGAGGAGGAAATGGATGCTTGGGAAAAAGAAGATCGAAAGTCGGTTAGAAAGATCAAGAATACGGCTTGGGATACCTATCTGGCTCCCATTCAACAAGAGCAAGCGGAGCTGAGCAATTTATTGAAAGAGGTACAACAGCAGCTCTCGTTAGAAGGGGTGAATGAAGTGCTTCGCAAGCTAACTGCCTTGTCAGTTCCTTCTCGTGGGGAGTTAATGGAGATTGCCCACGAAGCGTTGGTGGCTATGCCACAGCATCATCCGGTGAGGGAAGTCCTTCTGACATGGAAAAAGAACCAAGAAGCAGCCAACGCCGACCGGTATAACACCTACTTGTACAGCCATTCCACGGAGGCAGCTAAGGAAGTAGAAGCCGTTCCAGCAGCTTATAGCGAAAGCTCTCCTATAATGAGCGGATTTGAGGTGCTCAATAAATGTTTTGACCTCATTTTTGAGCGTGACGCTCGTGCCGTGGCATTCGGAGAAGATGTGGGATATTTGGGAGATGTCAATCAGGGATTTAAAGACCTGCAAGCGAAATATACCGAAAGCAGAATCTTTGACACCGGCATTCGCGAGGCTACTATCGCCGGGCAGGCAATTGGCCTTGCGTTACGTGGGTTAAGGCCCATCGCAGAAATACAGTACCTCGATTATTTTATCTATGCCATTCAGACCTTGTCGGATGACTTGGCCTGTTTGCAATACCGAACCAGAGGTGGACAAAAAGCACCTGCCATCATCCGTACGCGTGGCCACCGCTTAGAAGGTATCTGGCATGCAGGCTCCCCAATGGGCATGATTATTCATGCACTGCGCGGCATGCATGTACTGGTCCCTCGTAACATGACCCAGGCAGCCGGATTTTACAATACCCTCTTCAAAGGAGACGAACCTGCCGTTGTGGTAGAAGTCCTGAATGGATATAGACTGAAAGAAAAATGCCCAGATAACCTCAGTGAGTTTTGCTTGCCCTTGGGTGTTCCAGAGATTTTACGAGAAGGAGACGATGTGACCATTGTAACTTACGGTGCTTGTTGCCGCATTGCGATGGCAGCAGCCGAACAGCTTTCCGAGTTGGGAATCGAGGTAGAAGTAATAGATGTCCAAAGCTTGCTTCCATTCGATCGCCACCACAGGATTGTGGAGTCCCTTAAGAAAACCAGTCGCATCCTGTTTTTGGATGAAGATGTACCAGGCGGTGCCACCGCATTTATGATGCAGGAGGTTCTTGAAAAACAGGGAGGGTATTACTACCTGGATTCAGAGCCTGTGACCCTGACTTCTCAGCCACACCGGCCCGCTTACGGTTCCGATGGGGATTACTTCTCCAAGCCTCAGGTTGAGCACGTATTCAAAGAGGTGTATGAATTGATGAACGAGGCTGAGCCTGACCGTTTTCCTGAATTGTTTTAATCCTCTACCGCTAGTTGATTTATGCTCGAAGCAACCACCACTTCACTTGACATACAGACTTTGCTCCGGGCCTATGAGCTGATGCAAACTGCCGCTCATATGGCTACCCTATACGAAGAGCGGAAAGAGGTAACAGGAAAATACGTTCATGCAACCTCCAGGGGACATGAAGCCATTCAGCTAGCCCTAGGGCTTCAGTTGCTCCCCCAGGATTTTGTGTCGCCTTATTATCGTGATGATGCCATGCTGCTGGGGATCGGCATGCGACCCTATGACCTCATGCTACAGTTGCTGGCCAAGCGAGATGATCCGTTTTCCGGTGGTAGAACGTATTATTCCCATCCCAGCTTACGAGACAAGGACAAACCCAAGATTTTACACCAGTCTTCTTCTACAGGTATGCAGGCAATTCCTGCAACAGGTGTTGCCCAAGGGTTAAAATACCGGGCTGTTCGAGGGCTGGACCAGTGGGGAGACCATCGGCCTGCACCGGTTTCAGTGTGTTCCATTGGGGATGGGGCCCTTACAGAAGGGGAGGTTTCGGAAGCCATGCAAATGGCCGCCTTGCATCAACTTCCGATTTTGTACCTGGTTCAGGACAATGGATGGGGCATTTCTGCGAAAGGGTCTGAGATGTACGCACAGCCTGCTGCCCATTTTGCTCGTGGATTTAAAGGGATGGAGGCTTGTGTAGTGGATGGAACCGATTTCATTGCTTGCTATAGCTTATTGAATGAAGTCCTGTTAAAAATACGTTCAGAGCAACGCCCCATTTTGGTACAGGCCAAGGTGCCCTTATTAAACCACCATACCTCAGGGGTGCGGAAAGAATGGTACCGGGATGACTTAGTGGAAGATCAGCAGGAAGACCCATTAGTGCATTATCACCAAAGCCTGTTACAATTGGGCGTGAAGGAAGAGCTATTCGACCAATTGAGCGAGAAAGCCAAGCAAGTGGTTCTTGCTGATTTTGACCAGGCCGTGGCAGCAGAAGATCCCCGCCCAGAAGATTTGTACACCCATATGTACGCACCTGGTGGGGTAACGGAAGAGCAGGGGGTTCGAACCCCTGAAGGAGGAGAGGAAGTAGTCATGGTGGATGCCGCTCTCCATGCGGTTGATGGCATTCTGCAAGCATATCCAGAGGCCCTGCTGTATGGGCAAGATGTGGGAGGAGCACTGGGCGGTGTATTCCGTGAAGCAGCATTACTGGCAGAAAAATATGGCGACCAACGGGTGTTTAATACCCCTATTCAGGAAGGATATATCATCGGGAGTACTGTGGGCATGTCAGCTACCGACTGCAAACCGATTGTCGAAATCCAATTTGCTGACTACATCTGGCCAGGTGTAAACCAGCTATACGCCGAGGTAAGCCGGGCCTACTACCTGTCAAACGGGAAATGGCCCGTTCAGTCTTTGATTAGAGTGCCAATTGGTGCATATGGAAGTGGAGGCCCCTTTCATTCTTCTAGTGTAGAATCGGCAATTCTCACCATTCGGGGCGTAAAAGTGGTGTATCCGTCCAATGCAGCTGACATGAAAGGCTTGCTGCGAGCTGCCTTCCTTGATCCCAATCCAGTTGTACTATTTGAACACAAAGGGCTGTATTGGTCCAAAGTTCCTGGAAGTAAGGAAGCCAAAACCATTGAGCCATCCGATGATTATGTAGTACCTTTAGGAAAGGCCCGAATCTATCAGGAAGCAGATCCGGAGGCGGTTCGCCTGGGAGATAGTTGTCTGGTGATTGCATATGGCATGGGCGTTCACTGGGCGCGAAATGCAAGCAAATCCCTCGAGGGACGCGTTGAAATATTGGACCTTCGTTCTCTGGAGCCCCTCGATTGGGAGGCCATCCAGGCAGGCGTAGAGCGGCATGGAAAAGTTCTGGTCCTGACGGAAGAATGCTTGCAAAACTCTTTTGCAGAATCTTTGGCAGGACAAATCTCTCAGGCGTGCTTCACCAAGCTGGATGCACCTGTCTTTACCATGGGGGCAGAAAGCCTACCTGCGATACCGCTGAACTCTATTCTGGAAGCTGCCATGCTTCCCAATGCAGATAAGGTTCAGGAGAAATTGGAGGAATTGTTGGAGTGGTGAGGCGAAGGAGAATTTTTGCAAGAGCTGAAACCTAAAATTCATTTAGGTATTCGCTGAACATGAATATCCTATTTCTGCTATGACCTGTTATCTCAGTTAGAATTCCAGCGATGATAAAATCAGTGATTAATGCGTTTGATGCATTGTAACTCATCCCAAGGACTTCTTGTGCTTGTTTTACATTTATTACTGGCTTTTGAAAAAGGTACTGTAGCAGTGTTATTGCACTTTGGCTTTTTCTACCAAACTCTCTGTTAATTCTAGTTTCAGTCCTTAGCTTCAGATCAAGTATATTGGACAATGTCTTCGATGCATTTTCGGCAGTTTCTGCTATACCAGAAAGAAAATACTTTATCCATTGACTCATCTGGTTTCGTGTTCTTACAAATGTTAGGTTGTCGTAATACAAACCTTTATTCTTCTCAAAAAACACTGAAATGTATAATAGCGGCTTATTTAATATTTCTTTATCAATTAAAAATAGGGTAATTAGCAGTCTCCCTATTCGTCCATTCCCGTCCAAAAATGGATGTATCGTTTCAAACTGATAATGTGCAATGGCAATTTTTATTAGGTCTGGAACTTTTATCTCCTCATTATGAATAAAATATTCTAGGTCGCTCATTAGCTCGTCCAAATAATTATGATGTGGAGGAATGAAAACAGCATCCGCTAAGCTATTGCCTCCAATCCAGTTTTGACTTCTTCTAAACTCTCCAGGCATTTTATTTTCCCCTCTTACGCTGTTTAGCATGATTTTGTGTGTTTCTCGTAATAGACGAGAAGAAATAGGTAGGATTTTAAGTTCTTCAATTGCGCCATTCAGAGCTTGTATATAATTATTTACTTCCTTCCAGTCATTTTTTCGTTCAGGATTAATCTCCTCTTCATTCATCAGTGCTTCATTAATACGCGTCTGAGTACCCTCTATTCTACTTGAAATCACCGCTTCTTTCGTAACGTGTAATTGAATGAATAGGTCAATATTTGGGACCAGTTTAGAAAACGAGTTTAGTTCTCCTAGCTTAATGGCTGCTTTTTCTAGTAGGAGGCTTAATTGAGAATCTTCCCAAATCCATCGTTCATTTACTCTGGAGGGGAGGAAAAATTCGTAGCCAGTGGGACTTTTTTGAAAATACCCAGATTTATATTGTTCAATGCGTATCATCGACCTATGCCACTCAATTGAATGCTTATCTCTATTTATTCCTTAAAGTTACGATAAGGAATTTTATATCTCAACTTAATGACTTAAGTAGTAATATAAAAATCCTTATCTCAAGTTCTAACAATAAAGAGTAGTGGCACCTATCTTATCCACAGACTTTTTGCTGAATTTCTTAGTTCTTAAGTAATAAAATTGTTGTAGCTAGCTAAAAGAATATTTACCTAGTTAAAATACCCTCCTTTTTTACTGCTTCTCAAACGCCAAATTCTTCACCCTGCCAGAATCCAGCATAAACTTAGTGACCTTTCCTTTTGCTTTTTCAAAGGTCGCCGTGCCCATCGGCATGTCACATGTTGTCAATTCAAAGAAGCGGCACTTTCTCAGTTTTCCCTCGCCAATTCTGGCCATGAGTTCCCCCTCCTGGAGTTCCAAATGATAGGTTGCATCCAATTCCTTTGAATAGTAAGCCCCAACGTAATCTGATAGCTTCAACTCAGATAGGTCCACCGGTGCTTTACGTTTGGTAACCGTTTTTCTTCCTCCCTGAGATACGGTCAATTTTTGGGTCAAATTCTCCTCAAGTTCTGTGAAGGTAAAGGTGAGTTTTGAATTTGTGGGTAAGCTAAATGTATTCCCTTCTGTACGGAAAATGGCGTAGTGCTCTTCATTCCACAACTGGGTGACGAATAGGGAGTCTTTCTCAATAGAGATTTTTACTTCAACCCCAGGCTCGATTTCGTAATTGCCCGTAAGTTGTTCTAATAAATATTCTGGGTCATTTGGTGCAACGGCTTCTGGTTCCTCTGTTTCTGGCTTTTCTTCTACGTACAAATCTTTCAAGAAAATATCAGCTACCTGATAGGCCATTCTGCTAGGGCTTGCATCTGCCCGATTGGCAAAAATCGCAACTGTAAATCGCTGGTCCGGGAACCGCAAAAGCTCTGCCCGAAATCCCACAAAAGCCCCCCCGTGACTAACTGTATTCAGTCCTTTGTGGGTATCTATGAACAGGCCCGCAGCATAAGAGGTTTCCTTACCGCTGTTTAAGGAATTTTTCTCCGTCATTTTTGCCCAGAACTCTTTGCTCAGAACCTTCGACTCATAGTAAGCATCATCCCATTTTTTGATGTCTTCAATCGTAGTGAAAATACCTCCATCTCCGATCATATCGAGGGTGGTCATGCTAATTCGATACCCTCCCTCCCTCTTGGGGGCGTAGCCTGAAGCTCGATTTTTGACAATTTGGTCATGGTCATTGTGAAAATGGGTTTCATTCATGCCTAACGGCTCAAAAATCTCTTTTTGGGCAAACTCCGCCATGTTCATGCCTGAGGCCTTATTAACAATTTGTCCCAATAACCAATAGCCGGAATTACTGTACACAAATTCATCTCCGGGAGAAAAGTTGAGGGATGATTGGTTCACCAACCATTTCATGATGTCCTTGTCTGTGTAATAATCGTCTCCTCTGAGGCCTTTTAGGTAGGAGAGCTGCAAATAATCTCGAATGCCACTGGTGTGATGGAGCAAATGACTCACCGTGATGGTGTCTGCATAAGGAGGAAAGTCCGGGAAGAAAGAAGAGAGTTTATCTTCCAGGGAAAGCTTCCCCTGTTCTGCAAGTAATACGATGCAGGCCGCCGTAAACTGCTTCGAGGTGGAGCCAATTCGGAAGACCGATTTTTCCGTATTGGGGAGGTCATACTCCAGGTTGGCCAATCCATACCCTTTGGCATAAATCAATTTTCCGTCCTGGATGATTCCAAGAGAGCCGCCAGGAGAGCCGGGTTCTGACCATTTGGCGAAAATGCTGTCGACTGCCTTTTGCTGAGGGATCTGGGCAGTGGACATAAGGAAAAAGCTGAAAAGGGAGAAGGTTAGTGACAGGTATTTCATAAAAGCAGTAGGTTGTTGATGTTGCCAAGGTAAAGCTTCTTACCAGAAAATTGTGGGTACTTATCAAGGGATAGCATTCCATTATCTGATCACATACACCACAGCTGATTTCTTTTTGCTCACCAATTGGGCAGGGCCATTTTGGGGATTAACAGGGAACCATACACGTTTCAAGCGCTTCCTGCGCCTTTGCTGTTTGATGAATACATTTCCCGGAGGGCCGGCTACGATGAGCATACCATAAGGGACATCTATCGTTGACTTTGGTTGCACAGAGAATTTGTACAAGGTGAACCCACGCTGTTGGAAAACGAGGTTGGCAGAATCTGCGGTAGGCTTGGTGCCGGGTATCAATCGCTCCAGGGCATAAATTTGAACTTCCTGCGTTCCCACATTCGCAAAACGGTGGATGAACGGGGTGTCTATACTCCCGCCTTGTGTTCCGGCGTATCCTGTAGGGAGGGTGACCGTTCGGCCATTTTGGGTAGGTTGCTGCAAAAAGAGCTTGCTTCCCTTTAGCACAATGTAGCAAATCGGGTGTTCGTGTCGATGAAAGGCAGTGGTGTCACCAGGTGGAACAAATACTTCCAGCAGTCGAAACACTTCATTTTGCCACACAGGTTGATGGTAAGGTTCCTCGTGGACGGGCATTTGGGCGGTAACTGGGATTGCAATTAAAAAGCTAATGGCTACTAAAAGTAAGGTTCGGTTGATTAGGAATGTCATGTGAGTTCAATCATACTACACAACTAAGGGCTGAGTAGAAATTTTGGGAGTTATCCACCAATACTTGTAAGCTGACATGGCAGCACTACGGTTCAAGAAGATATCTGATATTTTTGTAATAAGAGGTATTTAAGGCCTTTTCTAACAGTTGCCTTTCAAACGGTACTTTTCGTGTCATATCAATTAGAACCTCTTTCAACTCTGGGAGGTAGTTTTTGATGATGTCAAAAGAAATGTATGGATCAATACTTCGATAATCATGTGCTATCCTATTTCTCAGGGAGGAAATCAGTCTCCAGGGAATATCTGTGTATTCATGTTTCAGGTTCTCTTCAATTTTTTTCGATTCCTCACCAATGACCAAAAGGAGAATTTGGCATGCATTAAAATTCATCTGATTATTTCGATCGAGAAATTCATCCGAAGATTCGATACCATCCGTGTAGATAAAACATTTCTCAATTGCTTCTAGGGCAGTAAGGATATAAGTGAGATTTTTCTTTTCATACATACTCTACTGATTGTGCCATCTCGTGCTCGATAAGGGGATTAATGTATTTTAAGTTTACAATATCTATCCGTTTTGTTTTTAACACTTCTTGAAGATACTTTTCCAGCTCAAAGGATTCTTTGAAGCCAAGCCTTTTGCCCTCTTCCAATTCAATCACAAGATCAATGTCACTGTTATGCCTAGGGGCATTGCTAGCATAGCTGCCAAATAACCCTATTCTTGCAATATTATATTGTGTTCTCAAGACAGTTCTGCTCTCGGATAGGGCACTTAATATAGCTGCTTTATTCATCAACTTACTTTATTCATTCTCACGTGAGACCTACCCAAAAAGTAGTAATTTTACCTGTATCAACCAACTGGTCCATCACAGAGAAAACTTACATCCCCAAAGAACTTATTAGCCTGCTTCCCCAAAGCGCAACAAATTTCCGTGCACATCTGAAATGGCAAATTCCTTTTGTCCCCAGGGTTTGGTTTCGAGCTTTCCATTGGGGTGGATTTCCACAGCGGCTTTGACTTCTTCGTATAGTGCTTCTATCCCTTCCACCCGAACATAGCAGCTGGTACTTTCAGGATAAATTTTGTCATCGGCCAGCCAAAAATGAATTTCGACCCCATCTCGCATCACGATGCCGTAATCTGGCGACTCAAATGTGACGACAAACCCCAGTTTTTCGGTGTAATATTTAAGGGACTCAGCTATGTCCAGCGAGGCCAGTACAGGATCAGCGCGTTTTATGTGTTTCATGCGGGAAATTTAGGGAGAGTTTCTCATCAAACCCCAGATTTTCTATAATTTCAGGTATTAAGATGTACTTATGAAACCTTTCTCTTTTTTTACTGGGGTTTTGCTTACTGCTCTGAATCTGCTGACATTATCTTTGCCCATGAAATCTCAGGATTCTACTGCTTTACTGCTCACCCATGAAGGGGCCGAATGGCGACTCACCGAAGAGGGTGCCTCACACTTTGCAAAGCTTGCATTAAGTTGCATCCAGCAGCCGTACCCCTACAAACCGGGCCATGTGATCAATGAAGCAGGAGATTTACAGGAGCCCCGAAGGTTACACCCAGCCTTTTATGGATGCTATGATTGGCATTCCGCTGTACATGGGCATTGGATGCTGGTGCGGCTGCTCAAGCTGTACCCTGAAATGCCTGAAGCAGACGAAATCCGCAAGGCATTGGCGGCTAACCTGAGCCGGTCTAACCTGCTGCAGGAGACGGCTTATTTCCATCAGAAAAATCGAAAGTCTTTTGAGCGAACGTACGGCTGGGCATGGCTGCTTAAACTGGCACAGGAAGTGGAAAGCTGGGAAGATCCCCTTGGGCAGGAAATTGCCAAAAACCTGGAGCCCCTTACCATCACTATTGTGGAGCGGTACCAGGATTTTTTGCCTCGGCAAACGTATCCGATTCGTACGGGCGTACATCCTAATACCGCCTTTGGGCTCGCCTTTGCGTGGGATTATGCTGCTTTTCGAGGGCTTACGGAGTTTCAGGACTTGCTTGAACAAACTGCTCGCGCCTATTTTCTCGAAGACAACGATTGTCCGGCATCGTGGGAGCCGGGGGGCTCCGATTTCCTATCACCTTGTTTGCAAGAGGCGGATCTCATGGGACGGGTGCTGGGACCGGAGGGATTTGCAGAATGGTTTGAGCATTTTCTGCCCAGCCTTGCCAAAGGAAAAGCTCATCCGTTGCTCACGCCCGCCGAAGTAGCCGACCGCAGCGATCCTCAGATTGTACACCTGGATGGCCTCAACCTGAGCCGAGCATGGTGCATGCGTCGTATCTCCCGGCAATTACCCAAAAAACATCCTGCAATAAAGAAGATGAAAGAGGCCTATGAAGCTCACATTCAAGCAACTTTGCCTCATATCGCTTCTGGAGATTATGTGGGGACGCATTGGCTGGCCTCCTTTGCTGTGTATGCGTTGGACCAGCATTGAGGATGCCATTAAATATCCAGTTTGTCACAGGTAAATTGACTTGTGACTTCAATGTTGTAGTTAACCTTGGGATAAAATTCTATGGTGATGCACTTTTTGAATAAAAAGTCAATGGGTTCAGCCTTACGGGTGATCAATTCACAATCCAGATCATATAGGTTGATATACAGGCTATCAAGGCTTGTATAAGAATCACTCCCAAATCCCCCCATTGCTGGGAGCGCAAAAATGCCGCCTGATTCACACGAATTCAATTGCTGCATTACTTTCTCCTTATTTAACGAGAACTCCGCGATGATACAATCTTGGTCATATGATTGGCCATAGAACAGGAAGGCCACACCTTTACGGGTATGTGAATGAATACCTAAAGCAAGTCCTAAAAGGAGTATAATTCCCCCTAGCACGAACCTATAGGGCCATTTTTTTGACATATCTATACTTTAGTAGGTAGAGAGTCCCTTTACACCTGGCGATCTTAATGACGAAAACCTCACTGCGCAAACACCATCCGAAATACCTCCTCTAGCTTCCCAGCCCCTACTACCTGAATATCGGTATACTTTTTCTGTAGGGTCTCAGCCTGCGACTGGGCTACGTAAATGGTTTTGAACCCTAGTTTCTCCGCTTCCGCAATGCGCATTTCCAGGCGGTTCACCGGACGAATTTCTCCGGATAGTCCCACTTCCGCTGCGAAGACGACTGTTTGGGCCAGCGGTAAATCGTGCAGAGAGGAAATAACTGCGCAAATCAGAGCCAAATCCAGGGCTGGGTCTTCTACTTTCAGTCCACCGGCAATGTTGATAAACACATCCTTAGTGCCCATTTTGAAGCCGCAACGCTTCTCCATCACAGCCAGTAGCATATTCAACCTGCGGAGGTCGAACCCCGTAGCGGAACGTTGGGCGGTACCATAGGCCATGGGGGTGGCCAGTGCCTGGGTTTCAATCAGCAAAGGACGCATGCCCTCCATTGTGGCAGAGATGGCTACGCCGCTAAAGGGTTCTTCGCCGGAAGAGAGAAAGATCTCGGAGGGATTGCTTACCTCCCGCAAGCCATGGGCCAGCATCTCGTAGATGCCAATCTCCATTGTACTACCAAAGCGGTTTTTACTTGTCCGAATGATGCGATAATTATTGTGGCGATCTCCCTCAAAGGTCAAGACGGTATCTACCATATGTTCCAGTACCTTGGGACCGGCCAGCATCCCTTCCTTTGTGATGTGGCCCACCAGGAATACCGGCACCCGCACATCCTTTGCCATACGGATAAGCTGTGACGCAGACTCGCGCACCTGGGAAACGCTGCCGGGAGCAGACTCCAGCACATTTGTGCGGATGGTCTGAATGGAATCGATCACCAACAGGTCGGGTTGCAAAGAGCGGTAATACTCAGCAATGCGTTCCAAGCTAGTTTCGCCTGCAACGTATAATTGGTCATTGCTGATGGGCAGTCGCTGGGCGCGCATCTTGATCTGCTGCTCGGATTCTTCCCCAGAGATGTATAATATTTTCAGCGGTGAAAGCTGCAACGCCAGTTGTAGCAATAAAGTTGACTTGCCAATTCCAGGCTCTCCCCCGAGCAAGATCACAGATCCCTCGACAATTCCTCCGCCCAACACACGGTTCAGTTCCTCATCAGGCGTGACGATCCGCTTCTCTGCCGTGGATTCAATTTCCGCCAAGGTATGTGGCCTTCGACCTGTAGTAGGAGTGCCCGTATCTAATTTTCGCTTATCTGCCGGTTCTTGAACTTCTTCCACAAGGCTATTCCAGGCTCCGCAGCCGCTACATTGACCTTGCCACTTCAGGTGAGTGGTGCCGCATTCCTGACAGACATAGATGGTTTTGGTTTTAGCCATGAGGTAAAATTGGGGAGGTAAGGTTATCAGTTTTCCCCGCTTCGCGGGATTTCGCTTCGCTCAACAGTTTTCGGTTTTCAGTGGGGTGGCTATAAAGCTCGAATACTGTAAACTGCACACTGAAAACCGTAAACTTCTTTAGCTTTGTAAGTATATCGGCACAATTTACGAGATCAATTTCACGTTTTTTCTAGTTTTGTGTTTACTTATTGGGGTATAAAGGTACCAACTTCATGAACGTCGCCAACATTTCCACTGCAGAACAGCAGCAAGTGATCGATTCGATTCGGCAGGGCGACCGTGAGCAATTGAACCGGGTGTACGTTGCCTACCGAGAAGAGTTTGTTGGTTGGGCAGTTCGCAGCTACCGTTGCTCAGAAGAAGATGCTTGTGATATCTATCAGGATGTCATCATCGCGTTCTATGAAAATGTGGTAAACAACAAGGTAAAGGACCTGAAAAGCCAGCTTCGGACCTATTTATTCGGGATTGGCAAGTTCATGATCCTGAACCGGTTTCAGCAACAAAAGCGTCAACCCGTGGTTGATGTGAACGCTGAACGGCAGGAAGAAATAGATCCAGTTTCTCCCGAAGTACTATGGGAGTTAACGGATCGTCAACGTGTGCTCAAGCAAGCAATTGATGGCTTGGGTGAAACCTGTCGTAAACTGCTCACCTTGTTGTACTACCACAAATATGCAACTGAGTCTGTCATGGCGACCATGGGGTATAACAATACCAATGTGGTCAAAAGCCAGAAAAATCGTTGCATGAAGTCGTTGCGTACCATT
This sequence comes from Bacteroidota bacterium, assembly GCA_039024295.1. Taxonomy (GTDB): domain Bacteria; phylum Bacteroidota; class Bacteroidia; order J057; family J057; genus JBCDIQ01. The sequence continues at coordinate 6,925 of JBCDIQ010000001.1, read as the reverse complement.
ATAAAAGAACGATACCAGGAAGAATTGGGTCGTTAACCCCAAGTTACCATGTCTGTGTATACCCCTGAAAATTTAGCTTTAATCGAACGAAAACTGCTGGGGCAGTTGACAGGAGAAGAGGCCCGCACATTCGAGCAAAAGCTGAAGGACAGCGAATTTCAAGCCTTGTACAAAGCTGAACAGGATTTATTCCAGGCATTCCAGTCCGCTGGTCGTGCCCAGTTGAAGGCTGATTTACAAGCCTTGGATGCCCAAACATTTGTTTCCCGTTCAACGAATCAGGTACCTGATGCCTCAGGGAAGGTTAGGCCGATGTTCCAAAAATATGCTGCCTGGGCGGTTGCCGCAGCAGTGGTCTTGCTACTCGGGTTGGTGTATGTTTTGCGCCCACAATCCATGAGTAACGAGGAATTATTAGCAGCACATTTTGAGCCGTACCCCAATGAGCAATACCGTATTCAGCGAGGAGCGGAAGATTCTACTGTTTCCAAGTCGGTGTTAGAGGCTTTTTACTATTATGATTCAGGGGACTATGAAGTGGCAGCAGAAAAATTCAACTTCCTCAATCAGAAAGCAGGCGATCAGGAAATCGAATTTTTCGAGGCAATTAGCCTGATGAAAATAAATCGATGGCAAGAAGCGATTGAAATACTCACTTCGATATCAGAGCAGTCTGGTTCCAAATACCAGAAACCTGCGGACTGGTATAAGGCATTATCCCTTATAGGGTTAAATAGGACTGAAGATGCCAATACCTTGATTCAGGTGATTTCAACTGACAATACCCATCCCTTCCAGCAGCAGGCAAAAGCTTTACTAGAAGCACGAAAATAAGTGGAACATTATGGAGGAGAGATACGTTATATTGGCCTGATAAATCTAAAACGTACTTCTCTAGTATATCTCATGAACTGGAACGATGTCATCAAATATGCCAAGAACGGCAGCCCTGCTCCTGATCGGCGCGTAGAAAAAACAGATGCCGAGTGGAAGGCACAATTGACCCCGGAACAATATCGCATTACCCGCCGAAAAGGAACTGAAGCTCCTTTTTCCGGTGAATTATGCAATGTATATGCAGCAGGTAAGTACAGTTGCATTTGCTGTGGGACGCCACTATTTGATTCAGGCTTGAAGTTTGACTCCCGCTCCGGTTGGCCCAGTTTTACCGAACCCATTCGGGACAATGTCATCAAGTACGAGAAAGATATTTCCCATGGCATGGTACGGGTTGAGGTGATGTGCAATGTATGTGATGGTCATTTAGGCCATGTATTCCCTGATGGCCCTGCGCCGAGTGGACTGCGGTTTTGCATCAATTCAGAGTCCATTAAGTTAGATGAAAAGGAAGAAGTGGAGGGGTAATCTCGTCCAGATATTTCACAGCCATTTCTCCAACTCTCCCCAAACCCGCTCATAGGTTTTATCCCAGGAAAAATTCGCTCGCTGAAGCCTGCCTTTAGCCACCAACTCATGCCTAAGCTCAGGCGAATGGGCAAGTCGGGCCATACACTTAGCCACAGCGTCAATGTCGTAGGGATCGACCAGCAAGGCCGCATCGCCCACCACTTCCGGCATGGCCGTCAGGTTGCTGCTGATGACAGGTACCTCCATGTGAAGGGCTTCCAAAAGCGGAATGCCAAAGCCTTCGAATCGGGGCAGGTACACCAATCCTTCCGAGGCAGCCCCAATTTTTTTGAGCGCATCATCCGGCACAAATCCAGTGAATTGAACTGCCTCTCGATAGGTCATCTGCTCGTAAGCCTGCTCAGCTTCGGCATACTTCCAGCCTTTGCGCCCCACGATGAGCAATTGCCAGTCTTCTTCTACTTGACTCCGAAATCGGTCGAAGGCTTTCAGCAGGCTGTGTACATTTTTGCGGGGCTGCAAGGTTCCCACAAAATAGAAATAAGGCTTACCAGCCGTGTACCGATCTCGAATGGCTTGTTTTTCCTCAGGTGACGAAATGGGCTGGAATCCCGAGCCAGCTCCGTTATGAACCACGGTAATTTTTTCTGGTAGAATTCCATATGTGTCAACGATATCCTGCTTGCTGTATTCGGAAACCGTAAACAGGTGATGGGCCGCTTGGGCGTATTTACGGGAATAATGCCGAAAGTACCTGCCATGTGAGCCTGTCACATCTTCCGGGAAATGTTCATAGCCCAGGTCATGAAACACCGGAAGCTGGGGAATGCCAGGATGGAAACTGTGATATAATTCCGGGGAGAAATAGGCATCAGGTGAGAGCCGCGCCAGCTTCAAGCGTGTGCTGATATGAAACCAGGCATACCACAACACCGGGTGCCGGGCTGGAGGTGGCACATGGTGGGGGATCACATTGCTGCCAAACACCATCTCTTTTGCATAGGGTCTGTCAAACAGAAAATGGAAGGTAACCTCAGGGTGGCGCTTCACCATGCGTGTCAGCACTTCATATGCAAAGCGGCTGATGCCTTCGATTCGGCCCGGCAGTAACAGGCGTGTATTGACAGCAAGGGTGGGCAATGAGACTTTTTGAGGAAAGGTAGGAAAATCGGGGGATGGAGGCAATACGTAAAAATAGCACCTGATATAGATTAGATCGCAAAATGCATATATCGATTATTCAAAATTTCGCTTTGTATATTGACAAAGGGGATTTAATCTCATATTACTTGGAAAGAAAAATTAGAGCAGCTAATTTAAATATTGAACTCATCTAAAGTTTTAACACTCTGTGTTTGATCTTCCAGTAGATGGCTGCAATGTTGTGCCAACTACTCCAACTTGAGCTAGTTGTATCTTGCCTTACTAATAGGGTTCTGAGGCTGTCCATCCAAACATTTGTCCGCTCAATAGAAAAGTGTTCTTCATACATAAGTTCATCAAAGAACTGATCTGAATCAAGGTTTGCTCGATTCCTCTTATTAGGCTTCACATTCAGGATAACTTCTTCTTTTTCACAGACTTTTCTGACTATTTCTGCGTCAAAACCTGGATCGGCATTTACAAATAGGCCGTCCAAGGGAATCTGTTGTTGCTTCATTTGATTAAAGATATGGGTGAGTTGATCCTCAATTTTATAGAGGTCGTGATGGTTGCCTGCCTCCGGTTTTTCCGAGGCAACCACCAGCCCATTTTTGTCAGTCAATAAGAGGATATTGGTGGTCTTGGCCGACTTACGCTTTTGGTACCCCACTGCTTCCCCTCCCCGTTTGGCAGGGCTATGTGTGCCATCCAATTGAGCAGTGGAAAGATCAAAAAAATGCTTAGAGGTTTTGCCAAAGTTGGTAAAAGCACGTTCCCATGAACCATCTTTTATCCATTTTCTGAAGTGATGAAAAACAGCCTTATAACCGATAGGATTGCTGGTAATCAGAGAATTAATCGGAAGCATATCCCATTGGCATCCAGTTTTGAGCTTATAAAGAATCGCATTGACCAGTTCCCAAGTGGCTACCTTGCATTTAGGACCACGCCTCGGTTGACTTAAATGTTGCACAATATGTTGTTGCACAATATCTTGGGGGAAAATATAAATCATGAGCTACGGTAACTTGTTGATTGTTAGGAATTTCTTCAAGTAAATCGTAGCCGTGATTTTTTACAAATAAACTTTAGATGACTTCATTACTAAAAACGTCTCACCTCACTACTTTATGAAAACTATCCTCTTTCTCTTATTTGCTATACCGGGTATATTATACTCCCAACTTACCTGGGACCGGACGTACAGCGCTCAGGGAAACATTGCTTATGCCATTATGCCCAACTCCAATGGATATGCAGTGGCTGGTAACCATAATATAACCGGCCAATTCTTGCTATTTCAATTAGATAAATGGGGCAATCAATTGTGGACAGGTTCTTACGGTCGACGCTATGGCTTGTTTGATCGAGAATTTATGGAAGATGCCGTAAGGGATAAGGCAGGAAGCTTTTTTCTTGGAGGCTTGAGTTTTAGCATTCCAGATACTAATTGGGAAGGAAGCTCTTTTGCCTATATCGTAAAGACTGATAGTATGGGCAGGCAGTTATGGGACTATCAGCGATATACCTCCAAGGAAGATATACCTATTTTTTCCAATTTTATGGATGTAGAGCCTACAACTGACGGAGGGTGTATTGGCATAGGATACATTTTTGCTGATAGGCAAAACTCATCGCCAATAATGGCAACGACTAAGACGCTAATTGTCAGACTTGACAAGGATGGAAATGTAGTATTCGAAAAAATATATGATACAGCACCTTTTGTCAATCCACTTTACTACAGCATTTGCCAAATGCATAACCCTTCTAAAGGTTTTCTTGGTGCATCCGTAACGGATAAGTTACAGAAAATTCACCTATTCAAACTGGGACAGAATGGAGATTCCCTTTGGTCCAGGACCTATTCTAAGCAAAATGTTTCATCATCCCATTTTTATGAAGTTGGCAAAATCAGGCCTACCAGTGATGGAAACTACCTCCTTACAGCTAGAGGGGTAGATGCTGGTATGATCATGAAGATTGACAGCTCAGGAAACCCTATTTGGGTAAGAGATGATATCTTCTATGGTGCCTGGAACAGCTTCGAAGATCAAGACGGTAATTACGTGCTCTCTCATGGTGGTTTTTTCACTGTACTCTCCCCCGATGGCCGCACCCTGTACACCTCTGAGCCATACGATTTCTTCGATGACATCAATTTTATCAGGATCCGCCAAACAGTGCCCATTCCCAACCGCCAGTACCTCCAGCTAATCGACATGCGAGATGGTATCCGCGTGATGAAAACAGACTGTGAAGGCAATGTGATCGATCCCTTGCCTTGTGCATTTGCTACGGATATTCAAGAGATACGATCTGCTAATAACTGTTTTTCCTTGGTTCATGGACCTGACTCATGGATGTTACGCTACCGAGGCAAACCTATCCCTGAACCTTTCATGGTTACAGTATATAATATCCAGGGCGCTTCTGTACTTACCGAATCCGTCAACTCGCCAGAAACAAGTACCTTCATCTCACATGAGTCTTTGGCTAAAGGACTATATGTCATTCAGGTGAAGGATGAAGCAGGGCAGGTGCTGTTTCAGGGAAAGGGAGTGAAGTAGAAGATAGAATACATTTATGCCATTAGTGCCAAAGTAGGTATAGAAATTTGGACGAGTTCAGTGATTGGTAGCACAGTACATTTGGCTTCCTAAATTTGATTTATGCTACATTTTTGAGATTTTAGACAGCATAAGTCACAGCTTCCTGATAACAGGGAGCTCAACACTACACACATGCTGGTAAAAACATTTGGGGCCGCCGTCCAGGGCATTGATGCTACCCTGATCACCGTGGAAGTCAACGCTGCCGGAGGGGAATTTGGATTTGTGATGGTGGGACTGCCTGATAATGCCGTGCGAGAGAGCCTGGCGCGGGTGTCCACCGCTTTACGCAATAATGGGCATCGGTTGCCTCGGGGAAAAATCACCGTAAACCTTGCCCCAGCAGACATCCGAAAAGAAGGCTCAGCTTATGACCTGCCCATTGCCATTGGCATTTTGGCTTCGGATGAGCACCTGCCAGCAGAACGAGTCGCAGAATACCTGATTTTGGGTGAATTGTCTTTAGATGGAAGCCTTCGCCCCATCAAAGGGGCACTGCCCATAGCAGTGGAGGCCCGAAAGAATGGCCTCAAAGGCTTCATTCTACCGAAACAAAACGCCAGCGAAGCTGCCATTGTCAACAACCTGGAAGTGATTCCGGTAACCCACCTGCAGGAAGCCGTAGACTTCCTGGACGGCAAGCGAGACATCTCCCCTCTTGAACGAGACACCCGCGAAATCTTTTACGATGCCCAGCAGGCTTTCCCGGTAGACTTTGAGGACGTGAAAGGACAGGAGAATGTAAAGCGGGCACTGGAAGTAACAGCCGCTGGTGGACACAATGCCATCATGATTGGCCCGCCCGGAGCGGGAAAAACCATGCTCGCCAAGCGGATGTCTTCTATTTTGCCGCCGATGACATTACGGGAGGCGTTGGAAACTACCAAAATTCACTCTGTTGTTGGTAGGCTTTCTGAAAAAGATTCTCTGGTTGCCCACAGACCTTTTCGCTCTCCTCACCACACGATCAGCGATGTCGCACTAGTGGGTGGCGGAGGCAATCCCCAGCCCGGCGAAATCAGTATGGCACATAATGGTATCCTGTTTTTGGATGAACTTCCAGAGTTTAAACGCACGGTGCTGGAGGTGCTGCGCCAGCCCCTCGAAGATCATCGAGTAACTGTCTCTCGTGCGAAAGTCTCCGTAGATTTCCCAGCCAACTTCATGATGATCGCCAGCATGAATCCCTGTCCCTGCGGCTACTACAATCACCCGGAAAAGGATTGTGTTTGCGGTCCTTCCCAGGTACAGCGTTACCTCAGCAAAATTTCTGGCCCCCTGATGGATCGAATAGACCTCCACATTGAGGTGACCCCTGTACCCTTTGAGGAGCTTGCTTCCCGAGAACCGGGAGAGTCGAGTAAGGACATCCGGGGGCGCGTCATCATGGCCCGTGAGCGTCAACTAGACCGATTCAAAGAGTACCCCGATATTTATTCCAATGCTTTAATGCCCTCTCGTATGGTGCGAAAGGTGTGTAAAATTGACAAACAGGGCGAAATGCTGCTTAAAATCGCGATGAAGAAGCTGGACCTTTCAGCTCGGGCATTTGACCGAATCCTGAAAGTATCGCGCACCATTGCTGACTTGGGAGATAAGCCAGATATTTTGCCAGAACACCTGGCGGAGGCCATTCAGTATCGGAGCTTGGACCGGGAAAATTGGGTAGGTTGATATTTAGAGCAGTCACGAGATTGCCAAATCCTTGGGTTTCTACTTGTGTGAAATACTGCCAGGACTGTTACAGTATTTTCGGATGCCGTGTAGTTGGTGGCAATTAGAAAGAAAACCTAATACATCAG